>JBPCLI010000051.1:0-48428 GCA_051003415.1 Chthoniobacterales bacterium | reverse complement strand
CCGCCTGCCGTGTCACGCGACTCGCGGGACACTTCCGGAATTTTTGGCGAGTCGCGAAAAACAGCAGGCGAGGTCGCCCGCGCTCCCCAGACACAGAACAGCGACTCCTCGGCCAAGCTCGATCTGCTCGACGAATTGCTCGAGGAAATCATCGATGGCGGTCATCGCGTCCTTATCTTCAGCCAGTTCGTGAAAATGCTCGATCTCATCCGCGCCCGGCTGGAGGCGAACGGGACGGCGCATTGTTACCTCGCTGGCCTAACGAGGGACCGGCAACGGGAGGTCGACCGGTTCCAGAACGACGAGGCGATCCCGGTTTTTTTGATCAGCCTGAAAGCCGGGGGCGTCGGGCTGAACCTCTCCGCGGCTGACACCGTGATTCATTTCGATCCCTGGTGGAACGCGGCGGTCGAAGCGCAGGCGACCGATCGCGCTCATCGCATCGGACAGAAGCGGGTTGTCACTTCCTATAAATTGATCGCGCGCGACACGGTCGAGGAAAAGATCCTGCACCTGCAAAAGCGGAAGCGCGAGCTGGCCAGCGCGATGCTGGAAACGGAAGAGCCGCTGATGACTGGCCTAACGACAGCAGATCTGACCGATTTGCTGGCGATCTAGGCCTGTAGCCGAGGACGGTGACCTCGGCGGGAGAGCGGGCAGCGACAGAAGCAAAGGACAGCCGGCCCGGGTCAGCGTCCCCGACCAAGACGTCAAACGAGTCTGGCCCGCGGTTTCCAATGTTGCCAGACTAGATCCAGGAACAAGCCTAAATCATGAAAGAAGATGGTCGTGCGTTTTGTTTTTCTTCTCGATTGAACCACTTGCCTCTCACCTCCTTCCAGAGCGCCCAAGTCTGAACCTGGTAACGAAATGGAGGGGTGCTTCCACGTACCCTGCACAGGCGGAAGCGCCTCCCTCCACCGTTTGTCCCTGCTCACACTCAGGACAAATCCTTCCCCAGCGTTGAGACGAATGCGTCATTCACCTATTCCAAACGAAAAAAAACGTCGAAAATTGCAGAAAATCTTTCGCGATGCGGAACAGCCGAAGAGCCACCCCGCGGTGAGCGGGGCGGCTGAGCTCGTATGATGCTTTCTATTCCCCAGGAGGTTCTCCTGTCACGTGATGCGCGGCAATCTGGTCTGCAGTGAGGGCGTAATCATAGATGGCGACCTCGTCGATGACGCTCTGCACTTGGTTAAAAATCCAGCCAGACGCAGTGTTGGTGCCGATTTCGACCTTGTGCGCGAAGTCGCACAAGAGCGGGGTGCCAGTGTAGCTAGCCGAGCCGATCTTCACTCCATCCACGTAATAAACTGCTCGGGTCGGAGTGACCACCGCCGCGACATGGTACCAAACCGTGGCCTTGAAGTCGAAGGGCAGGCCGCCAACCGCCAGCCAGCGACGCCCATCGCCTATGTCGAAATGGATCTGTTTTTGCACAAAGTTGAGCGTGACCAGTTCGAACTTGAGATCGAAGCTATAATCGGCCGCCGTGCTGCGGGTATTTACGAAAGTCTGCGTTTGGTAGAGTTTCCCCTCTTTCACCCATGCCTCGACCGTAAACGTGCCAGAAACGCTCGCGGTCGGATTCCACGTGACATATTGGTTATGGCCATTGAACCCAGTTGCGGTATTGGCGTCCTCGAGAATAGCACCAGGTATACCAAGAGTGGGGTTTCCAACATAGATTGCATCTCGGTGCTGACTGGTTTCGTCGTAGGCCAGGGTCCCGGCGAGTTCTCCCAGGCGCCAATACATGATGGGGTTGTCGGCCATGATGACATCCCGATAGGGACGACTGAAGAAGTTCGGATTGGGGTATCCTCCCTCCATTGAAGGATCAGCGCCTCTGGCGGTGGGCGACAGCCCGATCCAGGAGAGCGCGAACGTGATGAGGAGAAAACCGGCGGCACTGTGCAACCGGTTAGTTATCATCCTTTTCAATCGGAAGGCGTTCGCCGGCCGATTCGAATTGTAGTTAGTTCTGAGGGTTTTCATTTTGTGTTTCCTTGCTTTCTGGTTGTTCCGTCCGGTTGGACGAAGTTGTTTTTCACTACCTTTTAAAATGGCAAAGCGCGCGGAATTGCGAAAAAAAGCTTGGCGCTGAGGAAGGGGACAAGCGGGAGCTCTTCATTCAATAATGTTCTACGGAATGCGGCGGTTGAAGTTGCGGAAAAGTTTTGCGGCAGCTCCGCGCGACGGGCAGGGTGGCCGCTTTGCAGGGTGGTCGCTTGTCGGCTTTTCCGCGCTGCTGACTGCTCCGCTTTTCGCTCGGCATTGTTGCTTAACATTGTGAGAGCGAACCGGCTCGGAGTTAACGGCGAAATGGAGGGGTGCTTCCACGTGCCCTGCACAAGCAGAAGCGCCTCCCCTCCACCGTTTGTCCCTGCTCACACTCAGGACAAAGTCGCTCCCTTCGCGCGATCCATGCGAGGCCAACACGGATATCTTCAGTTTTGGCATTGGTTCGAACGAAGGTGTTATTTGCACGTTTCAAAAGAGGCTTGGAAGGACTTCTCTGCTTGTCTGGATGCGGAAGCGAGGTCCCTCCATTGTTTGTCGCTGAAGAAACAGCCTTCCACTAGGAGCCCGGCAACGAGATTGTGCCGACGACGGCAAATGCACCGATACCATCGGTCTCGGTAAGAAGGAGCGCCCCGCCCGCGAAAACGCCGCTGCCGGTGGCACCGCTGAACCGGCCTGTTCCTCCCGCAACTGTATAACTGCCGGAAAAGGTGACTCCCCCTTCCACGTTAACCGAGCCCCCAATTGGAAAGACTAGAGCCAGGATGAGGGTGTCTCCGTTCACGCCGGTTAGTACGTAGGTCGCCGTCCCGCTGCCATCGATCACATTTATGACCTGGTCAGTCGTATCGGCAGTGGTTCTGCCCATATAGGTTGCCTGGCCCCGGCTGTTCACTGTGACGTGAAGGAGCGGAAACTCCAACACGCTCTCGAGTTGGGTGGTGAAAGTGGCGTGAAACGGCTTTTCGCCACTGGCTTGCACTGACTGGGACACGAAGGCCAGCAGAGTAACGGTCGCGAGCAGAAGCCCGAGAGACGCCAGAGACCGGGCGCGCATCCATGGATGTTTGGTAATTGCGTTCATATTATTGATTCCTTTCATTTTGGTTTTTCGATTCGGAGTGGCGGCGAACGGCGCAGCCACAGGGGTGACTTCGTCCGGCTTGGACAAAGCTCTTTTCATTTGCTTGCAAAAGAGAAAAGCGCCCGGAATCGCAAGAGAATGCGTGACGCTGACGAATGGGAGATAAGCAGTTGTTCTTCATTCAATTATGGTCTACGGAATCCGGCTCGTGAAGTTGCAGTTTTTTTTTGGCGTCCTCGTCCGACTGGCCTGCAGCAGGCACTTGCCGCTCTCGCCATCCGACAGCATAAGCATGGCGTGAGCCTTCCCGATACGAGCGTCGACCGCCCGCCCTCCCGGGGCACAGCGTTGAAGCAGTTCTTCGTCGAGCTGAAACGGCGCAAGGTTTATCGGGTCGCGGTCGGTTACGTCGTCGTTGCCTGGGTCCTGGTGCAGGTCGCCACCCAGGTTTTTCCATTTTTTGAAGTCCCCAACTGGACGGTGCGCCTCGTCATTCTTGGCCTCTGCCTCGGTTTCCCGATCGCGGCCGTTCTCGCCTGGGCTTACGACCTCACTCCGTCGGGGATCAAGCGCACCGAGGAGTTGCCGCCCACGGCTGCGACGAAGGCGACGACTGATGTGCCCGAAAAAAGCATCGCCGTCCTCCCCTTCGAAAATCTGAGCGACGACCGGGAGAACACCTTTTTCGCCGACGGCGTGCACGATGACATTCTCTCCAGCCTAGCGCGGATCGCCGACTTGAAGGTGATCAGCCGCACCTCGGTGCAGCAATATCGCACCGGCACGCGGAACCTGCGCGAGATCGGGGAGGCGCTCGGCGTCGCACATATTCTGGAAGGGACGGTGCGCCGATCGGGCAATCGCGTTCGAGTCAACGCGCAGCTCATCAACGCGCGGACTGACGTCCATGTCTGGGCCGAGACTTTCGATCGCGAGCTAACGGATCTTTTCGCCATCCAAACCGAACTGGCCGAGCGGATCGTGAGGGCGTTGCAGGCCAATCTTTCGCCGAGGGAAATAGCCGGCCTTTCCAGGGCGCCGACGAAGGATCTCGCAGCCTACGATCTTTACATTCAGGCGCGGGATCTCTTCCGCTGGAGTGGTTTGGGCGATCCGCACGAGAACGGCGAGAAAGCCCTTCCGTTGCTCGATCAGGCGCTGATCCGCGACCCGCAGTTCGCCCTCGCGCATTATCTCGCGTCGCGCATTCATGGCGAGCTCTTTTGGTTCGGCTACGACAAGAGTTGGGCCCGGCTCGCGAAATCGAAAGAGGCGGCAGAAACGGCGCTGCGTTTGCGCCCAGACCTCGGTGAGGGGCATCTCGCGCTCGCTTTTTATCATTACTATTCCGCGCGCGATTACGACTCTGCGATTCGGGAACTGACCCTCGCGCAACGGGCCTTGCCTAACGAGGCCGATGTGGCCAGCGCGCTTGGCGTGATCGAGCGTCGCCGCGGTCGTTGGGAGGAATCGATTCTTCATTTGGAGCGCGCCCGTCAACTCGACCCGCGGAACGTCTCGGCGCTCTGGAACCTTTCCGAGACGCTGACTTATTTGCGGCGTTACCAGCAAGCGGACGAGGTGCTCGCGGAAGAGGCTTCGATCGCCCCCGATGCGCACATGATTCCGATCGCGCGGGCCGACCTCCGACTGCGCGAACACGGCGAGACGGCCCCTCTGCGCCAGGCGTTGCAGCGGACTCCGAAGGGGTTCGATCCGGGCGGCGCTGTGACGACCATTGCCGTGCGGCACGCTTTGATCGAACGGGATTACGACGAGGCCGCGCGGAGGCTGGGGACCTGCACAGAATGCAAATACAACGACATCGGCTTGTGCGGGTTCGTTGGCGCGCTCGATGATTATACCGTTCCCCGCGACTGGTATATGGGGTTGATCGCGCGCGGCCGCGGGAACGAGGAAGAGGCCGGACGCGCTTTCAACGCGGCCAGGGAGGCGGTGCTGGTGGAAGCGATCGAATCGCCTAACGATCCGAAGATTCTTATTATGCAGGCGTTGATCGATGCCATGCTGGGCCGGGCGGAGGAGGCGATGGCGACCGGCGAACGCGCCGTGCAATTGCTTCCGATTTCGGCCGACGCCCTCGACGGCCCGCTCCTCGCGACCAACCTGGCGGCGATTTACGCGCAGTTAGGACGGAACGATCAAGCCCTCGACCTGCTCGAGAAGCTCGTTAGGCAAATGGGCGGGCCGACGCCCGGCACGCTGCGCGTCGAGCCGCAGTGGGATCTTCTGCGCAGCGATGCGCGATTTCAGCATCTGATGGCAACGGACGGCTCCTAGAACTTTGCGCCTAACCAAAGAGGGTGCGCTGGACCAGCCAGGCAGCGCCCGCGATTGCGACGATCGCCGAACAGGTGGGCACGCCGAGGCGCAGGAAGCGCGGCTCTTTGCGGAAATGGAGAATGAGCGGGAGGAGGACGGCGGCGACACAGAGCTGTCCAATTTCCACCCCGGAATTAAACGCCACCAGCGGCACGATCGCCGCCCGTCCGCTGTTCGCCACGCCCATCTCGCGCAGGACGCTGGCGAAACCGAGCCCGTGGACGAGGCCGAAACTAAAAGTCAAAAGCCAGCGCCCGCGAAAATGAGTTCCCCGGCGGAGCAGATTCTCCGCTCCGACATATAAGATGGAAGCGGCGATCGCCGACTCGACCCAGCGGCTGGGTAATTGCACCAGACCAAAAGTCGAGAGGGCGAGGGTAATGGAATGGGCAAGGGTGAAACAGGTAATGAGAAGGGCCGCTGCTCGCAGGTTGTGGCAGACGATTAACAATCCGAAAAGAAAGAGAAGGTGATCGTAGCCCGTCAGGATGTGGCGAATGCCGAGCAGCAGAAAGTCGAGGAAGGAATGATCGGCAGTGGGAGAGATTTTGCCGGGAGTTACCCGGGCTGTGCTTTCCCGGTTGCTGAGAAGACTGCGCGCGATTTCCTTGCCGGCGATGTCGGTGGCGGCGAAAGCCTGGCGGTGGCCAAATGGCATCTCCGGGAGGAGAAGGGAATGAACCGCGATCTCGCTGCCGGCGGCTGGTCGCTCGTAGGTGTAGCTGAACTCCACATTCTTGTTCATATCGATACCGGCTCGGACGGTTAGTGGCTGGAGTTGCTGTCCGCCGGTTTCGAGAGTCAAGGCTCGGCGGGCCAGCGTCTCGAGCTTGGCCCGGATCTCGGGCCCGTTTGCGCTCAAGGTTTCCGGGCTTTCCCCCAGCACGCTGGAGACATCGCGTTCGTTGAAAGTCACCACTGCACCGATCTCGGAAGCTCCGATATGCAGGTTGGTCGAGCTCAGCCCGGGATCGTGCGCCAGGGCCGGGCTGGCCAGGCCGAGGAGTATAAGGCCGAGCAGAATTCTCATGAGGAGGTGAACAAAGCGTTCCCGGGCACGATCGCAAATCAATCGACCTGAGGCACAGAAAGCGAGCGGGCCGACCAGATTGCTCCGATCGGCCCGCATAACTTACCTCGAAGTTAAACTCCGTTATTGATCCAAGTCGTAACCTTCAACCAAGGCCACGCCGGTCGTGCCGTTCTTACCACGGACGACCATGGTGTAGGCGCCGGGCGCGAGGTCGAGCACGACGGCTGCTTCGAGCGGATTCGACGGCGCGAGGCCGGTGGCGGTGATTTCGTCCTTCTGAGTGTCCTGCCAGTTATCATTCGAGAAAATGAGAGTACTGCCTTGATAGATATCGAGCGTCGGGTCAGCCAGCGGACCCATCACACTGTTGCCTTCGAGCGAAGGCCCGAGGGCGCGGAAAATGACATGCTTGACTGCATTCCCGCCAATGATGACACCGCCGATGAGGACGCTATCGCCGGTCTCAACCGGGCCGCGTGTGGAGATGTTCTGAAAACGATCTTCCGTGACCACGGCGAGGGCGCTGTGGTGCATATGGTTGCGGCCGTTGTGCGGCGTGCCAGCATATGGGAAGACTTTGTTGTAGACGCTGTCGTTCTTGCTCACGTTATCGATTCCGTCCGCGGAAGTAATGACGGGATTGGCTGGGTCACGTAGGTCGCTCAGGATCGCGGTGACTGCGATGTCGAGGACGTCGTCACCGAACCGCCGGCCATTCGGCCAGCCACCGGGGACGGTGCCGTTATTGAAGAAGCCGGTCTGCACCGTGCTGGTTAACGTGTCGCCGCCGAAGATCCCCAGACGGCTGAAGCCGGCGTCATCCGGGTTGGCGACAAAGTCCGGCCCGCCACCGGCGAGACGCGCGGGAGCGGTCGAGAGGTCGACCTTGATAAGGTCCGGAATGAAAATGCCAACAAGATCGGTGCGGTCTGTCTCAAGGGCGGTCATCTGGCCATTGAACAGGATGGTATTAATCAGCTTTGCCAACTCCGGGGTCGAGGCGTATTGCTGGAAGAGAGTCGCATCGGCAGTCGGCTGGGTGCGGCTGTAGAGATCCTTGTCTTTCAGCGCCACGAGGCCTTCGTTGAAGAGCGGGTTGCCCTGACGGCCGACCTGCACAAAGGGGCCGGTGTTGACCGGCGGCATCGAGGCCGGGCCTTCGCTCAGCACGCGGGTTGTCTGCCGGCTGGTCGTGGCATAAACGCCGACCACTTGCTGGTCGCCGCCAAGTTCACTCAAGGGGATTTGCAGGACGAGGGTATGAACGTTAAAGCCAGCTTGGCTATCGAAGACGTCCGTTCCGGTCCGGAAATTCAACAGGTCGAAGACCGCCTGAATATCGGCATAGAAGCCGTCTTCGCGCTGTCCGGCGAACGACTTATACCCGCTCGACAAAGTCGAGATCGAAGTTTTTGTATAGCTGTCCAGAGCGGCATCTGTTGCGACGCCCGGCTTGGCTGCGTTCTCTCCATTGTTATCAATGTTGTAGAGGGGCGTGGCGATGCCCTGGTTATTCGGCGGGACGACGCCGGAACCGAGGTCGGTGGTGGAGTTGTCCCGATGATCGACTTTCGTGACGGTGTAGTTCTGGGTCAGGTTCTGATTGGCCCCATCGACGGTATTAATCACACCGAGGAAGGACTGCAGAATCGTATCCTGGTTCTTGAACGTGGTCGTGAAACGAAACTGGTAGGAGAGGGTAGCCGCGCCAGTCGCGAGATCATCGCCCAAAGCGACATCGATCTGATAAAGAACGTTGTCGTCGAAGTTATATTTGTTAGGGCCGATGCCGGGCTCCTCGAAAGGATAGACGGCGAGAGCGGTTTCGAGGACTTTTTCGCCGCCTTCTTCATGGAGGAAGGCATAGACGTCGGTCGTATTGGCCGATGGGTCGAGCGTAATTAGGGGAGCGTCCATGTGACTGGAAGCCCGGGCCTCGCCCGGGAAAAGGGCGAGCGGGGATAAGGCGGCAAGAGCGAGGCTGGCCAGCCCAAGGAATCGTTTGTTTTTCATATGACTTTGTTAGTGATCTTTCTTTAGCTTTAGGTTTGTCTATCTGGAGGAAACCTGAGTGGGGGACCGGGGAAGAAGCGCGAGATTGTGTTCCAAAGCGGAACGTTCCGAGGGCATGAGGGTCCGTTCCAAGTCTTTTGCTTGGGTGAGGAAAGTGTGGGCCGCGGCTGTCTTACCCGCCGCAACGGCAATCACGCCGGCATGGTAGAAGAGGCGGCCATCCTTTGTCCCTTCGGCCAAGGCTCGTTGCATATCTGCCTCCGCCGCGCCGATATCACCATGCGCCAGTTCGGCCCAGGCAAGGGCGTCGCGGGTAAAGATATCCTGGCGGTTAGTGAGCTCCTCTTTCGCGAGTCGGAGCGCGAGATCAAGCTTCTCGCCGCGTGAGGCGAGGAAAAGTGCGAACGTCCTCGGATCGTTGGCGGTCCCAGTGGCCTGGAGTTTTTTCTCAAGCGTGACCGCTTCCGCTGACTTGCCCGAAGCCCGTAAAGCATCGGCGAGGATCCAAAGATATTCGGGCAGCGGGCTCTTCTCTGCCGCGGGGCGAAGGACATCCACGGCTTCGGTCGCTTTGTCTTGAGCGAGCAGAATGCGACCGTGCACCAACTGTGCGGCGGCGTAGTCGGGTACATACTGAATCGCGAGGGTGGTGGCCTTGAGCGCGAGGTCATAATGCCCCGCCTGTAACTCATAGGAAGCGAGTTTGGTATAAGCCCACGCCACCGGCTCGGGCTCGAGGATACTGCCGCCGCTTACGGCAAAACGAATGGCTTGAATCGCTCCCGGCAGGTCACCCTTCAGCCAGCGCATGTGCGCCACCCGGCTGTAGGTCTGCAGACAAGGCTTCAGGTCGACCATCTTCTGGTAAGCATCGACCGCCTCGTCGAGCCGTCCCTGTTCCATCAGGGCGTCGCCCAGGAGCGCGTAGTCGAACGTGAAAGTGCGTTGCGCCACCAGTTTCCGCGCGACTGCCTCGGCGTCTTTAAAGCGGTGAAGCGCGTGATAAATATGGCCCCGGAGCAGTTCGCCCTCGACCGAACCCGGCTTCTGCAGAGCAATCGCATCCGCGCATTGTTCCGCCAGCTTGTAGTAACCAGGGTCGCTACTGATGCGGGCTTTCGCGACAAACGACCAACCGAGTCTCTCGAGCAGAGCGGGCGCCTGGCTGGGTGTGCTTTTGATTCTCGATTGAAACCCGGCGATATCGCGATCGACCTTGTCCTTCCCGCCTAACGGGGTCAGCACGACCTGAAGAGGCGTGGAGGTGGGCGCTGAGAGTTTCGCCTTCGGCGCATGGCTAAGCCGCGAGGATGATAAACGGGAAATTCCGAATCCGGCCAGGGCGGCAAGCAGAACAATAAAAATGAACGGTAGTAATCTTCGCATCGAGGAGATCCGGGGCGTGGTGGGTATTACGCAGCCGCCCACCGGACGGATGCATTTTCTTCCGTTTCTCCCGGGTAATTATTGCTACGCGGAGCCTTATTTCGCTTCGCGTTCGAAGCGTGGGATGAGCACAATCGCGAGTACCGGGTGGATCAGGAGCAGCGAGGAGTCTTAACCGGCTTTCCCGATTTCGTCCGGATGAAATTTCTGCCAGTAGCGAATCGACGCCGTCACCGCCATGAAGCTCGGGTCGGCCTTTTCGTAATCTGCCAGTCGGTCTTCCGCCGCGCCGGAGGCAAGAATGTCACGCGCTTCGTAGCCGGCGAAGTCCGCTATTAACTCGGATTCCGCGCGGCCTTGGCGAAGTTCATCGCGAAACCAATTCGCCCAGCGGCGCACCCGCTCCTCGAGCGCGTCGAAGTGCTTCGGCAAATCGCCCCTGACCTGCCCGAAATGTGGAAGATAAAGTTGGGTGACCGGCAACGCGCGCATGCGATCGATCGATTCCAGCCACGACTCGACATGCAGCTCCGGTGGGACGAAGGGCGGGACGGGCGGGCCATCATCGAGTTGCACCCCGGCGACGTCGCCGCCAAAGAGGTAATCGTCCCATTGATAGACGTTGTGATGCGAGGCGTGCCCCGGGGTGGCAAGCGGACGCACTTCAAATTCACCCGCCCGGATGACCTCGCCATCCTCCGTCGCCTTCACCTTGTCCTGCGCGATCGGCTGCATCTCGCCCCAGAGGTGCTGCATCTCGTCGCCAAAAATACGCGTGGCCGATTCCATCAGACGCGACGGGTCTACGAGATGGCGCGCACCGCGCGGATGAACGTGGATCGTCGCGCCTAACTCGGCGAAATGCCACGCGGCGCCAGCATGATCGAGATGAATGTGGCTGAGGAAAACATGGCGGACGTCGTTAGGCGCGAAGCCAGCCGCGCACATCGCGCTGGCGATATTTTTAAAGGTCGCATCGGCCCCGGTGTCGAAGAGCGCGATGCCGTCGTTCGTTTCCAGCGCCGTAGCGGCGATGATTCCGGGCCGGCCCACGTGCCGGGTGTCGAGGACGTGGATCATTCTATTTTTGAAGCGATGGCGGCTCGCCAATCAACAATCAGCAATTCCCCTCACTCCCACTCGATCGTGCTCGGCGGCTTGGTCGAGATGTCGTAGCAAACGCGGTTGACGCCTTTCACTTCATTCACGATCCGGCTCGAGATGCGCGCGAGGATTTCATATGGCAGCCGCACCCAGTCTGCAGTCATGCCGTCCTGGCTCTCAACGATGCGGAGCGCGATGGTGTTTTCATAAGTGCGCTGGTCGCCCATGACCCCGACCGAGCGAACCGGGAGAAGGACGGCGAAGGATTGCCAGACCCGGTAATACCACTCCGAAGCTTTCATCTCACTGACCACGATCGCATCGGCGTCGCGCAGGATGCGAAGGCGCTCGTCGGTCACTTCCCCCAGGATCCGGACGGCAAGCCCAGGTCCGGGAAAAGGTTGACGATGCACGATTTCGTTAGGCAAACCGAGCTGCTGGCCGGCCTGCCGCACCTCATCCTTGAAGAGCTGCCGGAGCGGCTCGACCAGCTCGAAATTCATCTTCTCCGGGAGCCCGCCGACGTTGTGATGGCTCTTGATCAGCGACGCCGGATTGCCGCCAATCGCGACGCTCTCGATCACGTCGGGATAAAGCGTGCCCTGGGCGAGGAAGCGATAGCCGGCGTGCGGTCGCTGGTCGGCCCGGTCCTGCGCGAGGAGTTCCTTGGTCGCTTCTTCGAATACCCTAACGAATTCGCCACCGATCACTTTGCGCTTCGTCTCGGGGTCGGTCACCCCTTCAAGCAGCCGGAGAAAACTCGCCGAGGCGTCGACGTATTTGAGTTTGATCTGGAAATTCTCGCCAAAGACGCGCTGCACGATCTCGGCCTCGTTCTCCCGCAGGAGCCCGTTATTAACGAAGATGCAGGTGAGCTGGTCGCCGATCGCTTTGTGTAAAAGCGCGGCCGCGACCGAGGAGTCGACTCCGCCGCTCAGGCCGAGCACCACTTTCTCGTCGCCGACCTGCTGCCGGACGCGGTCGCAGGCCTCGTCGATGAACGAACCCATCGTCCAATCCATTGCGCAATGGCAGATGCGGAAGAGGAAATTCTCGATGATTTCCTTCCCGCGCGGGGTGTGCGAGACCTCGGGATGAAACTGGAGCGCGTAGAGCTGGCGCGTGCTGTCTTCGATCGCGGCAAAGGCGGAATTCTCGGTCTGGGCGATGGCGCGAAAACCTTCCGGGAGGCCGGTCAGCTTGTCGCCGTGGCTGTTCCAGATGTCCATCTGCCCGCCCAAGCCGTCGAAGAGAGGCGTGCCACCTTCGATTTGCAGCAGCCCGGCTCCGTATTCGCGCCGGTCGCTGAACTCGACTTCCCCCCCGAGATGGCGGGCCATCAACTGCATCCCGTAGCAGATGCCAAGGACGGGGATGCCTAACGAAAAGACCTGGAGATCAATCTGAGGCGCGCTCTTTTCATAGACACTGGCCGGGCCGCCGGAGAGGATGATGCCCTTGGGCGCGAGCTGCTCGATTTCGGCCGCGGCGATGTCATGACGGACGATCTCGGAATAGACCTGGCACTCCCGCACCCGGCGGGCAATCACCTGGGTATATTGCGAGCCGAAATCGAGAATAAGGACTCGCGAATGCGCCGAAGTCTTCACGGGATGGGCCGAACCGAGGGGCTCGGAAAGAGGTGAGCGGCGACAGACAGGGGCTTCATCTGGAAAGGTAAAAGGGCGCGGTTGGTTTGCAAGAGAAGAGCAACGCGCGAGATGAGATTGTTGCGATTCAAAACGAAAACGTGGCGCATGCTCGAATCTGACCTCTTATTGCAGGCCTACCGGCTGGGAGTTTTTCCGATGGCGATGGAGAACGGCGAGATCCGTTGGTTCTCGCCAGATCCGCGGACGATTCTGCCGCTCGAGCACTTTCATGTTCCTCATGGATTGAAACGTGAACGTCGCGTGCGTGCGATCGAGATTCGGTTCAATACCCGCTTTGGCGAGGTGATCCGCGCCTGCGCCGCGCGACCCGATACCTGGATCAATCAGGAGATTATCGAAAGTTACACGCGCTTGCACGAGGTCGGCTCCGCTCACTCCGTCGAGGCATGGTCGGCTAACGAACTCGTCGGCGGTCTCTACGGAGTCGCGATTGGAGGCGCATTTTTTGGCGAATCGATGTTTCACCGGGTGACCGGCGCATCCAAGATCGCGCTCTGGGCATTGGTCGAGCGCCTGCGGGAGCGGCGTTTTATCCTCCTCGACACCCAATGGCTCACTCCGCACCTCGAGCAATTTGGGGCGACAGAAATTTCCCGCGCGCTGTACCTGCACCTGCTAAACCAGGCGGTCGATTTGCCCCGGACCTTTGCCGACAACTTGCCTGCGGGAAAGAATCCGCCATAGTGAGAGCCCGGCGTTCCAAACCGTTTCGAATTTTCGCCTTGGCTGGGTAGCTCAGTTGGTAGAGCAGAGGACTGAAAATCCTCGTGTCGGGGGTTCAATTCCCTCCCCAGCCACCTTCTCTGCGCCCCTCGCGCAGTCGTGGCAGCGCATCGAGATCCGCCGGCAGGGCCGACTCGATTTTTTCTTGCCGCGAACTCACGCCCGCAGTGATGCCATAGACCGAGCGCTGGTCGCAACCACGTTCGGTCAGCTACGTCGCGAATCTTAGTGCAAAACTCCATTGCCCAGTCAGAAAAATGCTTCGACTTTGGCTGCCCTCCACTCGTTCATGACCAAGCGATTTTTTCAATTCTGCGCCGTCGGTCTCACGCTGCTCGCCTTCAGCGGGTGCACCACCGTGACCGAGATGCTGGAGGCGAACATTCCCATTCGCGAAACCGGAAGATCGTCAATCGTCATTAGTCTGCGCGCGCAGGAGGCTTATCTTTATCGCGGCAAAGCGCTCGTTGCTTCCTCGCGCATCTCGAGCGGGCGGGAAGGCCATCGCACGCCGATCGGACACTTTCGCGTCATTCGCAAAGACCTCGATCATACCTCCGGCCTTTACGGCGACTATGTTGACGATTCCGGCCGAGTCGTGGTGGCAAACGTCGACACTCGCAAACATCGCAGGCCACCCCATACTCATTACGAGGGTGCGCCGATGCCGTTTTTTTTGGAATTCTCGCCCGGCTACGGCCTGCACCAAGGGTATCTTCCCGGCGAACCGGCGTCGCATGGTTGCATCCGCCTGCCCTTTTGGAAAGCGCGCCAATTCTACAACTCCGTCAGAGTAGGAACGCCGGTCTGGGTCAAGCCCTAACGAGTAGCGATGGCACGCTCATAAACCAGCGCGGCGGACGCGATATCCTCGACCGCGACGCCGACTGATTTGTAGAGGGTGAGCTCCTTGTCGCTTTCCCGACCCGGTTTCTTCCCGGCGAGCACCTCGCCGAGTTCCGCGAAGATTTGGCCTGCGGCGATAACGTCACCCGATTCCTGGCTCGCCGCTTCGCGCGACTCGACATAGAGCTTCGCCCTAACGAGAAGTGCATCATCCAGCTCGCGCCAATTGGGGCGGGTCGCGCCGACCGCGTTGATGTGGGTCCCTGGCGCCAGCCATTCACCGCGCAGGATCGGAGTAGTCGCCGAGGTCGCGACCACGATCACATCCGCGTTTTGCACCGCTTCCTCGGCCGAGGTGCTGGCGGTGACTCCATGCGCCTGGGCAAACTCGGCCGCATGGCGTGGACTCCAGACGCGCACTTCGTGAAAGTGCCTAACGATTCGGAGCGCTTCGAGATGGCTTTGCGCCTGCACTCCCGATCCGAGAATGGCGAGAACGCGAACTTCGTGCCGAGCAAGCAGATCGGTCGCGACGGCCGAGACGGCCGCGGTCCGCATTTCAGTGATCAATCGTCCGTCCATCGTCACGAGGGGTTCGCCGGTTTCCGGACGAAAGAGGATGATCATGGCGTGATGCGTCGGCAGGCCCTGATTGTTAGGATAAAAGGTCACCAGCTTGGCCCCGAGCGCGCCGCCATAAGCGGGCATGACGCCGAAGAAACCACCGTGTTCCGCTACCGGCAAGATCAGCCGAAGCGGTTGTTCGACTTTTCCCGCGGAGAGGTCGCGCATCGCGTTTGCCATGGCGGGGATCAGATCCTCCATCCGGAGTAGCGAGCGGACTTTTTCTTCGTCGAGGAACATTTCGTCAGGCGATTCCAGATCGATCGGCTCTTGCGATCACGCGGGCGCAACGTCGCACCGCTCGACATTTGTGGGAAAAGAGGGTCTGGCGTTCATGGCTTTGTCTCTGCCACCGGCGCAGGCAATCCAACCTTGCGGCAGAACGCGGCGAAGCGCGGGTCGTGCTGGTAGCGCAGAATGAATGGGTGATAGAGCAGATCGTTTATGCCCGGATCGCGGACGGCCCAGGCGCGATCCAGCCATGCGAACACCTTTTCCGGATCCTGGCGCAGCGCATAGACCTCGGCGATCTGGTAAGGTGCCGCGTCGGCCTGGGTGTCGATCAAGGTCTTGAGCGCGGCATCGGCGGCGGCGCGGTCGGAGCCGATCTGCTGCGCCAGGGCCAGCGCGATCTCCTGCCAGCCTCCACTGGCGGGCTCCGCCTGCGCGGCGGCCAGTGCCGCTTTGGCGTCGCCGCGCTGGATTTCGATAATCGTCAGCGTTTCGTGATAACTGACTGCCGCGGGTTGTAATTCGATCGCCTTGCGGGTCGCCCCTTCGGCCTCGTCGAGGCGGCCGAGCCCTGACAGGTAGCTGCTCAGCCAATCGTACCACCGCGCATTCAGCGGATCGGTTGCCAAGGCCTCGCGGGTCAGCGTGACTGCCCGCTGCGGCTGGCCCAGCGCCGCCAAAACGTTGCCCAGGCTGAATGTGCCTTGCCCGTCGTTTGGCGCCAGCTGCAGCGCGCGCCGGTATTCGGCCTCCGAGCCGCTCCAATCGAAATCGGCGATGCGGATCAGATAACCGCGCGCAATGTGCGCTGCGGCAAGGTCTGGCTCTAGGGCGAGCGCAGTCTCCGCAGCGAGGCGCCCTTCGGCATAAGCCTGCTGCGCGGGCTCGCTATCGAGGAATTGTACGGTCAGCGCGGCCCAGGTGTGCGAGAGCTCCGCATAGGCCAGCGCATAACGCGGATCGAGACGGATCGCCGCGGTGTCCTGCGCGATTGCCTGGCGATAGTCGGCCTCAGTGCCGCGTTCGAAATAGAACTTGCCCTGCAAGTAAGCGGTGTAGGCGGCGAGGTTACCGCTGGGCGGATGATCACTTTGGACTTTGGCGCCCTTGCTCAAGAGCAGCTTCGCCTGCAAAGCGCCGGCGACGGCGCGAGTAATGTCGTCCTGCAGCGCGAACAGATCCTTGTATGGCCGGTCGTACTGCTGCGACCAGAGCGTGCTGCTGTCGGAGGCTTTGATCAGCTCAGCTCTGATCCGCACCATGTCGCCGGCACGGCGCACGCTGCCTTCCAGCAGATGCGCGACGCCGAGCTTGGCGCCGATGGTTCTTGCATCGTCTCTGGTATCGCGAAACTGGAACGCGGAGTTGCGGCCGATGACCTTGAGACCTGTGAATTGCGACAGCGCGGTCATCAGGTCCTCGGACAAGCCATCGGAGAAATACTGCTCGTCCTTGAGGCCGCTCTCGTTGACCATCGGCAAGACAGCGATGCTCTTCTCGGGAATGGCGAGCCCTGCGGCGCCATGCGCGCGGTCCTCGCCCCGCACCGACTCCCCGCTTTGTCGCGCGCGCGAAAAAATCAGAAAACCAATCAGGACCGCGACCACGACGACGCTAAGAAGCAGGAGATACTTGCGCACCGAATTCTTCGCGGCCGTGCTGGCGAGCCTGAGCTTCGCGGGCAACTCTGAGTTGCCTGCCTCGTCGGTGTAGAGATTGAAGACATGGACGCGGACCCCATGTTTCACTTCGCACTCGCCTAAATCATGGAGCTGGGATAACCAATGCCGGTAAGTGGCCAGATCGTCCGCCACACGTTTGGAGAGCAAGATGTGACCGGCATCGCCGCAATCCATGACCCGCTGCGCCATGTTGATCCCGTCGCCGGCGATATTGATGCGGCCGTTAAGATCGATGACTTCACTTACCGGGCCGCTGTGCACGCCCATGCGCACGCGAATCTCGGGGTGCTCTCTCAGGGCCTGCGCGGGCTCCAGCGCACACTGGGCCGGTTCTTCCGAGCTGTTGCGGAAGACCAGCGCCATCCCATCGCCGGTGGGGAGACGAACGAGCTGTTCATTGGTCGCCTCGCGTACTTGCGCCGTCGCGAGCACGATCTCGGTGAGCTGGCGCAGCCATTTCTTCTCTTCGTCGATCAGCAGTTTAGAGTAACCGACAATGTCAATGAAGAGGACATGCCCGATCTCCAGGCGCACTCTGCTCTCTTCTTCGTCAGACATAAGAGTCGAACGTCGGTTTTTTTGATTTCCGCAGGACGAACAGGAAACTGCCTCGTTAGGCGTCAGAGATCGATTAATTCGCTAAACTTCTTCAGGTCCACATTACCGCCGGAAACGATGCAGACGAGCGGTCCTTTCCCGCACTGTCCGCTCAAGGCCGCGGCCAGCGGCAGTGCGCCTGCGCCCTCCGAAATGATCCGTGCTTTCTCCGCCATCATCTTCATCGCCCGGCGCGTTTCTTCCAGACTAACGACTAACGAATCGTCCACCACCGCCTTCATTCGTTCCCACATCCGCGGGAAGACGCCTTGGCCGCCCGCGCCGTCAACGAAGGATGGTTTCCAATCCTTGAAGGCCTGCGGAGAACCCGCCGCGAGCGAAAGCGAGAGGGGCGCGGCGGTTTCCGGTTCGACGCCAAAAATTTTGATTCTCGGCCGCAGCGCCTTAATCGCACTGCCCACGCCGGTAATGAGCCCGCCGCCACCGATGGCGGCGAGAACGGCCACGGTCTCGGGGGCGTCCTCCAGGATTTCGAGGCCCATTGTGGCATGGCCGGCGATGAAATCGTGATCGTCGAAGGGATGAATGAAGGCTCCTTCGGCTCCGGGAAAAGCGCGATCTTCGAGGGCTTTCCAGGCGACGTGGTAGGGCACGTTGATCAATTTTGCTCCGAGCTCGCGCATGCGCTCGAGCTTCGAGGCCGGCGCGGTCTCGATCGCGACCACGGTGCAGGGCACGCCCGCTTTCCGCGCCGCGTAGGCCACGCCCTGGCCGGCGTTGCCCGCGCTGATCGTCCAGACGCCGCGCGCTCGCTCCGATTCCGACAGCATCGCGACCGCGTTGACCGCGCCGCGCAGTTTGTAGGCATTGATCGGCTGGAGGTTCTCGAGCTTAAGACGGATGTCGGGAAAATCCGGGCCGAGTTCCAGCCTAACGAGCGGAGTGCGGAAGATCGTGCCCGCGATTCGTTTGCGCGCGGCGCGGATTTCGGACAGGGAAATCGGTCGGACAGGGGGAGGCGTTTTCATGAGGTCTTTCGAGATGAGAGATCGTTAAGGTAAAGTGTCGCGATGCCAAAGCCATTTTTCCTTTTCGCCCCCGGGGCGGGCGCGCCCTCAGCCCACCCCTGGATGCAGCGATGGCAAACGCGACTCCATAAAATCGGCGACGTCAAGACTTTCGACTACGATTACATGCGCGAAGGCCGCAGTCGGCCGGATCGGCCGCCGCAACTGATCGCGGCGCATCGCGCGGCCCTCGCTGCCGCGCGGGAAAAGTTTGGTAGCGACGCCTCGGCGTTCCTCATCGGCAAGAGCATGGGCGGCCGCATCGGTTGCCATCTCGCACTGGAAGAGGAGGTGAAAGGCCTGATCTGTCTTGGTTATCCGCTCTGCGCGATGGGCGATCGCCGGAAACTGCGGGACGAGGTTTTGCGGTCGTTAGGCACGCCCATCCTTTTCGTGCAGGGAACACGGGACAAGCTCTGCCCGCTCGACCTGCTGGCGGAGGTGCGGGGCGGGATGACGGCGCCGACCGCGCTTCACGTCGTGGAGGAGGGCGATCATTCGTTAGGCGTGAGCAAGCGCCGACTCAAGCAGGCGGGCGAAACCCAGGAGGAAGTCGACCAGCGAATTCTGGACACGATCGCGGGTTTCGTGCATTCCCGGGGCTGATCGATTTGGCAGGCGGGCGGGTCCGATTATGTTCCCCTCATGGCCACGGAAGTAGAAGCGATCAACGCAGAAGAATTGCGCGCCCGCGTCGGCGAACTGCGGAGGTTTCTTTGACCTGCCAAATCTTCAAGCCCGTCTGACCGAACTGGAAACGCGGATGGCGGCCGCGGATTTCTGGTCGAACCGCGAGCGCGCCCAGGGCGATGTCGAAGAGGTCTCACGCCTGCGCGGTTTGATTAATCCAATGCAGGAGTTGCAGCGCGCCTTCGACGATTTCGAAGCGCTCCAGGAACTGGCGGCGGAAGAAAGCGATCCGCCTGCGCGCGCCGCGGCGGAAAAGGAAATCGTCACGGAACATGCGCGCCTCCTGAAGAAACTGGAGGAATTCGAGCTTCGACAGTTTCTTTCGGGCGAAAACGATCGCTCAAACGCCTTTGTCACGATTCACTCCGGCGCCGGCGGCACGGAGTCGTGCGACTGGGCCGACATGCTGTTGCGCATGTATCAACGCTGGATCGAGCGTAGCGGATTCAGCGCCCAAACCATCGACATTCAGCAAGGCGAAGAGGTCGGGATCAAATCGATCACACTCCTCGTCAGCGGAGAGTACGCCTACGGTTATCTCAGCACCGAGCGCGGGGTGCATCGGCTGGTGCGCATCTCGCCGTTCGACGCGAACAAACGCCGGCACACCTCCTTTGCCAGCGTTGATATCACCCCGGAAATCGCCGACTCGGCGCCGATCGAAGTGAACCCGGTCGACATCCAGGTTGATACGTTTCGCGCCGGCGGCAAAGGCGGGCAGAACGTGAACAAGGTCGAGACCGCGGTCCGCATCGTGCATCAGCCGAGCGGTATCGTCGTCGCCTGCCAGGCCGAGCGCAGCCAGGGCCGCAACCGCGAGCTCGCGATGAAAATGTTGAAGGCGAAACTTTACGAGATCGAGCAGGACAAAAAGCGGGCCGAGATCGACCGGCAATACGGCGAAAAAGGCGACGTCGCCTGGGGCAGCCAGATTCGCTCCTACGTTTTCCAGCCCTACCAGATGGTGAAGGATCACCGTACCGGCGCGGAGACGAGCAACGTGCAGGCGGTGATGGATGGCGACATCGATCTTTTCATCCAGGCGAAGTTGCGCGGACAGAAAGCCGCCAAAGGCGACGCGGGCGACGACGCCTAACGAGCGATTCTTCGGCGCAAATCCGCCGGATAGCTTACTTTTGAATTTATGCTCATCGTCATGACCGCCACTGCGTCGGAGGCCGAAGTCGCCGACGTCGTGCGCGCCATTCACGCGCTCGGCTTTCGCGCGCACCCCATGCCGGGCGCGACTCGGACGGCTATCGGCATCACGGAAAATGCCGGCGCGGTCGATCCAGCCCACTTTGAGAACATGCCCGGCGTGGCCGAGGCAATCCCGGTCAGCAAACCCTACAAATTGATCACCCTCGATCTCCGGCCGGAGCGAACGGTGATCAAAATCGGCGAGGCCACGATCGGCGATGGCGGGCTCGCGATTATCGCTGGCCCCTGCGCAATCGAGAGCCGCGAGCAGGCCTTCGCGATCGCAGAATCGATTCAGCGCAGCGGCGCGAAATTTTTCCGGGGCGGCGCCTTTAAGCCGCGCAGCTCGCCTTATGCTTTCTCAGGCATGGGCGAGGAAGCGCTTAAGATCATGGCGGAAATCCGCGACCGCTTTGGCTTGAGAATCGTGACCGAAGCGCTCGATGAAGCGGGCTTGGAGTTGGTCGAACGCTATGCCGACATGATCCAGATCGGTGCGCGCAACATGCAGAATTTTTCGCTCCTGCGACGGGTCGGACGTTCGCGCCTGCCGGTTTTCCTGAAGCGCGGGATGGCCGCCACGCTCGAAGAATGGCTTCTCGCCGCCGAATACATCATGTCGGAAGGCAACTACCAGATCGTGCTCTGCGAGCGCGGCGTCCGGACTTTCGCGCAGCACACCCGCAACACCCTCGACCTCGCCGCCGTCCCGGCCGTGCGCCGGATCTCGCACCTCCCGGTCATCGTGGATGCCTCACACGGGACCGGGAAAAATTACATGGTGACCCCGCTTGCCCGCGCCGGGGTGGCGGTAGGCGCGGATGGCTTGATGATCGAAGTGCATAATCAGCCCGCCCACGCCTTGTCCGACGGGGGCCAGGCCCTTGAGTTGGACGAATACGAGCAAATGGTGCGCGAAGTGCGCGCCATCCACGACGTCATCGCCTGACGGGCGGACGCTCCTTCGCGTCAAATATTCTGAGCCCGCTAAAGCGCGAGAAAATTGGCGAGCAGCTTTTTGCCTTCCACCGTCAAAATCGACTCAGGATGGAACTGCACACCGTGCAGTGGCAGCTCGCGATGCTGCAGGCCCATGATGTCGCCGTCGTCCGATTCCGCAGTGATCGTTAGGCAGGCCGGTAAGGTTTCCCGGCGGACGATAAGTGAATGGTAGCGGGTGGCGGAAAACGGATTCGCCAACCCGGCGAAGATCCCGCCGCCGTCGTGTCGCACCGGCGAAACTTTCCCGTGCATCGGCCTGGGCGCGCGGATCACTTCGCCGCCCCAGATTTCCGCGATGCATTGGTGCCCCAGGCAAACTCCGAGGACCGGCTGCGCGCCGCCCAGCTGCCGCACCAGCTCGTTGCTGATCCCCGCCTCGCGCGGCCTGCCAGGTCCGGGCGAGATGCAGATGCGGGCCGGGCTCATTTCTCGAATCTGGGCGATGGAAATCTGGTCATTCCGCCTAACGACCGGCTCGACCCCGAGCTCGCCGAAATACTGCACGAGATTGTAGGTGAACGAATCGTAGTTATCGATGATCAGCAGCTCGGTCATTCTGCGTTTGCCGTGACCCGTGCGATCGCCTCCAGCACGGCCTTTGCTTTGTTGACGGTTTCCCGGTATTCGTTCGCCGGGTCAGAATCGGCCACGATTCCGGCCCCGGCCTGGACGTAGGCCTGGCCGCCCTGCAAAACGACGGAGCGCAGCGCGATGCAGGAATCGAGATTTCCATCGAATCCGAAATAGCCGACGGCACCGGCGTAGAAACCGCGTTTACTTTTTTCCAATTCGGCGATGATCTGCATCGCGCGCACTTTCGGGGCGCCCGAGACTGTGCCGGCCGGAAAAGTGGCGCGCATTACGTCGAAGACAGTCTTGTCGGCGCGCAGCTGCGCCTCGACGTGCGAGACGATGTGCATGACGTGGCTGTAGCGTTCGATCACCATCTGTTCCGTCACGCGGACACTCCCGAATTCGGCCACGCGCCCGAGGTCGTTGCGTCCGAGATCGATCAACATCACGTGCTCGGCCAGTTCCTTTGGGTCGGCCATCAGGTCTGCCGCGTGCCGCTCGTCTTCCGACGTCGTTAGGCCGCGCGGGCGGGTCCCGGCGATGGGGCGAATCTCGAGCCGGCCTTGCGCGGCGCGGACTTGCAACTCAGGCGAGCTTCCCACGACGGCGAAGTCGCCGCCGGTTTGCAGGCAAAACATATAGGGCGACGGATTGATGAAACGGAGCGAGCGATAAAGCGCGAGCGGCGTACCTTTGAAGTTGGCCGCAAACCGTTGCGAGACGACCGCCTGGAAAATATCGCCGGCCGCGATCCGCTTCTGCGCCACTGCCACCATGCGGTGAAACTCTTCCGGGGTGGTGTTGCTCCGCGGCTCCGGCACCGCGGCGGAACGACCTGTCGGAAGCAGCGGCAAATGCGCCGGCCGCGCCAGCTTCGCAATCGTCTCCTCGATCCGGGCGCTGGCCGCGGCGTAGGCTTCGGCCGCCGAAGTGCTATCACCGAGAAATGCGTTGGCGATGATCCGCACGCGACGGAAACGATAATCGAAAACAATCAGCTGCCGCGCCACCATGAACATCATCTCGGGCGAATGCAGTTCATCCGGTCCGGTCGCAGGCACGCTTGGCTCGAAAAAGCGGACGACGTCGTAGCCGATGAAACCGACCGCACCGCCGGAGAAATGCGTCAGTTCCGGCAACGGGGCGAAGTGAAATTGCGCCATCGTCGTCTCGAGTTCGCGCAGCGGATCGGTCGTGGTCTCGAACGATTTCGTTTCGCCGCTACTCGCGATGGTGATGGAACGATCGCGGCTCTCGAAGGTCAGCTGCGGATCGAACCCGATGAAGGAAAATCGGCCGATTTGCTCGTTCGTTTCCGCCGATTCGAAGAGAAAGCAGGGCCGCCCGTCGTCGATTTTTTGGAAAGCGGAGACGGGCGTTTCGCTATCCGCGATCAACTCTGCGTATACCGGGACGACGTTGCCTTGCCGGGCGAGCCTTTCGAATTCTGCCAGCCCGGGAGTGAGAAAAGTTTTGCCCAAAGTGACCGCAAGCGTCGGTCTGACCCGCCCAGATTCAAGTTCGGGCCGCTACACGATCGGAAGCGGAAACTTCCGCCCCAGGACGGCGGCGCTGGGCGCGTGCAGCCATTGCTCGAGCACGCCTCTCGTAAACGCTGCGGAAGTCAGTCTTGAATTTCAAATCGCGATCATCGAGATCCGTTAGGCTGAAATTTTTCCGAAGAGCCCCGGCTTCACCTTCCCGCCGAGGGACGAGCATTCTGAGCGAAGTTCGAAGCGCATTTTCTACAGGGCAATTTCACTTGCTTGCGCAGCGAGCATCTGGACTTAACTTCGGCGCGGAGAAGTAGCGCCGCAATTGGGGCCGCACGTTCAAAGGAGTTCATGCCGATTACCCCGACCGAACGACGAAAGCTGGCCGCGATTATGTTTACGGACATAGTAGGTTACAGCGCACTGGCCCAGCGAAATGAAACGCTTGCACTCGAGCTGTTAGAAGAACATCGAAATCTGCTGCGGGAGATTTTCCTCAGATTCAGCGGCACGGAAATAAAGACGATTGGCGACGCGTTTTTGGTCGAATTCCAGAGCGCCCTGGAAGCCGTCCAATGTGGGATCGAAATTCAGCGTTCGCTGGCGAAGCGCAATCATGACTTTAGCGGCGAGGAGAGGATCGAATTAAAGATCGGGATTCACATCGGCGACGTGGTGCATCGCGAAGGAGATGTCTACGGAGATGGGGTCAACATTGCCTCGCGCATTGAGCCGTTGGCGGGAGCGGGTGGAATCTGCGTCTCGACAGATGTGGAACGACAGCTGCGCAGCGTCCTGGACGTTCGATTCGAAAAACTGGGGCCCGCGGATTTGAAGAACATTCAGGCGCCGATGGAATTGTTCCGGGTTGTTCTGCCATGGGAGAAACAACGACCGTCGATTCCGGAGCCGAAGCAGTCATCGCGAAAGAACGGAATCAGGCGAGCGGTGTTCCTGGCGCTGGGTCTTCTCATTTTCCTGGGCCTTATCTGGTTCCTCCTCCATCGCAGCGGGCGCACGCCGCAATCGACGGCGAATCCAGTTCCCAAAGCGCCGCTTGCCGCGCCTTCCGCGCCGGAGCTCGCCGTCCAGAAATCGATCGCGGTCCTGCCTTTCGTGAACCTGAGCCCAGATAAGGGTGACGAATATCTCAGCGACGGGATGACGGAAGAGCTGCTCAATGCGCTGGCGAAGGTGAAAGGATTGCGGGTGCCCGGGCGGAGTTCCTCATTTGCTTTCAAGGGCAGAAATGAAGAAGATATTTTTCGAATAGTTGGGAAACAGTTGCACGTTGGCACCGTCCTGGAGGGAAGCGTCCGCAAAGCGGGCACAAAGCTACGGATCACCGCGCAACTGATCAGCGTGGCCGATGGGTTCCATCTATGGTCGGAGACCTACGACCGGGAGATGGCTGATATCTTTGCCATCCAGAGTGACGTGGCACAACGTGTTGCCACAGCGCTGCAAATCCAGTTGTTGGCCGGAGAAAAGCAGCAGCTCGCACGGAGGCCGACAGACAACCTGGAAGCCTACGACCTATACCTTAAAGGCCGCTATTCTGTGACGAAAGACACCGAAGAAGCGTTTCGGCAGGGCATCGCGTCTTATGAAAAGGCAATTGCACTCGATCCTGACTATGCACTGGCCTATGCCGGGCTCGCTGATGCTTACGGGGCGCTCGGCGGTGTCTTTGGGTTTGTTTCGCCCTCGGAAACATTCCCGGAGGCCAGGGCTGCATCGCTCAAAGCGATCGAGCTCGACGAGACACTCGCAGAAGCACACGTCGCTCTGGCCAATTATAAACTGTCTTACGAGTGGAACTGGGAGGAAGCGGAGCGGGAATTTAAGCGTGCCCTTGAGTTAGACCCAGATAACGCGCGAGCCTACAATGGATATGGGAGTTATCTGCAAGCCCGAGGGCGATTTGAGGAAGCCATTGCCGCCCGCAGACATGCCCAAAAACTGGATCCTCTTTCTCCCGGTCTAACCGCAAATGTTGGATATCCTTACTATTATGCGCGCCAGTACGATCAAGCGATCGCCTGTTACCGCCAAGCGCTCGAAATGGAGCCCAATTATTTTTGGGCGTCTCTCTGGTTAGGACAAGTTCTCGTGCAGGAGGGGAAGTATGACGAGGCCATCGTCGAAATTAACAAAGCCGTCAATTTGTCGGGTCGCAATGTCAGGACGGTGGCTTCACTCGCCCATGCATATGCGGTTGCGGGGAGAAGAGACGAAGCGTTCAAGCTGCTTGACGAATTGAAGCGGCGGTCGGCTGAGACTTATGTTGCGCCCTACTTTGTTGCTGTCGTTCTGGCGGGTCTGGGGGAGAACGACGCGGTCTTTCAATGGCTGGACAAAGCTTGCCAGGAACGGTTTCCGTATCTTTATTTACTCAAGGTTGAACCAGTCTTTGCGGGCCTCCATTCCGATCCACGTTTCGTGGCCTTGCTCAAAAAAGTGCACTTGGAGCCATGAGCGACGCCTTCTTCCGACTATTTTTAACCGCCGAGATTTGCCTGCCGTCGTGGATATTCACGTTCAACGGCGTATAAGACGCCAGAAATGCGACGCCTCTTGTTCCGAAGCGGGCTCGGGATCACGGGTCTCGGTGCGCTCTTCGTCGCCTGGGTGGCGGGCGCGCGGCCGCTTTCCATGATGCTGGATCGCCTGCATACGGTAGAGATCGAATCACAGGCGATCACGCGGCTCGGCGTGGCCGATGCGGAACGCGGGATGTTGCAGGTGAACGAGCTGCCGATGAGCACGGCGACGCCGGAATACAGTCCGTATCCGATGGAAATGAAGCTCGATCCGGCACGCCAGTTCGTCGTGCAAAAGCCCGGTCACGAGATCGTGCTCGGGCGAGTCAATGAATCGTTAGGCGTAAACCCGGCCGCGGGCGACAAGGCCCGGCTGCGGATCGAGCGCAGCATGCTGAGCTGGCCGACGCCGCTCGCGATCAACTTCATGACGGGTCATTCACCCTCTTGGAAACGGCATCTCTATTACCGGCTGACCTGGGAGAAGCCGGATGGCGGCCGGCTCGAGATGGTTTGGCGCTACGAGCGATATTATTACGATAGCTGGGCGAGCGGTTTCATGACCCGTCCGGACATCACCGGGTTGATCCGCGTGGACATTCGCCCCTGAATTCGGCAAGCCTTGGTCCATGCCTGGTTATCAACCGGCTGCGCGCCGGCCAATCGCAGATTTGTTTCGCGCGACGGCGCGTGGCGCAACGAAATTTTGCGTCCGTTACGGGATTCACGCCGATGCGATCTCCTATTTCTCGCTCGTCGCGGCGGCGCTGGCGGCGCTCTCTTTCTGGCAATCGGCGCGCCATCCCGCGCTTCTCCTCATCGCGCCGCTCTTCTGTCTGTTGCGTCTCTGGTGCAACATGCTCGACTGGATGGTCGCGCTCGCTGCGAACGAGGCGAGCCGGCGCGGCGAAGTCCTGAACGAACTGCCCGATCGCGTTTCTGACCTGCTCATTTTCGTGGGCGCGGCGCACAGTGGCTGGATGCATCCACTCTTTGGTTATTGGGCGGCGTTGATGTCGTTAGGCACGGCCTACCTCGGGATTCTCGGACAGGCTGTCGGCGGGCAGCGGCAGTTCGGCGGGTGGATGTCGAAACCGTGGAGAATGGTGGCGCTCGGGCTGGGCGCGTGGCTGACCTACGCGATCTTGCGTGGGAATCAGAGCAACAGAATTTTCGCCGGGCTGACCACCTTGGAATGGGCCTGCGTGGTGGTCATCGCCGGTTGCCTGCAAACGAGCGCGCAGCGGCTTGCCCGCATTCTGTGCGCTTTGGGAGCGAAGGATTCCTGATGTCGCCGAGCGCCGCGCTGCACGATCCGCTTTTCCGGACCTACGTCGTGCTCGTCCTCCTCTTCCTCCTCGTTGCGGGAATCGTGCTCGCCTTGTTGCAGTTCGTTTTCCGGATCGAACTCGGTAGCGTCTGGAAAACTTATCGCTCGTGGCTCTGGATGGCGCCGCTCGTCGCCCTCGCCATCTTCGCCGGCCGCGTCCCGTTCATCATCGGCGTGACGATTGTTGCTCTCCTCGCGAGCAGAGAATTTGCGCAAGTTTCCACCCTGGCGCGTGATCGTTGGATGACCTGCGCGCTCTACGCCGCCATTGTTCTGGTCGTTCTTGGCGCCGCGCCGATTTTCGCGCTGATGTTGTTTTTTTTTCTTCCGATTCTGCGCAATCGAAAGGCCATTGTAGTCCCCGGAGAGATTGCTCTCGCCACCGGGACCGGGGACAGCGTCCCCGGCTACAACGAATTTCAGCGCGTGTCGTTAGGCGTGATCGCCTTTGTTCTGCTTGGCTGGATGTTTGGCCATCTCGGATTTTTCGCCAACACTCCGAACGCTTACGGCTATCTCTGTTTTGTCATCTTCGCCACAGAAGTGACCGATGTGGCTGCCTTCACCTTTGGAAAAATGTTTGGGCGTCATCCCTTGCGCAGCGAGATTAGTCCGCGCAAGACTTGGGAAGGAGCGCTCGGCGCTCTGCTGGTCGCGATGGTCTTGCCGTGGCTGTTACGGTTTTCCTTTCCGTTTTTTGGTCCCGCTCAACTGATCCTGACGGGACTGATCGTGGGAATCGGCGGCCCGCTGGGCGACCTCTCGCTGAGCGTGTTGAAGCGCGATCTGGGGACGAAGGATTGGGGTGCGGCGATTCCCGGGCATGGCGGCGTTCTCGATCGAATCGATAGCCTGATTTTCGTCGCGCCGCTGTTCATGTTCATGACGGCCTACTATTATCCGGGTCGATGAGGAGAATGGCACAAGGCGCGGTACTGACCCTCGAACGCAAGGCGGTCGAACGGATGCGCCGTTTCCCGAGGGAACCGGACGCGCTCGTTTATGGGTTGCGTCTGCTGGTCGCGCTCCTCATTCGTGGCCTGCTGAGGATTTATTGCCGCTTCGAAATCATCGGACGCGAGCATTTGCCTAACGACGGCGAATCTTTCGTGCTGCTGGCGAATCATTCCAGTCATCTGGACAGCGTCTGCCTGCTTGCGGCGCTTCCCTTGAGGCGTCTGCAGCGCGCCTTTCCGGTTGCGGCCGAGGATTATTTTTTTCGCAGTCTGCCGCGGACTTGGTTCGCGACCGTGATCATGAACGCGCTGCCGTTTGCGCGCCAGATGCGGGTGCGAGAGAGCCTTTCGGTTTGCAGCCAACTCCTCGCGCTGCCAGGTAACGTGCTGATCATTTTTCCCGAGGGCACGCGCTCCAGGAGTGGCGCGACGCAGGCATTTCGGCCCGGTGTCGGCGCGCTTCTCGCAGAGAGCGGAGCGATTGTTCTACCGTGCTCGGTGGACGGTGCTTTCCGGGCGTGGCCCAAGGGGCGACGGTGGCCGCAGCCGCGCAAGGTGCGGCTGACCATTGGCCCGGCACGCCGATACGACGGTGGACAGGCGGGCGCGATCGCCGCGGAACTGCGCGAAGCGGTCGAGGCGCTGCGGGAGACACATGGAAGCGGTTGAGCGGACCTTCGCCAGCTGGGATGGGACGGAGCTTTTCTATCGCGCCTGGTTGCCTAACGAGAAGAAGATCGAGAAGGCCCTTCTTCTTTTTCACCGCGGTCACGAACATTCCGGCCGCTGGTCGGAGACCGTTGATTCGTTAGGCCTGAAGGACGCGGCGATTTTCGCCTGGGATGCGCGCGGTCACGGACGCTCACCGGGCGAGCGGGGAGCGGCGCGCGACCTGACGGATGTAATCAAAGACGTCGACGCCTTCGTCAGGCACCTGGGGGAGCGCTACGAGATCGCGATCGAGAATATGATCCTGCTCGCGCACAGTCTCGCGGCGGTCACGGTGACTGCTTGGGTGCACGACTACGCGCCAACGATCCGGGCGCTCATTTTAGCGACAGCCGCGTTTGAAGTGAGGCTCTATCTGCCGCTCGCCATCCCGGCGCTGCGTTTGCAGCAGAAGGTTTTCGGGTCGGGGAAGGTGACGAGCTACGTGCGGGCGAAAATGCTCACCCACGATCCGGTGGAGGCGGCCCTCTATGACGGCGATCCGCTGATTTTTCGCCAGATCGCGATCAACGTGCTGCTCGATCTGCACGACACGGCACGGCGTTTGCTGGCAGATGCGGGGGCAATACAGGTGCCGGTGCTGATGCTCGCGGCGGGACGGGATTGGGTCGTTAGTCTGAAAGCCCAACGGGATTTTTTTAACGGGGTCTCGTCGCCGAGCAAGCGAATGCACGTTTTCCCGGCGATGTATCACGCGATCTTTCACGAAACCGATCGCGCGCAGGTGATCGACCGGATCCGGGATTTCGTCGAGGAGCGTTTCGCGGAGCGACTGGCGGCCGTCTCCCTGCGGGATGCGGACAAATTCGGCCGCACTTGGGAGGAACACGAGCGGCTGAAACTGCGCGGGAGTCCACATTTCGCCGCGGTGCGGGCTGCGTTGAAAGTCGGCGGACGACTGAGCAAAGGAATCGAGATCGGTTGGCAGAGCGGCTTCGATTCGGGCCGGTCGCTCGATTATGTTTACGAAAATCGCCCCCAAGGCTCGTCGCGCCTGGGCCGGTTGGTGGACGCGAATTATCTCAACAGCATCGGATGGCGCGGTATTCGCCAGCGCAGGGCGAATCTCGAGACGGCACTGCGAAAGGTGATCGAACGACTACAGGCGAACGGGCGTCCGATTCGTATTCTCGACGTTGCAGCCGGCGCGGGCCGCTATGTTTTGGAGACGATGCGCGCACTACCGAATGTCGAGATGAGCGCGACGCTCTGTGATAACCAGCCGGAAAACCTAAAGACGGCGCGAGCCTTGGCGGACGATTTCGGACTGAAGAATGTCGACGTCAGGCGAGGGGATGCCTTCGATCGAGCGGGCGTTGCCACGCTCCGGCCGCGCGCCACGATTGGGATCGTCTCTGGTCTCTATGAGCTATTTCCGTCGAATGATCTGGTCCTCGAATCGTTAGGCGGACTGGCCGACGCGATCGAGCCGGACGGTTTTTTGATCTACACCAACCAACCGTGGCATCCGCAGATCGAGTTCATCGCGCGTGTTTTGCGGAATCGGGAAGGCAAGAGCTGGATCATGCGCCGCCGAGCGACGGCGGAAATCGACGAACTGGTGCGGCTGGCGGGTTTCGAGAAGTGCGCGATGGAAATCGATCGCTGGGGGATGTTCACCGTTTCCATCGCAAGACGGCTGAACTTCTGAAAACTGACTCTCCAGTCTCGCGCCGCCGCGCGCTCTCGGCCTCGGTTGGGCTGTCGCTCCTTTTTCTGGCGGTTTACGGCGGCTGCATGTGGGTGACGAGCAAGCGCCATGATGTTGGCGTTTTCTATTTTGAATGGGAACGCGCCATTCCGTTCGTGCCTTTCATGATTCTTCCCTATCTCTCGATCGATCTCTTTTTTGTCGCAGCCCCTTTTCTTTTTCGCGACGAAGCAGAGCTGGGCCTTTTCGTTAGGCGAGTCTCGACGGCCATCGTGATTGCGGGCCTTTGCTTCCTGATCGTTCCTCTGCGCTTCGCTTTTCCGCGAGCGGAGACGGGCGGTTCGTTAGGCGCGGTTTTCGATTTTTTCCGCGGGCTGGACGGTCCGTTCAATCTCTTCCCTTCGCTTCACGCCGCGCTCCTGCTTTTCCTGCTCGAGGCCTACGCGCGGCAGCTGCGGGGTGCGGTCCGCGTCGCGGTCCTTTTCTGGTTTGGGCTGATTGGCCCTTCCCCGCTGCTGACTCGACAGCACCATGTCATCGATATCGTTGGCGGCTTTGCCCTGGCGGTGGGTTGCTTCCTTTTCATCCGCCCGAAGTTTTGCCTCGATTCCAAAGCGCGGAGCGCCTAAATCATGCGGCCATGAATTACAGCGACCTGATTCAGCTTTATTTCGATCGTTCGACCGCGATGCAGAATTATTGGAATCTTTACGTCCTCGTAGTCGGCGGCCTCCTCGCTTTTTCTTCGCTGCGCAAACAGCATGCGGCGATCACGACTGCGCTGGTTTGCCTGTTGTTTGCGCTTTTTGCCTACGAGAATCTCGGCGCCATGAAGGATGTCACCGCGCAACGCTTTGCCTTGCTCGAGGCGATCCAGCACTTCGACGCCAACAACGGAGCGACGACCAATCCGACGCCGGTCCGCGAACGTCTCGAGCCAACGCTGATGCCGGCCACTTATTCGAGCGTGAGAACCACCCACCTAGCGAGCGATATCCTAACGATCCTGGCCTTGGTCGCGATGGAACTACGCCGCCGGACGCTGCGCGAAGTGCTGCACGTTTCCTGAGGAGCGATTCTGGCTTTAATCTCCATCGTGAATTTTCTGTGAAACCCAGCCCGATGCACCGCCTTCTTCGCCGCTCTGCTGTCGTGGTCTGCTTGTTTGCCGTCGCGCTCAGCGGTCCGCGCGCGGCGGCTAACCCGGTGGGCGATTTTTTCAAGAACGTGGGGCGTTCCATCTCCAATCTCGGAAAAAAACCTGCTCCCAAAACCAAGCCGCGCAAGAGCAGGCCGGACGAGAAGAAGAAAGCGCGAGAACCGACGCCGTCACCCACTCCATCCCCGACCGTGACTCCGACTCCGACCCCGACCCCGACGCCTTTGGAAATCCGCCCCGCGAGCAGCGCCCCCCCCGACCAGCAGCGCCCGCGCGATCTACCGTATGGGGTGGCGGTGCCGAACCGGCCCGGGCTCGTGACCAGCCCGTATGCGCCGAAAGAGGGCTACGTGGATGTGAGCGCGTTTCCCAGCTCGACGGAGGTGATGGACCCTTTCACGGGGAAGGTTTTTCTCACCCCCTGACGCCGCGCCCGACGATCGTTTGCGGACGGCCGCCCGAGACTTGCAACTTCTGTTGCTCCAGCAATGAAGACAGGCTTGAGGATCCTGACGGTGGAGGACGAGACGGCGGTTGGCTAAGCTGCTGGCGCTGGTCTTATGCGGCCCGAAGTGCAAGGTGATCGGCGTCGGCGACGGGGTCGGGCACTGGAGAAAAAGCTTCTGGCACCGCAGCCCAATCGGGCGCGCAAGGAATCCTTTCGAATCTCACCGGCAACAAAACGGCGCTTCTGCGCTTAACGAGTGCCTTCGACTCCGAGCCGTTCCGCATCGGCCTGCAGGGCCGTGATCACGCCCGCGATCACATCCTCCAGAGGCCGCCCGAGCTCGCCCGCTCCGCGCACGATGTCGTCACGGTTGACGGCGCGGGCGAAGGCTTTGTCCTTCATCTTTTTTTTCACGGCGGCGACATCCACCTCGTGCACGCTTTTGGATGGGCGGACGCGCGCGACCGCCATGACAAAGCCGCTCAATTCATCAGCTGCGTAAAGCGTCTTTTCCAGCGGCGTGATCCGCTCGACGCCCGTGTAATCGGCGTGCGAAAGAATCGCGCGGCAAACTTCTTCGCTCCACCCGTGTTCGCGCAGCCACGCGACGCCGACAAATGGATGACCGTCGGTCGGCGTTTGTTCAAGGTTGGGATAGCGCTCGTAATCCATATCGTGCAAGAGCCCGACCGCTTCCCAAAGGTCCGGATCATCCCCAATCGCCGATGCGAAGTGCCGGAGTGAATCCGCCACCGCGTAGCAGTGGCGGCGCAAACTTTCCGATTCAACCCACTCGTGCAGAATATTCCGGGCGCGATCGGCTTGGCTGGCGTTCTCGGGCGAAGACATTTAGATCGCCCGGCGCATCACGACCGAACGCGCCTCCTGGCTTTCAATTTCAAAGCCGAATTTCTCGAAGAGCCGCACTGCCGGGCTACGCGCTCCGACGTGCAACAGGACGGCCGAGAGATTCGGGTTCGCGCGGACTAACTGAGTGAGGAGAGAAGCGCCGATGCCGTGTTGGCGGTGCCCTTCCTTAACGGCAAAGGCGAGTTCGGGCGGCGCTTCGCCCCGTTTGCTCTCGACCGGGGTCCGCAGCCATACCGCGCCAAGAAGTGTGTGCTCGGTTTTGTCATGCGCGGCGTAACCGGTATCAGTCGGACGGCCCCATCCTGCCACGAAACGGGCGTATTCTGGGCGCTGAATGATTTCGCGAGAAGGCGCCTCGACCCCGGGCGGGCTAAGGGCCTGGTAGAGCATCTCCCACAAAAGCGGCTCATCGGCGGCTGTGAGAGGCCGGAGCTCGTAATCTGCGGGAGCAAACATTTCGGATGGCTTGTTAGCCTACTTTTGTCATTTGGAAAAGAGATCGTTTAGTTCGGCAGCGCGAGACGCCCCCGCGAGTGTCTTGAAGCTGCCCTCGGCCGCGATCTCGCACGCGCTCCGAGTAAATGCGCCCCAAGCCGCCAACGCCAGCCCGGCTCCGACCGAGATTCGCCGCACTCCGAGGTCGGTTAGTTGCGCGAGCGAGAATTGGGCATTAAAACCGGAGACGAGAACATTCACCGGTTTCGGCGAGACCGCCCTAACGACTTCGGTGATTTCCTCCGGTTCGCTTATTCCTGGCGCATAAAGGCAATCGGCCCCCGCCTCGGCATAGGCCGCGAGACGCGAGAGGACGGTCTGCAACGGATCCGGATAATCCACGAGGTAAGCCTCGCACCGACCGGTAAGCAGGACCTCACTTTTGGAAATGTCGATGGCCGACCGAGCCGCGCGGATCCGCTCGATCGCGAGATTTTCGTCGTAGAGTGGCCGATCATTTTCTCCAGTCGAATCCTCGATCGAAAGCCCGGCCACCCCTGTCGCAATGCAGCGCGTGACATTTGCGCCGACATTTTCCGGATCTTTGGCAAAGCCATTGAGGAAATCGGCGTTGACGGGCAGCGGCGTGGCGGCGACAACCTCGCCAATGTGCACGAGCATTTCGTCGCGGGCCACGGCGCCGTCCGGTTTTCCCCTGCTAAAGGCGAATCCCGCCGAGGTAGTAGCGAGCGCCTTGAATCCCAAATGCTGAAGGTAAATGGCCGTCCCGATATCCCACGGATTTGGCAGGACGAAACAACCCTCGTCGTGCAACTGGCGGAAATCCGCGACGGCAGTCTTTTGCGCATGGTTCATGGCCGAATTTATTCCGATCAGTGGCAGACGCCAATGGAGCGCGCTGCTCGCTCAGCACGGTCAAGTGCCAGCGCACCCAATCTCAATGTCATCCGAGTGAGCGCCCAGAAAAAGAAGATTTCTGGCTTCTCGAGACTCAGCTGTAACACAGTCTTATCTCCCGTCCAGCGCAGCTACGCCTGGATCCCAGACCTGACAGGGCGCGTGTTCCGTCGCATGCAGATCTTCCAGGTGCTGCTTATCCTTAAAGGTATCCATGCAGGCCCAAAAGCCGTCATAAGGATAAGCCAGTAGTTGTCGGTCGGCGATAAGACGGTGAAACGGTTCCTCGACGAGGACCTCCCATCCCTTGATGTAATTGAAGATCTCCCGCAGGAAAACGAAGAATCCGCCATTTATCCGGCTGCCGGAACGCGCAATGTGGGCGATTTGCAATCCTAAAACTGGCGAGTGCCAATCCAAAACTTAACATTTTATGGGTGGTCTTCAGCGCGGAGGGTAAGGGAAGAGACTCTTAGGAGGTCTTTTGAACCGATTTGGTCTTCACTCACTCTCGCAAAGATCGCCATCAGGATCACCATCTTCTTTCAGATCTGACTTGGAACACCTTTCGCGATCATATGGTTCTGGAATATGAGATTCCGAAGTATGACGGTGATGTGCAACGCGATACGCAGAGGCATTTTGTCGCCGAAAGGTCGTCTGCCGCTAGCAGTTCTGGCGGCGTCACTTCGATTGGTTGGGGGCACTAAGGCGCCCGCCGCGCCACATCCGCGGAGCAAGGGAGACACGTTTGTTATGAGTGAGCGGTTTCCCTAAGGTAAACGAACTTATCGTTCGGAAAGGTTGGCTGAAATGGTTGGCCTTATTATTTTTCGCCCTTGGCCAGCCGGGCGCCATCGGGGACCTTGTCACATCCAAACTCTTTGTTGCGCCGAGCAGGGGAAAATTGGCAGGCGGCACGGCCAGTCTGGTCGTCGGCGTGCTTAGCCGGTCAGACTCCGCTTATGTCGGGGAATACCGAATCAAAGTCTTTCCGTATTTCTTTAAGAACGAAAGCGGCAAGTTGTTGATCAAAGTCTCGGACACGTCGCTCCGACAGATGATCGAGGGCGACGCGATGGGCTTCGTGGGGCGTGCGATCACGGATGGCACCGGCGCAACGCGAAAAATCACGGCAAAGGTTTTGCCGTCGGCGAGCGATCATGGCCAGGGCAGCTTGACCTTTACGATCGCGACTGAGAACGGTCCCCTCGTCTTCAATACGTCCTATAGAATTGACCCTCAGTAGCATTGGGAAAAGATCGCGTGTCATTCCGTGTTCTTGGCCTATTGTCAACGGACTAGTGCCATTTCGTTCGCTCGGTCTCGACGACCGCATCTTCAAAGCCATCCAGGAAGCTGGTTATACTGAACCAACGCCGATCCAGGCGGCCGCCATTCCCGAGGTGCTAACCGGTCGTGATGTCATTGGCATCGCGCAGACCGGTACGGGTAAGACCGCCGCTTTCGTGCTCCCTATCCTAACGAAACTGGCCCAGTCTGCGATTGACGGGAAACGGCGGGGGATGAAGGCCTTGATCGTAGCGCCAACGCGTGAGCTCGTTGTGCAGATCGAGGAGAACGTCCGTGCATATGCCAGGCATTTGCCGCTCCGGATGGCGACCGTATTCGGCGGAGTCAGCGAGCGTCCCCAGATCGAGGCTCTCCGCTCGGGCGTTGAGCTTGTCGTCGCGACGCCGGGAAGGTTGATCGACTTGATGGAACAGCGTTACACGAATTTTTCCGGCGTGGAATTTCTCGTCCTTGATGAAGCCGACCGCATGCTCGACATGGGATTCCTTCCTCAGATCAAGCAGATCGTTAGGGCACTGCCGAAGCAGCGCCAGACACTCATGTTTTCGGCCTCGCTCTCGCGTGAAATCGAGGCCCTGACCCATGACTTCCAGCATTCGCCGAAGGTCATCGAAATCGGCCGGCGGGCAAATCCCGCCGAGACCGTCACTCAACTGATCTACGAAGTAAGTTCGCATCTCAAGCCGGCTTTGTTGCAGCACATCCTGGCCGACCCGGATTTCGATACCGTCCTCGTCTTTACCCGAACAAAACATGGCGCTGACCGGGTCGCACGCCGGCTTGAGAGCAGCGGAATCAAGGTCGGAACAATTCACTCCAATCGTTCGCAAAATCAGCGGTTGCGGGCGCTGAAAGATTTTAAGTCAGGGGCAGTCCGTGTGCTGGTTGCGACCGACGTCGCAGCGCGCGGGATCGATGTGGACGGAATTTCGCATGTCGTGAATTACGACTTCCCGATGCACTCCGAGGATTACGTGCACCGCATTGGGCGGACCGGCCGGGCACACGCGGTCGGCGACGCGATCAGTTTCATCACGCCGGAGGATCACGCGGCTTTGCGTTCGCTCGAGCGCTTTATTGGTCGCGGAATTGTGCGGAAGCGGGCCGAAGGTTTCGACTACGAAGCGGCCGCGGCCCCACGGCAAGAACGGGGCAGGCGTGAGCCGCGAGGCATGGCTGGCAGGCAGGCGCGAAATCCCACGCCTAACGAGTCCAGGGGCGGTCCCGCGCCACGTCGAAATGGTTTTCGCGCCCGCGGACCTCATCGTTAGGCGGAGGATTCGTCGTGGCGAGGTATTTTGCCTTCCTTCGCGCGATCAATGTTGGCGGTCGGATCGTGCGGATGGAACGTTTGCGGCGCGAGTTTGAATCGCTGCGGTTTTCCGCCGTCGAGACATTTATCGCAAGCGGGAACGTAATCTTCGAGTCGCGTGCTACGAACGAGAACCTGTTGCGCGAAAAGGTCGAACGCCATCTCAGGCAGGTGCTCGGGCTTGAAGTTGCGACTTTTCTCCGTTCTTCCGCCGAGCTGGCGCAAATCCCGAAACATTGTCCCTTTTCGGCGGTCGCTGGGGCCGCGGCGGGCCATTCCATCCTGGTCGCGTTTCTCAATGCCGCGCCGGATTCTGCAACCGCGAAAAATCTCATCGCATGGCGGAGCGAAACAGATGATTTTCGGATTCAGGAACGGGAAATTTATTGGTTATGCCGAACAAGAATGAGCGACTCAAAGTTCAGCGGAGCGCGACTGGAAAAAATCATCGGGCAGCCCGCCACCATCCGAAACCTGACGACGATCAAGAGACTGGCCGCAAAGTATCCGCCGCGCGCCCGGTCCTGACGCCGGAGCAGCATCTGGCGGCGAGCCACCCCAAATTTGCCGAACTCATCGCCCGCTCCCGGCCCTACGAGGTGAAACGCGACCCGTTGCTCCGACCTTTCGACGCGCTTGCGGAGTCGATCGCCTACCAGCAACTCAGCGGGAAAGCCGCCGCCACCATTTTCGGGCGCGTGCGTGCGCTTTACCCAAAGCGGAAGTGGTTTTCACCCGAGCTGATTATCGCCACGCCGGACGAAACATTTCGCAGCGCCGGGCTTTCACGGAGCAAGACGATCGCGATAAAAGATCTCGCGGCCAAGACACTCGATGGCACGGTGCCGACGCGCGCGGTGCTCGACCGGATGAGCGACGAAGAAATCATTGCCCGCCTAACGACCGTGCGCGGGATCGGTCGCTGGACGGTAGAGATGCTTCTCCTTTTCGACCTCGGCCGGCCCGACGTCTGGCCGGTGGACGATTATGGGGTGCAAAAAGGCTACGCGAAAACTTTTGGAAAAATGAAACTGCCCACGCCGAAGGAACTGCTCGCGATCGGCGAGCGCTGGCGGCCCTACCGTTCCGCGGCAGCCTGGTATTTTTGGAGAGCACTCGACTCGCCCGAAAAGATCTCGACCGGTCGCGCGTAGTGCCTAACGAATCGGCGCTCGCCCGACGTCATCATCTGGCGCGCCGCGGTGCGTCTCGAGAAACGCGCTCGGGTCGAGCCAGCCGCGGGTATCCTTGCGGTAGCCCGCACCGACGTAAGGCGTGGGAAATTCCCGCATCTCGAAATGAAGGTGCGCCCAATATTTCCCACCGCCGGTGCCGACGGTCGCGATCTGTTGCCCGCGATGAACCTTTTCTTTCGCCGTGACCAGAATCGTTTGCACGTGTCCGTAAAATGATTGCGCATATTTCCGCGCGCCGTTTTCGCGATAGGCGTGGAGAACGATGATGACGTTGCCCCAGCCCGGACCGCCTTCGCGCGCGGCGACGACCTGACCATCGGCGACGGCGAAGACCGGATCGCCGAGGTCGCTGTTCTCGCCGCCAATCCCGTTTAGGTCGTCGCCGAGATGCAGATTCTCGGTGAAGCGCTGCGCGTTATAAGCCATCGCGCCATGCTCGCTCCCGAGCGGGTGATCGAATCGCGTCGCGGTCGGCAAAGAGGCGAGATCGATGGGCGAGAAGAGTGCAAAATGCGATTCAAACCTGCGCCGCTCGACCAGCTCCGGTCCGAGCCGCAGGCCGAGATCGAGCAGCAGGGCGAAGAGGAGGCAGGCAATCGCCAGCAGCCACCATGCTTTTCGGCGCGGCTTCGGGTTCGGATTTTCCGGGATCGTCATCGGTCGCTGATTCCGGGCGAGAAAGGTTCTCCCCTTGCCCGCTCATCGCTTCCTCCTTACCCTCGCGCAATGAAAATTCTCGTCACAGGCGGCGCCGGCTTTATCGGGTCGCACCTTGTCGAGAAGCTCCTCGCGGAGGAACACGAGGTCGCGATCCTTGACGACTTCAACGATTTCTATGACCCGGAAATCAAGCGCGGCAACATCGCGGCCGTGGCGAACAAAATCAGCGTTCATCGCGCGGATCTGCGCGACGCGCGCGCGGTCAAATCCGTTTTTCACGACGGGAATTTCGAGACCGTGATTCACCTTGCGGCCCGCGCCGGGGTGCGGCCTTCGATTGGCCATCCGCAACTTTATTACGACACGAATGTGAACGGCACGCTCCACTTGCTGGAAGCCGCGCGCGCGGTCGGGATCGAGCGATTCATTTTCGCTTCCAGCTCGTCGGTTTATGGACTGGCCAAAACGACTCCGTTTTCCGAGGACCTTCATCTTACGCAAACCGTCAGCCCCTATGCCGCGACGAAGATCGCGGGGGAATTCCTTTGCTCGACTTATTCGCATCTCTACCAAATGCGGATTGTCGCGCTGCGTTTCTTCACCGTTTACGGTCCGCGCCAGCGGCCCGATCTCGCGATTCATCAATTCACGCGGCGCATCTGGAACAGCCAGCCGATCGATCAATTTGGCGACGGCACGACCCGGCGCGATTACACCTACATTGACGACATTATCCAGGGGGTCATGGCCTCGTTAGGCTACGAGGGCCCACTCTTCGATGTCTTTAACCTCGGCGAAAGCGAGACCATCCAGTTGAAAGACCTGATCTCCGGCATCGAGCATGCCCTGGGCAAAAAGGCGAAGATCAACCGCGTGCCTGAGCAGCCCGGCGACGTGCCTTTAACCTGCGCCGATATCTCCAAGGCACGCCGGCTTCTCGGCTATCAGCCGACCACGCCACTGCGGATCGGCCTGCCGCTTTTTGTCGAATGGTTTCACCAGACGCGGCCACGGGCGTGAGCAGCGGTCGCGCGCGCCTAACGATCTTTGTGGTGGCCGTCCTGTTGCTGCCGGCGCTCATTACTCATCTCATCCCGACGCGGCGCGATTTTGATCCAAAGCCGATCAATCACCTGCGCAAGAAGCAGCTCGAGGTCGTGATGATCGGTGACTCCGTCCTTGGCGGCTCGATTAACGCCAAGCTTTTCGCGGAAGAGACCGGACTGCGCGACGTGGAGCTGCTCTGGAACGGCGGCGCTGCTTCCGCCGCGTGGTATCTGCTTTTGAAAAATTACGTCGTCGCCTCCGGCAGCAAGCCGCGTTTGGTCTGCATCTTTTTTCGGGAGCGCATGCTGACCGACGCGGCCTTCCGCACCACTCCAACCTACCGGCATTTTCTTGAGTCGCTGCGTCATCCCGAAGAGCCGGTCTATCGCATGGTGTTGCAGGACGACGAGGAAAATAGCAGCGCGCTCGGTCGCGCGATCGATTGGCTTTACCCGCTCAACACTCGGCGCCATGTGCAGCAGGAAAAAATCAGCCGGTTCGCGTTTCGGATCGCGGCCGGAGGAGTCAGCATCGGGCCGTTGCGGCGGCGGGTGAACGAGATCTTCGATCCGGTGAAACTGCGCGAGGAGATCATGAATGAATCGGCCGAACTCAGCGCGGAGAAGCCAGAAGAATTTTCCGCCGATCCGAAACGCAACTTTTTGCCGCATATCGTCGAGACGGCGAAAGCGGCCGGGCTTCGGCTCTGCTTCGTGCGCGAGAAACGTTACCCGTTGCCAGACGGGACCACGCCGCAACCGGAAGACATCCAGCGTTACATGGCCGACCTGCGTCGCTGGGTGGAAAGCCAGGGCTGCCTCTTGGTTGACCTAACGAACGATCCGAAGCCCGACCAGTCGATGTACACCAAGCCGGGCGACGATCACATTCGCAAAGGGGCCAAGGACGAGGCGACGAAAATCTTCGCCGAGAAACTGCGCCCGCTCCTGCGCCAGCCATGATTTTTCACTCGCTCACCTACCTGGTTTTTCTCGCGCTCGTCCTCGCGCTCTACTGGTCGCTCCCGCGACGGGGTCAGAATTTCATCCTCATCTTCGCGAGCTACATTTTCTACGGCTGGGAACATCCGTGGTTTCTCCTCCCGCTCTGGGCTTCGACCATCGTTGATTACAGTTGCGCGCTCGGGATGGAACGCTTCCCACGCCGGCGCCGCGTTTTTCTCATCACCAGCATCGCGGCCAGCATCGCGCTCCTCGCGACCTTCAAGTATTACGGCTTCGCGCTCGAGAACATCAACGCCATCCTCGCCAGCTTCGGCCAGGAACCGGTTCGCAACGCCCTCCGCCTTGCGCTTCCCGCCGGGCTCTCTTTCTACACCTTTCAGTCGATCGGTTACGTCGTGGATGTCTATCGCGGCAAGATCAAAGCTGTCCGCGATTTCCCCGATTACGCGCTCTATGTCACCTTTTTCCCGCAACTCGTCGCGGGGCCGATCGAGCGCGCGGCGCATATGCTCCCGCAATATCGCTCCGAGCGAAAATGCGACGCCGAGACCTGGCGGATCGCGCTTGGTCTCATGCTCTGGGGTTACTTTAAGAAGGTCGTGATCGCAGATAACGCCGCTGTCGTGGCGAATAAGATCTTCGCCGTTCAGGACGGTTCTTTTCCAGTTATCTGGGCTGGGGTCTTCGCGTTTGCCGTCCAGATCTACGCCGACTTTTCCGGTTATACCGATATCGCGCGCGGCACGGCCCGCCTCCTCGGGATCGATCTCATGCGGAATTTCAACCATCCGTATCTCGCGACTTCGCCCTCTGATTTCTGGCGGCGCTGGCACATCTCGCTTTCGACCTGGTTGCGCGACTTCATCTACATTCCGTTAGGCGGGAGCCGCTGCTCTACAGCGCGAGCGTCGTTTAACCTGATGGCGACGTTCGCCATCAGTGGCCTTTGGCACGGCGCCTCGTGGAACTATGTGCTCTGGGGTGTTTACTGGGGGGCGCTCATCTTGGTGGAGCGGTTCCTTGATTCGTTAGGCGCGACCCGGCGCGTTCCCTGGTTGGCGAAGGTTGTGATCACCTTCGGCATCACCTGTTTTGGCTGGCTGCTTTTCCGTGAACACAGTCTCGCGCAGATCGCGCACGACCTCGCGCAATCGCCCTTTGTCGCCAGCGCCGAGCAGTGGCGCATCGCGATCTACTTCGTCGCCCTCGTCTTCATCTACGCCTTGCCGCTCGTCATCCACACGCTCACGACCGGCATTGATGGCTGGCGGATTGAAGCCCGGCTCACGAATCGTGGCCAGTTCATCCTCGAGACCGGTCTCGCTGTTCTTCTTTTCCTTGGCATTGTCACCATTCGCAGCGTCGCTACCTCGGATTTTATCTATTTTCAGTTCTAAACCTGGAAGGACGACCGCACCGCTGAATGCAAATTGAGCGAGTATATTAAGCTGAACCTATCGCTTCGAAGCTCTTGGTGCTTGTCTTCGCCACAGGAACCAAGCAGTCTGCCGCAATGCGACAGGAACGGGTTTTTGTAAGTTGGTCTGGCGAACGTAGTAAAGCGATTGCCAGTGCTCTGAAGCTCTGGCTCCAAGATGTCTTTCAGGGCCTGCAGGTCTGGATGTCTGACCATGATATCCAGGCCGGAGCGCGGTGGGACGTCGAAATCGGAAAGATTTTAAACGAATCCAAAATCGGAATCATCTGCCTTACGCCGGAAAGCCTAAAGTCTCACTGGCTCACGTTCGAAGCCGGAGCTCTTTCGACCGCAATCGAACAGTCGCGCGTGATTCCTTATCGCTTCGGTCTTGCGAGCTCGGACATTGCTCCGCCCTTGTCGCAATTCCAGGACGTTGCTGCAAATGAGGATGGCACTTACAAACTGGTGCAAAGCATCAACGACGCGATGGGGAACCCTTTGGAAGATGAAGGGAGAATGAAGCGTTGCTTTGAGCGCTGGTGGCCGGATCTAAAGAATAGAATTGAGGCTGTTCCAAAGGTTGCTCCGACTCAGATTCGTACGGACCACGAGCTCCTCGAGGAGGTTCTCGAGCTCTCCCGCCACGTCGCGATACGCGACTTGAACACCGTTCTTGCGACACTCCTCACGAGGCCAAATGTTCGCAGAGTGGAGGTCTCACCAAAGGAGATCGGGGGCGCCATAACGCAGCGATTAGCTTTAAGGATCACAGTTGTCAAGAAGCTACCACTCGCAGAAGTACCTCCCGACCAACTGATCCCTTCCGCAATTTTCGGAATGTCGACAGATATTGTGGAGGACCCCTCAGCATGACTCATACGCAGCGATCTCCCAACTCGATTGCATCCTCTCGGATCAATTCCTCGCCCAAATGCGCCGGGCTGAAATACAATGCGTGGAATCCCATGATCGCGAGGCGTAATCATGGCCGCCGAACCGGGGAAAACGTACGCGGCTACAGGAGAACGCGAGGCGCGTGCGCTCTCAAATCACAACCGAGCCATCGCTACGCAGGAGGTAATCGAAGAGCTGATCAAGCTGACCAAAGAGATGAGCGCCGCCACCCAACGCGGCGTCGATCGGCCTGAACGACGGTCAGTAACGAAAAATCAGCCAGCCTCGCCGGCGCTGACCAATCGATGCCTTTGCTAGTTCGTTTCGCCCAAATGGTGTCGACAGTCACCGCCGCATTGATAGACGAGGCTCATCTCAGAGACCACGGCTTCTGATCTAGCCGCCCGTATCGCCGAAGAAAGCGCCTCCCTCCCGCCTGAAAAGCAAAGTGCCATTCTCGATCTCGTCTTCTTCGTAAAGGAGCGCAGCGCCCAGGCGACAGCGGCGGGCGAAAGCGAAGGTGACGCTGCCTGGGAGCGCATCATCGCCGATCACGACCGCGCCCGAGGTTGGGCGGAAGGCCCCCGGGGTCAGTTCTAGGATCTCGGCACTCGCGGCAACCGTTCCCGACGTCGCTATCAACTGTCGGGGCGGGCGGAGCGTCGAATGGGACGCGGAGATTGCGAGCGATCGACCTAACGAAAGGGTCTCCTGTTGCACGCTGTGCTGGCCGGCGCACGCGTGAGTCCTGACGATTCAAGCATCAGGGACAGCCAAGCGACTGGGTTACCCAAATTTGGTCTGGCCACGACCCCATCAAGCCTGCGCGTCTATGGGGTCGGAACGTGAAAGACTTCATCCTGCATCTCGCTGGCGATGCTGGTGTTGTTTTTAATCATCGTCCCCAGAGTCTGTTGCTGAACTAGCGCGAGCGTAGCGGCGTCCAAGTATGACTCATACCAGAAGCGGTCTCCATCGCGTGTGCGCTCGAACTGCTCCTTAAAAATGGTGAACATAGTCTCACCTACCAGTCCGCCGTTGAAGTGATCTTCGGCGAGGCAACCGACCCAGAGGTCCATATCATCGGGCGAGGAGTAGGCGCTGGCGAGCCGGGATTGGAAATCAAGATTCGAGGTAACCTCGGCGAAGGTGGCCTTCGGAACGAGCCCGTAATCGATTCTGACCTGGTTATAGCTTGGGAGGCCGTGATCGCGGCCGCGCTGGATGTTCAATGACGGCAAGTCAAAGCCGGTGCCCACGCCGGTCACAAAGTTGCGGACACCATCCACAACGCTGACATCGACTTCCTGTGGAATTTGCCTCGCGAGACCACGCAGGTAGGGCTCGATGCCGATTTTGGTAATCAGCTGTGGTGAAAAAAGCGCCTTGTCCAGACTGACATCGCCTATGGAACGATTCCTCACGTCCAGCCGGCTTATAACCGGCGGGAGAAAAGTATGGCCAACGCGAAAGCCCGCAGTAGAAAAGGCGAGGGAGACTCGCGGATCCACACTCGAATTATAGCCGGTATAAGGCTTAAGTGCATTCGGGCCAAGGAGGATCGGGATAAAATCTCGATACGTAATGGACTGAATTTCAGCTACGACGATGGCGCGAGCCCGCTGGTAAATCCCGCTGTCGTCGAGCGATGGGTCACCGGCCTTGATGAAATCGGCCCAGAAATTGTGCTCCCGAACCAGGAGGTTCTGCATCGTGCTGAGCGCGAGGTTTTCGTTCGACCGCTCATCGCCCCCGAGGAAAAAGAGGCCGGGATCAAGGCCTCGATCAGCCGGCGGCTGGTTGGGCAACCCGTTTACGTTGAACATCATTAGATTGCCAGCGCTGGTCTTCAAATGCCCCGTCCCATCCAGCGTCCGCATTTCGTTTTGGCGATTCTTATCCGAGCCATAAACCACCGAGCCATCAAGAAAGGCGGAGTTGGAATTAACCTGCTGCCGGACTCCGTTTACGATCAGTGCACCACTGCGGTTGAAGGTGAGAAAGAGTCCGCCCTTGCTCTTAGGATCGAAGACCGGATCGCCTTTTGGGATCGGAATGGGGAAAGAGTCGGACGGTTGGGCTACCTTTGTCAGCACCATATCGTGATCGACGATGTTGCCCCAGTTCCAGATGAAACCGGAAACGTTGACACTGTTCGGGATCGGCGCCGTTTGGAAGTTCACGAGATTGCTGATTTCGCGCGTACCCTTGCGGGTCGCGCCTCCCGGCCTGCCCAAGCCGTCGGCGTAGCCGATGGTGGTGTTGCGCAGATCGACTGACCCTGCCTTACCGAGATCGCCTGGGGCGTTTCTGGATCCGTCGATCGTGCGGAACTCATTTGGATAAACTGCCGGCGGCGACGCTGGAAAGAGCATCCCCACCTTCGTGGTCGACTTGGCCACAGTTTCCTTGGAATGGAACATGTCGAAGACGTCGTCGGAGGTGAGTGAGTTCGATCCTTGCAGATAAGATGGCAGGGCGGAAGCGAATGAATCCGCGCGTTGAGCAGAACCGAGAATCGTCGAAGCGCAGAGAAAGGCGGCGAAACTAAATGACCGAAGGCCCTGAGGGGCGAACTGGCGGAATAGGTTTAAATACATAATATTAGTGAATTCTGAATTTTTGTATCAGATTTCGTCTAGAATTGCAATCGCAGGTTTCCGCGCGATTGGCTCTATCTGTTTTTGAGTCGCCAAAAAAACCGAACTCGGAAATTGAGGTTTGACGCCGTCATCGTTAGCGGAGGATGCTTTTTGATTCTGACCATAGTAAATCAATCGGTCACCACCAGCGTTGCATTATTGCTCGTCACGCTGCCGTAGGGATTAGTTACAACCACAGAAAAGAGCGCGCCATTGTCTCCCATTGCGGCTGGCGGAGTACTGTAGCTACGTTGTAGTGCGCCCGAGATGTTCGCTCCGTTTTTTCTCCACTGGTAGGTCAGAGTTTTGCCTGTCGCGGTGACCTGAAACTTGGCCGTCTGGCCAACTTTAACCGTCTTATCCACCGGCTGAGCAGTAATGGCAGGCGGAAGATTAACTGCCAAAGTCGCCGAGTTACTCGTGACACTGCCGCCGCCGTTACTCACTGTGACGCGGAAAAGACTTCCGTTATCCGACGCGGTCGCGGGCGGAGTGACATAGGTCGCCTGATTTGCACCGGGAATATCGACGCCGTTCTTTTGCCATTGATAAATCAACGGCGTGCCGCCGCTCGCGCGGACGGTGAAGGTCGCGCTCTCTCCGATAGATACCGTCGTGTCGGTCGGCTGCCGATCGATCGTTGGTGGAACTGGCGTGGGCGTTGGTGTCTCGGTCGGCGACGGCGTTACCGTTGGGGTAGGTGTGGGCGTTGCGGTCGGTGTTGGAGTTGCCGTCGGTGTCGGCGTGGGCGTTTGGGTTGGAGTCGGTGTTGGCGTTGGCGTCGGTGTCGGTGTCGGTGTAGCAGTTGGGGTAGGTGTGGGTGTAGCAGTCGGCGTCGGTGTGGGAGTTGCCGTCGGTGTGGGAGTTGCCGTCGGTGTGGGAGTTGGCATGGGAAGCGGCGGATAGATAGCGAAGAAGTGCGGGCCCGATCCCGTGGTGGCGAAGACACCCAGATAGGACCCGGTCGGCGAGAATTTCTCGATTCGGTTATACCCATTATTCGCCACCAGGAGATTGCCGTCGCTATCGAAGAACATCCCATGCGGACCCTTCAACGGTGAGCTGGCAAAAACTCCGAGATAGGTTCCGTCGGCGGCGAACTTCAGCACCGTGTTGCCGGCGAAATTGGAAACATAGACGTTCCCGACCGCGTCGATCGCGAGCCCATAGGCAGTATTGAACCCGCTGTCGGCAAAAACCGTTCCAGTGCCATCTGGCGCGAACTTCTGTACCGAGCCGGTCCGCGTCGGTCCGCCATAAGCATTGCTCACAAAGAGGTTGCCGGCCGCGTCGAAAAGCAGGTCGGCCGGATGCGCCACCCCGTCACTCGCGTCGGCGAAGACGCTACCGGCACCGTCCGGCGTGAATTTCTCGATCGTGGCATTCTGCGCGTTGGCGACAAAGACGTTGCCTGCCTTGTCAATCGCGATCCCGTGCGGTGCGCTCAAGCCAGTAGTCGAAAAGATCGTGCTGGTTCCGTCTGGCGCTACTTTGCGGATGGAGTAACCGGTGGAGTCGTCGCTCGAGACGAAGAGATTCCCGACGCTATCAAAAGCGAGGCCGGTCGGGTTAACCGTCGTGTAGAATACCCCGAGATTGCCTCCGGCGGTGGTGAATTTCTGAACAGTTCCGCTCTTGAAATTAGTGAGGTAAATGATCGAGGCGGGATCTGCGGGCGCATCGGTGGTCGAGTTTTCCTGTGCCAACGGTGCGGAAGGATCGGAGGTGGCTGTCTGTGCGGCGCGACTCCCTCCCACGGAGTTGAGCAGTAAGAGAACGGCGAGGGCGCCGGCGACAATCCGGCCGGGTGAAAAGGGGAGACGGGTGAGTTGGTGGGTCCGGGGCGGGGTTTTCATTCTGGGTTTGTCATCTTACCTTACAATCGTTTTCGAGGAACATCCGGATCCTTGTTTTGGGAACGGTTTGGCCAGATGGAGCGGATTGCCCTTGGCGCCGTTGCGGATCCAGCCATCCCTGGACACGGAACGCGACTACGTCCTCGGGACGAACGACGAAGAACTTGTCCGACTCGAGTGAGGTGAGAAGTATGAAGGAAGAAGGAAGAACTTTTCCGGATTACTGATGCGGCATTCGTCTCGCCCCACAATCTGATGCTCGCAAAGTGACACGGCGTCGTCCCTCCAAACCAGGAACCGCCCGAGGTCAGGGGATTTCGGCCTTGCAATGACGCCTCCCTCGGGAATAGTGTGCGCGTGCTGGGGAACTCAGGCGCGTGTCTGCTCCCCGCGATCGTCCAGTTTTTGGGAATATGAAGCCGGCTCTCTCGTCCTTTCCGACCAGCCAGCCGCCACCAAGGAGATCGCCGACGGTCAGACTTTTGTCCGTTTCCCGGCCATATGAGGCGGAGTTTCCTCCGGCTGCGCAGACTGCTCTTGAGCTGCTTGAAGCGACCTTTCGAGGTCGGCGCGCCATGGACCGTGCATCGCAGGATGCGCTCCGCCCACAAATTAACTGGTTTAATACCGAGGATCATTATGAAATCTCAATCCCCGGGGAGAAACTCACGGCGCCCGCGTCGTGGGGGTTCCCGACGGCGGTTCGACACGCGCGAGGAACGCGTGGTGT
>JBPCLI010000050.1:0-24638 GCA_051003415.1 Chthoniobacterales bacterium | reverse complement strand
TCACCACGCTTGTCATCGGCGGGGTCGCTTACGTGATCGTGATGAGCTTCTTCGTCTCCGCGGTCTGCGGTTATATGGCGGGGCTGATCGGTTCTTCGAACAGCCCGCTTTCCGGCATCGGCATTCTCGTCGTGATCGGCGCCGCGCTGCTCCTCGTCGTGGGGGTGAAGCCATACGTCGGACCGGACGCGAGCAAAGCGCTGATGGCGTTCGCGCTTTTTACCACTGCGGTCATTTTTAACGTCGCCGCGATCGCGAACAATAACCTGCAGGATTTGAAAACCGGCCAGCTCGTCGATGCCACGCCGTGGAAACAACAGGTCGCGCTTATCATTGGCGTGCTCGCGGGCGCGGCTGTTATTCCGCCGGTGCTCAATCTCGTGAACCAAGCCTACGGGTTTGTCGGCGCGCCGGGGGCCACCGCACATTCGTTGCCTGCGCCGCAGGCCGGCCTGATCTCGTCACTCGCGCAGGGCGTGATCGCCGGGGATATCGATTGGAGTTTGATCCGCATCGGCGGATATATCGGCGTCGGCATCATCATTCTCGATGCGATTCTCGCTAAGACGACGAAGCACATGCGCGTGCCGGCGCTGGCCGTCGGTCTCGGCATTTATCTGCCGACCGCGAGCACGCTCATGATCGTGGTCGGGACGGTCGTCGGCTTTTTCTACGATCGCGGCGCCGAGCGCACACGGAATCCGGGCGGCACGAAGCAACTCGGCGTCCTCCTCGCCTCGGGCTTGATCGTGGGCGAGAGCATTATCGGCGTGGTCATTTCGGCGATTGTCGTCTTCTCCGGCGTGGGCGCGCCGCTCGCTTTGGTCGGCGCAGGCTTTGCCACGCCCGCGATCATCATCGGCGGCCTCGCTTTTGTCGTGATCGTCTTCGTCCTCTATCGCTGGGTTCTGCGCATGGGCGCGCGCTCGGCCGCCGTTTAGCTCGTTAGGCAGAACACTCTCTTCGCATGCCAGAAATCGACCTGCGCAATCCGCCTAACGAGATGCCGGACATCGTCGGCTATAAGCCGGACAATCCACTGGCGGCCAATTTCAAGCCTTACATCTCAGCCTCGACGCGGATGCGCGAGCTGACGCCTGTCCCGCTGATTGTGGGGACTCTGCTCGGGGTCATCTTCGGCGCCTCGTCTCTTTATCTTGTCCTCAAGGTTGGGCTCACGGTCAGCGCGTCGATTCCGGTGGCGGTCATTTCGATCACGCTCTTCCGGCTTTTCTCGAAGATGGGGATGCGCGATGCCACCATCCTCGAGAACAACATCGTGCAGACGGCGGGCTCGGCCGGCGAATCGATCGCTTTCGGTCTCGGCGTAACGATGCCAGCGATCATGATTCTCGGGTTCGATCTCGAGATTACGCGCGTTATGCTCGTTGCGACGTTAGGCGGATTGTTAGGCATTCTCATGATGATCCCGTTGCGCCGGGCGCTGATCGTCGATCAGCATGGGCTTTTGAAATATCCGGAAGGCACCGCCTGCGCCGAAGTGCTGAAGGCGGCCGCTTCGCGCGAAGGGATCGAGACCCAGGAGGCGTTCGAGGAGAATGCGGGCGGAGGCAAAACAATCTTCGCCGGCTTCGGGCTCGGCTTCATTTACTACACGGCGATGGAGGCCTTCAAAGCGTGGAAGGAAGTTCCCGAGAAGGTTTTCGGCGCGCCTTTTAAATCAGGCTCGATCTCGCTCGAACTTAATCCGGCATTGTTAGGCGTGGGTTACATCATCGGGCCGCGGATCGCTTCCATCATGTGCGGCGGCGGCGTGCTCGCCTACCTCGTGCTCATTCCCGCGATCAAGTTTTTCGGCGAAGGCGCGGCCGGGATCCTCGCGCCCGGCACGATGCCGATCAGCCAGATGGCACCGGATGACATTCGCGAGGCTTACGTTCTTTACATCGGTGCCGGGGCGGTCGCTGCCGGCGGCATCATCAGCATGGTGCGCTCCCTCCCGCTCATCTGGCACGGAATGAAAAGCGGCTTCGCCGATCTGCGGAAAATGCGGGGAAAAACCGTCGGCCAAACAGAGCGCACCGATCAGGATTTGTCGATGAAGTTCGTCGTCGGCGGCGTCATTGCGCTGCTCCTTGCAATCATCATTGCGCCCCAACTAAATCTGCAAGGGAACTTGTTAGGCGCGCTCCTTATCGTCGTCATCGGATTTCTTTTCGTGACGGTCTCCTCGCATCTGACCGGCGAGATCGGTTCGTCCTCATGCCCGACCTCGGGCATGACAGTGGCGACGCTGCTTCTCACCTGCCTGGTCTTTCTCATCGTCGGATGGACCGGGTCGCATTATTTCGTCACCGCGCTATCGATCGGCGGGATCGTCTGCATCGCTTCCTCGAATGGCGGCACGACCTCGCAGGATTTGAAGACCGGCTTCCTCGTCGGCTCGACGCCAAGGTCTCAACAGATCGCCATCCTTGCCGGCACCCTCGCTTCCGCCCTCGCCCTCGGCCCGATTCTTCTCGGTCTGAACAACGCCTATACGGTCTATGTGCCGCCGACGACTTTCCAAAGGATCGAATCCGGCGCGACCCCGCCACGCGTCCAGGTCGCCAACCTCCCGCCGTTCCACGAGAAAATAAAACCGGACACCACCGGGCATTATCGCGTCCTGCACAACGAAAAAGGCGGTGTGAACTCGATCGTTCCTGGACTCAATCCGGGCGATTATCTGGTGAACGAGAAGGGCGAAGTCGTCTACAAGATCGAGCACAACTTCTCGCCCGAGATGCGCGCGCCTAACGATGCCGAGCTGGGTCCTCCGGAACACGTCAAAGGCGCGCAGGCCAACATGGATCCGCAACTTTACCGGTCCTGGCAGCGCTCCGATCCGAATGGGGGTGCGGCTCAGCGCTATCTGGTCAACGACCAGCGGGAAGCGGTCTACCTCGTCGATCCCGGAATTAACGGCACCCACAAGTTCCGGCCCGACGGCTCGGCCGTGACGAAATTCGATGCGCCGAAGGCGACCCTCATGTCCTACATCATCAAGGGAATCCTCGGACACCGACTCCCCTGGGCGCTCGTCTTGTTAGGCGTGATGATCTCGATCGTCCTCGAGATGAGTGGAATTCCTTCGCTCGCTTTCGCGGTGGGCGTTTATCTGCCGCTCTCGTCTTCGACCCCCATTTTTGCCGGCGGGATGCTCCGCTTGTTGGTCGATCGATGGCTGCGTCGTCACAAGTTCAAAGATCACGATCTGACGCATGACGCGCTGGTCGCGGAAGGCGATAAGAGCTCCGGGGTTCTTCTCGCTTCCGGTTACATTGCCGGCAGCGCGATCACCGGGATTGTCATTGCGCTTATGAACCTCATCCCTCGTCTGGCCGCGACGAGCGATCGACTGACCGCGTGGGCGACCGCGCACAATCCTTTCTTCGCTGGCCCGCACGCCGATCTGCTCGCGCTCATCCCGTTCGCCATCCTCTGCATCTTGCTTTACCTCGTCGGCCGCGACGTGCTGCTCGCGGCGAAGAAGACGAACTCCTAAGCGAGCACGCGCGGCATCAGTTGTAGCCGAGGTCGCTGACCCCGGGGAGGGAAAGGATGGCCACGCGCCAGATCGACCGGGGTCAGCGACCCCGGCTACAACAAGATTCTCGCCACCGCTCCGTGCCGCGAATTAACATCCCGCTCGCCCATGGAGACCCTGACCGAAGATGCGCCGCCCGCGACACCCATCGCTAAGGCGCGCCGTTTTTCCGCGCCGGTTTTGGCGGCGGTCGTCATTTTCCATCTCCTCTTCGGAGGCGTCGCGGCGATCTGGGTCGTCTCGCGCTACAGCGCCGCGCGCAAGCTCACCTTCAACGCCGGCCCGAAATCGCCCAACCCGAGCGAACGCGCCCTCGAGCATCGCGTCCAATTACAAAGAAAAAACCAATCCACCAGCGCCCCGCCCGCCGTCCCGAAGCGCGTCCTGACCACGGGAATCTCGAGGATCACCCTTCCGCCGATGCCGGAAATCAAATCCCCCGAGAGCGCGCCGCGCAGCATGATGAGCGCGGGCGGCACCGGTAACGCTTTCGCGCCGGCGGGCGCGACCTCGGCTGGCGGCGGGGGTGGTGGCGGCGGCGCCGCGATCAATTTCTTCGGCATCCGCGACCTGAGCACCAGCATTGTCATCATGATCGACGTCTCCGACTCGATGTTCACTCGCACCGGCGACGCGCAATACCCGAGCAAACTGATCAAGCACGGGAAGGATCAGAATTTCCAGGTCGTGCGCGACGAAGCGATCAAGCTCGTGCAGAGCCTCACCCCGCAGACCCGTTTCGGGATCGTGCGCTGGTCGGGCGGCGCTTATTCCTGGAAACTGGAGCTGGTCAACGCCACCGAAGAAAACAAAGCCGCGGCCATCGCACACATCCAGAACGAGGTCGATTACAAAACAGCCAAGCCGAAGCGCGGGGAACGCGGCGGCACCCGACACGACCTCGCGCTGAAGGAAGCCTTTTCTCTCAAACCGGAAACGCTCTACATGCTGACCGACGGCAACGCGACCGAATCGCAACCGGGCGGCGGCTTAAAGCCGATCCCGGCGCAGGAAATTTACAAGGTCGCCGAGGAAGGCCAGAAGGAGTTGGCGAAGAAAGCCCACCTCCACGTCATCTATTACCTGAACGGGAAAGAAAAATCCGACGAGGTCGACATGCTGCGCGGATTGGCCAGTCGCAACAGCGGCAAATTCCAGAAGGTCGAAGCCAAGGGCCGCAAGAAATAGCGCGATTTTTTGCTCGCGCTCGCTCGCGGCCTGATGAGAATTTCCCCATGCGCAAAGTGAACGTCAACGACATCGCGGAGGACGAACGCAAGTCGCCCAAGGGCAAGTATCACAAATTCGTCAAAGACATTTCCATCGCGCTCGGGCGCGAAAAGGAATCGCTCGACCTGGCCAAACGGCACCCGTTTGACCTCGCTCAGGTACGCATTCCAAAGGGCAAAAGCTACTGTCCGTACCATGGGCACGGCGCGGAGACCGAGCTCTACGTGGTCGTGTCGGGCCGCGGAAAAATCCGTCATCACCGGGGAACGACAGAAGTGGGCGCGGGCGACTCCTTCTTTTTTGCGCCCGGCGAAGCGCATCAGCTTTCCGCGACCGACGACGAGGATTTCACCTACTTCGTCATCGCCGACAACCCGCGCGGCGACACCTGCTACTACCCCGACAGCGGCAAGTGGGTCGCCTTCAAGGAAGGCGCCGAAGAAGTGATCGCCCAGGGCGTGGAAGCCGACTACTACCTCGGCGAAGAATAGCGTCGTCAATGTAGCGGCGGCCGTGTCGGCCATTCGGGACTTGACCCGTATTCTCCCTTGAAGCTGATAGGGGTGATTGGAGTCAGTTTCGGAATTTCGCTTGCTCCCACAAGTCTATTGCGGGAACCGATGCAGCCCTTGCCGTGATCGATGTGGCCCGATTTTGGCACGGCGCACGCGGAATTCCCGAAATCAAAGGCGCCTGATCGGGCGGAACCGGAAGTTCGCGGAGGCCCGTGCGCTCCCTCGGCTGGTCGCCCCGCGTTGCTGCTCCCTGGCAGGAGTGGTAAGCAATCAGATGGCCCGGTCGTGTTCACTTGCCCAGGCGCTGTTTCTGACGGCCGCGCTTTGGGCCGTGCCGGAGGCGCGCGCACAGAAGTTTGACGGGCGCGAACTGGTCCAGGCCAGCCTCCTCGCGGATAGCGCCACGGTGGTTCCGGGGCGGCCTTTCACCGCCGGGCTGCTCCTGAAAATGGCGCCGGGCTGGCACACCTACTGGGCATTCGCAGGCGATGCCGGCATCCCGACCGAGATCAAGTGGCAGCTTCCGCAAGGCTGGAAGGCCGGCGCCATCCAATGGCCTGTCCCGCAGAAGTTGAACGAGCCGGGCGACATCCAGATTTACGGTTATCACGACGACGTCCTGCTCATGGTGGAACTCACACCGCCGCCGAAAATCGCGGCGTCCAGTGTCCATCTCGCGGCCGATGCGGACTGGCTGGTCTGCGAAAAAATCTGCATCCCGGGGAGCGGCGCGGTGGAGCTCGATTTGCCGGTCGGCGCGCAATCGACGCCGGCTAACCCGGAGGTTTTCGCAAAATTTCGCGACCGGCTTTCGCGCGCGCTCCCGCCGAGCGCGCAAAGCGCCCTGCATTGGACCCGGAACGCGAAGGAGTTCCGCCTGACGATTGCGGACAAGAGCCTCGCGCAGTCCGGCAAGGTCGATTTCTTCCCGCTCCCGCAAAGCTCCGACGTGATCGGGCACCCGCGACGCGAAGAAACTTCCGACGGCTCGATCGTTTTCGCGATCCCGTTCGAGACCGCCGCGGCGGGCCAGAAGTCGCTCGATGGACTGATCGTAACCGGGGATCACGCTTTCTCGTTAAGCCAACCGGAAGCGGCCGCGGCCGCGAGCCCGGCGAAAATCGCCACGCCGGAATCGAACAGCCTGGCGAAGCTCCTCCTTTTCGGGTTCATCGGCGGTTTCATTCTTAACCTCATGCCGTGTGTGCTGCCGGTTATCTCGCTCAAGATTTTTGGGTTCATCCAGCATGCGCGCGACAGTCGGGCGCGGATTTTCGGCAACGGTCTCGCCTTTAGCGCCGGGATCTTCGCCTGGTTCGTCGGGCTCGCGGCCCTGATGATCGGGCTCAAGGCCGCCGGTCATGAAATCACCTGGGCTTTTCAATTCACCAATCCCTATTTCGTGGTCGGGATGAGCGCGGTGGTGCTCGTTTTTGCGCTCAATCTTTTCGGCGTTTTTGAAATCGTGCTGCCCGCCGGGGCGGCGAGCGGGTTGCTCGGCTGGAGCGCACGGGAAGGTTATACCGGGTCGTTTTTCCAGGGCGTCTTCGCCACCATCATCGCCACGCCCTGCACCGCGCCTTATCTCGGGACGGCGCTCGGGTTCGCGTTTGCCCAATCGGGCGCAATCATCCTGCTCATGTTCGTTGCCATCGCGACGGGAATGAGCGCGCCATATTTGCTCCTCAGTGCGCAGCCGGCCTGGCTCCGTTTTGTCCCCAAGCCCGGGCTGTGGATGGTACGGGTGAAGCAATTCATGGGCTTCCTTCTCCTCGCCACGCTGCTCTTTTTGCTTTGGGTGTTGGGAGTGGCGCGGGGGATCGATGCCGCGATCTGGGTGAGTGCGTTTCTTCTCGTCCTCAGCGTCGCCTGCTGGATGCTCGGCTCGTTCTCGACCCCGACCGCCTCGCGCGCGCAACGGTCGGTCGTCCTCGCGCTCATGTTCCTGCTCGTCGTCGGCAGCGGCTTTTATTTTGTCGGGGAGAAATTCGCCGCCACGAAAAACGCATCCTCCGGCCTAACGAATGGCGACTGGGTTCCCTTCAGCCCGGAGCGTGTGCAATCGGAGCTGGCGCAAGGGCACAGCGTGTTCGTGGATTTCACGGCCGCCTGGTGCATCACCTGCAAGTTTAACGAAGCGTCTGTCCTCGAGAGCGCCGCGGTGAAGAGCGCCTTCGAGCGCTATGGCATCGTGAAAATGAAAGCGGATTGGACCAACGCCGATCCGGTGATCACAAAAACTTTGAAACAATTCGGGCGAGTCGGTGTCCCATTGTATGTGCTATACCCGGCCTCGTCTCCGAACCAACCCATCCTTCTGCCGGAACTGCTCACCCAGGCTCTCGTCCTGGATCATCTTCAATCTGCCGCGCCGAAAGTCGCGGCGGCACCTTAGCTATATGAAAAAACTCCACCTGCTTTTGCTTACTTTCACCGCTCTCGGCACCGGCGCTCTTTTGGCCGCGGAAGCGCCCAAGGTCGGCGCGGCCGCGCCCAGCTTTTCGCTTTCGGATTCCAACGGCAAGACCCACTCGTTAGGCGATCTGAAGGGGAAATATGTTGTGCTGGAGTGGTTCAACCCGGGCTGCCCCTTCGTAGAGAAGCACTACAAGAGCCAAAACATGCAGTCGTTGCAAAATCAGTTCACGAGCAAGGACGTGGTCTGGCTGACGATCGATTCTTCCGCCGAGGGCCACCAAGGTTACCTGACCCCGACCGACGCGAAGAAGCAGATGACGGATTGGAAAATGAAATCGACCGCGCTGCTGCTCGATCCCGATGGCAGGGTCGGCCACGAATATGCCGCGACCAACACGCCGCACATGTACGTGATTGATCCGGAAGGAAAACTGATCTATTCCGGGGCGATCGACGACAAGCCTACGACCAATCCGAACGACATCGCCGCCGCGAACAATTACGTGAAAGAGGCTCTGACGGAAGCGATGGCCGGCAAGCCGGTGACGACTTCCAACACCCGCGCCTACGGTTGCTCGATCAAATACGCGCGCTAAGGCGCATTCGCCCTCAAGCGACCGACGAGCCGGAGCAGCGGGCGGGGCATCAGCCTAACGAGTGTCATCCCGAACTTCATCACCGCACCCGGGATGACGATCGCCTGGTTGCGCTCGAGGCCGCGCAAGCCAACCCTGACCACTTCCTCGACTGCGACGCGAGCGATCCCGGATCCCGGGACGACGCCGCGCCCTTCACGTCGCGCCACTTTGGAGAACTCCGTCTGGACCGGACCGGGACAAAGGGCGGTCACTCCGATGCCGGCTTCACGCAGTTCGCTCCGCAGCGCGTCAGAGAAACTAGTCACGTAAGCTTTCGTCGCCGCATAGACCGCAAAATTGGACATCGACAAAAAACCGGCCGACGAGCTGACGTTCAAAATCGCACCGCGCCTCTGCTCGATCATCACGGGCAGCAAGCCGCGCGTCAGCCGGGTCAATGCCACCATGTTCACCATCATCATCTCGTCGAGGCGTTCTGGATCCGCGGTCGCGAAGGCGCCGAGATCGCCCAGCCCGGCGTTGTTGATCAGCAAATCGATCGCGGGTTTTTGCGCCGTCGCCCACGCGATCAATTCATCGACCGCGTCGTGTTTCGAAAGATCGGCCGTGCGGATCTCGACCTGCAGCAGCGCGTTTCGTTCGAGCAATTCCGCACGCAATTCTTCCAGGCGCTCTTTGCGCCGCGCGACCAGGACGAGCGTGGCGGCGCGGTCACACAACTGCCGGGCGAACTCGCGCCCGATGCCCGATGAAGCGCCGCTCACCAGCGCATGACAACCTTCGAGTTGCATCACGGTCCGTTCGCACTCAGAAGCGGTTCGAGCACGCGCCAGACGTTGTCCGCCAGGATGCGATGACCGGCCGCGGTGGGATGCATATGATCCGCCTGGTTCATTTCCGTGTGACCGCCCACGCCTTCGAGCAGGAATGGAACCAGCGCCGTCTGGTTCACGCGCGCGAGGTCGGGAAAAACCGCCCGAAACGCCGCGACATAGTCACCGCCCATGTTCGGCGGGACCTGCATCCCCGCGATCACGATTTTGACTCCGAGATTTTTTCCTTTCACCCGGTCGATGATGGCCTGGAGGTTCGCTTTCGTCTGCGCGACCGGCAATCCGCGCAGCCCATCATTTGCGCCGAGCGCGAGGACGAGGACGTCGATTTTTTTCTGCAGAACCCAATCGAGCCGGGTCAGCCCGCCGGCGGTTGTGTCGCCACTGATGCCGGCGTTAACAACGGTGAAGGGGAGATTTTTTTCCTTCACCTTCTGTTCGATCAACGCGGGGTAAGCCCCCGTTTCCTGCACGCCGAGCCCGGCGGTGAGGCTGTCACCGAGGAAAAGAATCGTCCCGCTGAAGGCCGGCGTGGTCAGCGTGAGTGCGAGGAGGAGCGGAATCGAGCGCGTCAATTTCCTCATGCGCGCCGTACCACCATCGCGTAAGCAAGACGCGCCGCTGTCACCCGTCAATGAACTCGTTCCCGATTCTCCACGTCCGTGACCTCACGAAAAGCTACCCGACCGGCGCCGGGCCGTTGACCGTCCTGAGCAACGTCTCCTTCAACCTCGAGCAGGGGTCGACCTGCTCAATTTTGGGTCCTTCCGGGAGCGGCAAGACGACGCTTCTTGGCTTGGCCGCGGGCCTCGATCTCCCGACTTCCGGTTCGGTTTTGCTCAACGGCATCGCTCTCGCCGAGATCAGTGAAGACCAGCGGGCACGGGTGCGGAACGAGCTGGTCGGGTTTGTTTTTCAAAATTTCCAACTCATCCCGACATTAACCGCGCTCGAGAATGTAACCGTGCCGATGGAGCTGCGCGGCGATCGAACCGCGCGCTCGCACGCGCTCGATTTGCTGCAGCGCGTTGGGCTGGCGGAACGAAGCGCGCATTATCCGGCCCAGCTTTCCGGCGGGGAACAACAGCGTGTCGCGCTGGCGCGGGCGTTCATCAACCGGCCGAAAATTCTCTTTGCCGACGAGCCGACCGGTAACCTCGACGCGGAGACGAGCGGGAAAGTGATCGAGATCATGCTCGAGCTGAACCGGAACGCCGGCACCGCGCTCGTCCTCGTGACGCACGATCCGGATGTGGCGCAACTGACCGAGCGGACGATTCGGTTGCGCAGCGGAGCGATGGTGGAATGAGAACAATCCCGGAGAACGCGGGCGCCTCGCCCGCCGTGTCACGCGCTCCACGGAATAAAATTTCGCTTTGCAGCCATGCAAACCGGGAATAAGACGCTGGCCTTCATCGGGCAGATGGCCTGGCGCGATAGCCGCTCGAGCCGGCGGCGGCTTCTGCTTTTCTCGATTTCGATCTCGTTAGGCGTAGCCGCTCTGATCGCGATCGGTTTGTTTCGGGCCAGTCTTTCCCGGGCGATCGACGGCCAGGCGCGCTCATTGTTAGGGGCGGATCTTGTGGTGGAGAGCTCGCGTCCGTTCACGCCCGCGCAGGAACAGATGCTGCGAGCGTTAGGTGAGACCCAGGCGCGCGAGGTGCGCTTCCGCACAATGGCGCTCTTTCCAAAGGGCGGCGGCACCCGGCTCGTTTACGTGCGCGCGCTGGGCGGAAATTTTCCCTTCTACGGCAAAATGGAAACGAGGCCGGCGAGCGCGGCGCAGAGTTTTCGTAACGGCGGTGAAGCGGTGCCGGAAGAAAGCCTGCTCTTTCAATTCCGCGCCAAGCCGGGCGACCCGATCAAGATCGGGGAAGCAACTTTCACGATTGCGGGTGCATTGACGAAGATGCCGGGCGAAGCATCGCCTGCCGCCAGCTTCGCGCCGCGCGTTTACATTCCGCTGCAGGACATTGCGAAGACCAACCTGCTCAAGCCTGGGAGCCTCGCGCGCTACCTGAATTTCGTGAAGTTCGCGCCCGGCGTCGACGTCGCGACGGAGGTGCAAAAGCTCGCGCCGCAGATCGAGAAGGCGGGACTGGAGTACGACACGGTCGCGAAACGGAAAAAGGATCTTGGCGAGTCGCTCGATAATCTTTACCGCTTTCTCAGCCTGGTCGGTTTTATCTCGCTTCTCCTCGGCGCCGTCGGAGTGGCGAGTGCGATCCAAGCGCATCTCCAGCAAAAAGTTCGGACGGCGGCCATCCTGCGCTGCCTCGGTGCGGCCGGGCGCACGACGGTGGCAGTTTACTTGCTGCAGGCGACGGCGATGGGACTGGTCGGCGTGGTCGCCGGCGCGGCGCTTGGCCTAACGATCCACCGAATTCTTCCTGGATTCCTTCAAAGCTATATTCCTTTCGTTCTCCCGGAAGAGATCGCGTGGACGCCGGTCTGGGGCGGAATGGCGGTTGGTCTCGCGGTTTGCATTCTCTTCGCGCTCCCGCCGCTGTTGCGTTTCCGCCATGTCTCGCCGCTTCTCGCCTTGCGGGCGTCGGTTGATGAAAGCGCGGCACCGACGCGGCGCGATTTCCTGAGTTGGATCGTCTATTTCGTGATTGCCGCGAGCCTGACGATTTTCGCCATGGTCCAGGCGGAAGCGTGGAGCGATGGATTGTTTGTCGCGGGCGGCCTGGCGATAGCGGTCGGGGTGCTGGTCGGAGTGGCGAAGTTACTCATTTTTCTGGTGCGCAAACTTCTGCCGCAGGGATGGAGTTTTGTTCTCCGGCAGGGACTGGCGAATCTTTACCGGCCGAACAATCGCACCCTTCTTCTCACCTTGTCGTTAGGCCTGGGCACTTTTTTGCTCCTCACGATTTACCTGACGCGCGACGTGCTCCTGACCCAGTTCCGCACCATTGATGCGAACAACCAGCCGAACATCTTTCTCTTCGACATCCAACCCGGCCAGAAGAAGGCGGTCGCCGCGCTCGTTAGGCAGGAACAACTGCCGGTCATCCAAGAGGCGCCGATCGTGACCATGCGCCTGGTAGAAGTGAAAGGCCGCAAGTCGTCCGATCTCCTGAAAGATACGCAGCGCAAGATCCCAGAGTGGGAACTGGAACGGGAATATCGTTCGACCTACCGCGCTGAACTGAGCGAGACAGAAAAGATCACGGCCGGGAGATGGATCGGGCATTTCGCTTATCATCCGGGCGAGACGGTGCCGGTGTCGGTCGAGCGGGATATCGCAGGCGATCTTGGCCTAACGATCGACGACTCGCTCGTTTTCGACGTGCAAGGGGTAGAGATCAAAGCGCGGGTCGCGAGCCTGCGTGAGGTGGATTGGAAACGTTTCCAAACCAACTTTTTCGTTGTCTTTCCGACCGGCGTTCTGGAAAAGGCGCCGACCTTTAACGTCCTCGTTAGTCGCGTCCCAAACCCGGCGGCCTCGGCCCGACTGCAAAATGCCGTGGTGGCCAAATTCCCCAATGTTTCCGCGCTCGACCTCACTTCGGTCATTCAAACGGTCGATAGCATTCTCACGAAAGTCGCGCTCGTCATCCGGATCATGTCACTCTTCACCGTCGGCACGGGGTTGACCGTGCTCGGGAGCACGATCTGGAGCGGGCGTTACCAGCGCCTCAAGGAAAGCGTGCTCTTGCGAACGTTAGGCGCGTCGCGCTGGCAGATCTGGAAAATCCTGAGCGCGGAATATTTGTTTCTTGGTCTGCTGGCGAGCGCGACCGGGATTGTCCTGGCGATGGCCGCGAGCTGGGCGCTGGCGGTCTTCACCTTCAAGCTCGCCTACACGCCGGCGATTCTGCCTGTTGTCCTGACCGCGGTCATCGTCAGCGGGCTGACGGTGGCGGTCGGTTTGTTGACCAGCTACGGCTTGGGCTCGACGCCACCTTTGGCTATCCTGCGCGAAGAACTCGACTGACGCAGGTCGGCCAGTTCGCTTTTCGTTAGGGGGCGCCAGCTGCCGCGCGGCATTTCGCCGAGCCGAAGATGGCCGATGCGGGTGCGGAGAAGGCGTTTCACTTCGTAGCCGACGGCAAAAAACATCTTCCGAATCTGGCGGTTCAAGCCTTGTTGCAGGACGACCTTCAGGCGGGTGGTTCCAATCTGTGTCACGCGTGTGAGGCGGGCGCGTTTGCCGTCGAGAAAAATGCCGGCGCTCAATTTCTCGGCCAGCTTCGGTTCCCAGAGTTTGTCGAGCGTGACCTCGTATTCCTTCTCCACTTTGTAGCGTGGATGGGTCAGGTGTTGCGCGAGATCGCCGTCGCTGGTGAGGAGGAGGAGACCCTCGGTTTGGGCGTCGAGCCGGCCGACATTGAAGAGCCGGGAAAATTTCGGGGGCAACAGATCGTAGATCGTGTCGGTCGCGTTCGGATCGCGCCGGGTGGAAACGAAGCCGGCCGGCTTGTGCAGAATGATGGTGAGCGACTCCGCACGCCTAACGAGTCGACTGCCAACCTTGACGTGGTCGCTCTCCTCGACCTGGGTAGCAAAGTTCGTGCAGGGCTGGCCGTTGATCGTGACCCGGCCTTCTGCGATCAAGTCGTCGCAATGCCGGCGTGAGCCGAGCCCGGCTGCGGCGAGAAAGCGATTGAGGCGCAAGCCGGGGTTAGAGATCCGGCTTCGTCTTCGGCAGTCCGACTACTTTGCTCGTCTCTTTCCACTGGCCGCGCTTCTTGAGCAGGTCGACCCGTTCGAACCGTTTCAGGACGTTGCGCTTGGCCGCGATGGTGCTGGCGCCTTTGAGACTGCGATGCTGAGACATAAATATTGCTCCGGGTTGTGCTCCGAAAATGAGCGGGCAAGGTAGCTGGGCTCGCGGATTTTTCAAATGGATTACCTGTCTTCTTCGCCCCGCCTCTCAGGAACCGGCGAGCTTCGCCTAATTATGGGGGTGGCGCTCCTCCTCCTTGTCAGCCTCGGGCTGGTCTCATGCCGCGGAGTTGATTGGTTTCTCCTGAAGCGCACGCTGCACCGCAAATTTACCGACATTCCCTGGATCACGACCGAAGAACTGGCGCACCGCATGGCCGACAAGGATCGCATACCGCCGGTCCTGCTCGATGTCCGGACGCCGGCTGAATACGAAGTGAGCCACCTGAAAGGAGCGCGCCAGGTCGATCCAAAGGCGGATGCACAAAGCGCGGCGAAAGCGATCCCGAAGGATGCGCCGATCGTGACTTATTGCTCGGTCGGGTATCGCTCGGGCGAGATGGCGGAGCGGCTGCGGGCGGCCGGCTACACTCGCGTTCAGAATTTGGAAGGCTCGATTTTTGAATGGGCGAACGAGCATCGCCCGCTGGTGCGCAGCGACGGCGAGCACGTCACCCGCGTTCATCCGTACAACGCGGTCTGGGGGCGCCTGCTCGCGCCGAATGTGCGCGCGCCGCTTCCGCCCTAACGACGGTTACTGAGCAGGACGGTCGTGCCGCAGGTTGTCAATTCCTGTGCCGGAGCGCCACCGTCTTGGAGCAGAGCGCGCCAATGCGGTAGCCGGTCTTGCTCGACCAGGAGATAAAGCCGATCCGCGCCGGTCCACGCCTGGGCGACGGTTTTTTCATCCAAGAAAATCTCCGGCGTTGGTCCGAGAGCGGCGCCCGGTTCGGAGGCCGGATCCTGATTCACGAGGTAGAATTTCCGGCCGAGATAAAAGAGCAGGCTGCTCCCGACGTGCATCGGCCCTTCGTAGATCACCTTGTCGTTAGGGGCGATCTCTTGGTGGATGAAATCGGCTGCATCCGCGAGCGAGAAATAGGGTGCCATCCGGGCCACTCCATCCATCATGCTGAAACCGATCGGGACCATGGCGGCAGCGAGCGCGGTGAGCGCGAGGCGGGGCCGCTCGCGCCAGATGAACCACATCGCGATCCCGGAGAAAAGGATGAGCGAGAGACCGACCGCGACGAACATCGAGCGAAAGCCGAGCCAGGTGGAAATTGGGATATCGGTCAGGGTGCGCCAAGCGGTGGAACGCGCCGCGGTCGTGCCCCAGTGGCCGTTGACATTCTGCAAAAGCTCGGGCAGTCGCCAGGCAATGAATGCAGCCAGGAGGCCGACGGCGAACACTGCGCCGACACCGACGAAACGGGTCCAGCGCGGCATTCGTTCCCAGGCCGTCGCCGCGAAAATGGCGAACCCGCCCCACATGCTCATAGAATAATAATCCTGCCGCTGACCGAGAAAAAAGAGCGGGAGAAAAACAACCGCCATCCAGCAGAGTGGGAGGGCATCGGCAAATTCGATCTCGCGCGGACGAAACACACGCCGCCAGCCGAGCACCACCCCGGGCAGAATCGCGAACGACCAGGGAAACCACCAAGCCAGGTGAAGCCCGAGAAAGATGTGCCGCGGGACGCTGTCGTAGGTGTGGCCGGGTTCAGCCTCGCCGGCCAAATGGACGAGCCATTCGCGGGCGGTGAATTGACCGATGAAACCAGGATGCTGCCATTCCATCCAGAGATGCCAGGGCGCGGCAATAAGGAGGAAAACGAGAATGCCGTCCCAGCGCAAGAGCTCCCGGAAACGCATCCGGGCCGTCCGGTAGAAACAGGAGAGCAGGATCAGTATTGCCGCAGGGTAGAGCAGCCCGTGCAGGCTTTTGGTCATGCAGGCGAGCGCGGCACAAATCCAAAAACCGATGAACCAACCGCGCCGGCCTAGCCGCCGTTCGTAGCCGCGAATCGCGCAATAAAGTGCGCCCGCGATCCAGACGCTGAAAAGCGGCTCAGGCATAAGGATCCGCCCGAAAATAAATGTGCCACAACAGCCGAGATGAATCAGACCGGCGAGAAAACCGCGCCAGGGACCGCCCAGCCGGTCGCCGATAAGAAAAGTGAGCGCGACCGCGGCGACGGTGGCGAGGGCGAGCGGAAGTCGCGCGGCCGCCGTCGTTAGGCCAAAAGCCTTCAGGGAAATCGCGATCGCCCAGTAGAGCAGCGGCGGTTTTTGTGGCCGCGGGATGCCGTCGTTGGTTGGTGTCAGCCATTCGTGCGACTCGAGCATCTCACGGGCGGCGCCGGCGTACTGGCCGTCAGTTTCATTGTAAAGATCGCTCCAGCCGATCGTCGCGACATGGAGAAGAGCAGTCAGCAAAAGGAGGAAGATGAAAAGCCCGCGACGAACCGGTGGCGGCTCCAAGGCCGGCGGGGTGAGAAAAACCTCGTCGAGGCTGAGAGCGGGGTTGCCGGATGACATTGTTCGTTAGGCTACTCGGTGTGGGCGCAATTGTCTGCCGCTGAAATTCTAACGGCCGGCCGCGGCCGGCTCCAGCTTCCGATAGCGCTCCCAGGATTCCGGCAGGCGAAGCAATTTTGCCTCCGGCATCTGGACGAGGGCGAGCATCTGCCGGCTCTCTGCGATGAGCACTTCGTCGCCCATGCGCCGGATCTCAAACCCGCACCAGAAACGGACGCGCTCCAGCCGGGCGAGCCAGCCATCAATGCGCAGGCGATCGCCGAGCTTGGCCGCCCGGCGATAATCGATCTCGGTGCGCACGACGACTGGGTAACGCTGCGTCTCAGCCATCTCGACCAGTTTCATACCAAGATTTTCCGCGAGGAGGGTGCGGGCGATTTCGATGAAACGAAGGTACGCGATGTTGTGCACGACGCCGCCAACATCAGTGTCGAAGAACATGACCTGCACCTCCGTCTGGATGCGGGGTGGTGGTGCGGTTGGTGGAGAGTTATCCAAGAGCCGTTTTCTAAATCCGAAATCCGAAGCACGAAATCCGAAACAATTCCGAGGGACGAAATTCAAAGGAGAGGAGAACCGGGGTGCGAAATCTTTCCCGAATTTCCGGCTTTTCTCTGTTTGTTTCGGATTTCGACATTCGGATCTCGGATTTTGCGCTTCTGCCTCAGAGGCGGACCAGGTCGAGGAGAAACTGGCACCAGAGATAAATCATTCCGCGCCACGAATACTTGATCTCACCGCCGGGAGTTTGCATGAGCACGCCCGCTTTAATGTTGTGGGCGATCTGGTCGCGCAGATCGTTTTCGATCTCCTGCTGGATCTGGTCTTCATCGAGCGGATCGATGACCTGGATCGTGACCGCGTGATCGCACAGGAATGCCTGGTGGCTGTGGTAAAGCTGCCAGAAAGATTGGTCGGGGCGTTGCCGGTTAGTCCGGAATTGCGGGGTCAATTTCAACCCGTAGGAGAGCGGATAATTCCAGGTCGTCCAAATCGTGCCGTCCTGAGCGCGCGAGGAAATGCGCAGGTAGTAAAAGGAAAGATCGTTCTGTTCGTTCAGGCAGATGGTGGCCTGGGCGCGGTCTTCTTCCTTGTAAAAGAGCCGAAAAAATTGCCGGTAATCCTCCCAATCCCAACCCGCGTCGCTGATGTGAGTAAAGCCTTCGCTCTCGATCTGTCCGGTGATTTCGTCGAGCGTTGGGAAGACTTCCTCGGAGGGCGGGCTCTTTGGGCGCAATGTTTTTTCGCGGGGAAGGCGGAGGGCTCGGATGCGGGTGAGGATTTCCAGCCAAGGGAGAAAGAGCCAACTGAGCGCGCTGATGAGACCGAGGATCCAGCTCCCGGTGATGTAGTAGATGGCGAGAAAGGAGGCGGTGAGAATGCCAAAGGCACCGATCTTCTGCGAAATCGAGGATTGGTAGCTCCGCAGGGCGACGCTGAGCACCGCGACTCCAAGGGTAATGAAAAGCCCAAATAGCATTTAGGGGACGATAGAGTGCTCGCGCAGAAATTTCTCCAGCTGGTCGGTGTCGAAATTCGCAAGCACTTCATCCCCGGCGACGAGAGTGGGCACGTAGGTCTGGTCGCTCAGCTCCTTCATCTCCTCGTAAGCGGCGCGGTCCTCACCGACATCGATCTCAGTAAATTTGTAGCCGCGCTCGGTGAGATACTCCTTCGCATCAATGCACCAGGAGCACCATTCGCGGCTGAAGAGTCGGATGTCGGTCGGCACGGGGGGGAATAAACAAACTCCGCGATGGGCGTCAATCACTCCTTCTCTTTCTCGTGCTCCTGCTCGTGCTCGTGCTCGTTTTCCCCCCGAACCATACGGCGCGAAGGATTTTACAAGGAGGGATATCGCCTAACGATTTGATTGCGGCAGAAGATCGAGCACGAGCACGAGCACGATTAAGAGTGGGAGCAGGACGACGATTTGATCAGTAAACGATCTCCCACGCGCCGTCTGGTTTACGTACCGCCATCAGCTTGCCGGGGTAAATCATCGAGAGCGCCATGCCGGCGCACATTTGCGTGTCCTCGTCCTTGATTGGCGCAAAGGTTTTCTCATCCAATCCAAAAAGGGGTCCCGTTTTTTTGGTGACGACGACCTCCGGGCCGCCGGTCGTGGCAAATTTCAGGTCACCCGCTGGCGGTGGCGTTACCCGCACCCCGGCTTTGTAGACGGCTTCAAGGCATTGCGCTTTGCGAACGTCATCGACCTTGAGCGATTCGTTTTCCTCCAGTGCCTTGTAAAGTCCGGAAAAATCGGGCTGAAACCATTCCGCCCGAGTCTGGAGAAGGGCGGCGATCTTTTGCTTGTCTTCCTCGGTCAGCGAAGTGACCGGCGGATAGTGGTGCCAGGGAAGATCGAGCGCGAAATCGGCCGTGAACTCGCGCTCGAAAACCACCTTGCCTTTAAGATCTTTGCGGTCGTCTACGCCCTCGTTTGCCTCGTTGGTCGACCGGGTTGTGCCCGGCTCCTCCTGTTCGGTGGCCGTGTCCATGACCGAGGTCCAGCGCAACTGGGCGCGGTACGGCTTGGCCGCGTCGTTAGGCGTGAATTCGATCCGAATCGTGTTTTTCCCTCTACGCAGGACTGGGCCGACCGAGCTCATGGGAAGCCAGACCGCTGGTGAGACTTCGCGTCCCTCGAAGAGAACCGGCGATTCGTCCTCCTGCACTTCCTGTTCGGCAAAAGGCATGTTGTTGATAAAAATCGCGGCCTTGCCGGGCACGGTTTTGACCTTTTCGTCCTTCGCCGGGTTACCGACGAAAGGTGTGAACTTGAACTCGACGTTAATGACGGCCGCACGTGCGAGCGGCATCAGGAGCAACAAAAGGAGCGTTCCAGCAATCTTTCGCATTCGCCCTCCATGCCAAGAATTCGGCCGGATTACGAGCCGAAAGAATGGCTGATTCAGCGAGGGCGCGGAAATCCGCCCTAACGATTAGTGGGAACGGCGTTACGCCGTTCGTCTTCCTCCGCCAGGTGGCGCTCCAACTGGGCGGCGGCCAGTTCGTGGGACATCATCACCCCTTTGGCCACGACAAAGCTCACGATCAAGCCAAGCAGAAAAATGGAAATGACATAATCCATGGCTATCTCCCCCGCCGCACCGTGATCCCCGTGCCGAGGATGCAGACACGGACGCCAACCCAGAGGCTGAGAATGCTGGGAACCCAGAGACCGACGAAAAGGCCGTAGTCTTTGCTGACCAGAAACCAGAGGGAGACGCTCGCCAGAAAACTAATGAAAGCTCCGATCAGAAAGGGATAATCAATTTTGTGAAACATGAGGCTTGGGTGTTTGTTCGTCGATCCACTTAACGGTTGGGCGGGGCCGATGGATGCCGAAATCTGGCGGCCGAGTTCTTCGGATCAAGGGAAAACCGCTTTATTCTCGTCGCATCCACGCAAGGAATCGGCCTGACTTGCAGCGGTAGCGAGCAACCCAGAGCAGGAAAAAATGGAATTCTTGTCGTTGTGTTAAAATCGCATCCATTCTCCGGGACACGACGTATCGGGTTTAGTCGCAACCCTTTTGTATCGATGATTAACAAACTTCTTCAGGACCGGGCCGCTCTTTATGTGTCGGGTACAATGACCGCGCGCGAGCGGGAAGAATTCGAGCTGATCCTGGAATTCCACGACGAAGTGCGGCAGCTGGTGGCCGAATCGCTGGACGTTGGAACGGCGATTCTGCTTTCCGGCGCGCCATCGGATTCGCCGACGCCCGGCGCACAGTTGAAGGCAAAAATTCTGCAAACCATCGATGGACAGGTGCAGGAAACTTCTGCCGTGCCCTTCGTCGTGACCGGTCCGGATCGGCTCGTGCAATGGGTCAACCCCGCGTTTGTCGCGATGTGCGGGTATTCGCTCGAGGAACTTCAGGGCAAAAGCCTCGGCCCTCTCCTGCAGGGCGCGAAGACGGATCCGGAAGTGGCCGCGCGCATGCGGCGGGCTGTGCACGAGTTCAAACCTTGCCACGAGCAGTTGGTGAATTATCGCAAAGACGGCACCCCGTACTGGGTCGACATCGAGATTACGCCAATCCAGGACGATTCGGGCATCCCGCTTTGGGTGGTCGCGCGCGAACATGAAATGCCGCTCGCAGCCTGAGGCGGCCCTCTGCAGCCGCCTCACTATGTTGAGGCATCGGCACGGCTACACAGAGCCGTGGCGACAACACGAGCCGAAATGAATTTTTTGCAGTCGCCCTAGAGATGCGGGCCGAGCAAATCGCGCAGTTTCATCATTCCACGCCGGATTCTTGCCTTGACCGTCCCGAGCGGCAGCCTGAGCCGCTCCGCGATTTCCGCCTGGGTTAACGAGCCAAAAAAGGCGAGCTCGATCGCTTCCCGCTGATCGCGGGAAAGTTTTCCCATCGCTTCCCGAACGAAGTCGTGTCGCTCGCTCGAGGTGACCGCGTCGAAGGAATTGTGGTCGTCGAATTTTTCGCCGACCTCCGTCTCGAGTTTTACATCCTCATGCAACTGGCCGCGGCGCTCCGTTGAGCGGATGATGTCGATCGCGCGGTGCCGGGTGAGAGTCACCGCCCAGGTCATCGGCTTGCCGCGAGCGGGATCGTAGAGCGGCGCTTTTTTCCAGATCTGGACGAAGACTTCCTGCAGAACATCTTCGGCCGCCTCCTCGTTCCGAAGCAAGCGGTAGGCGACCGAAAAAAGAACGCGTGCAAAGCGATCGTAGAATTGCTCGAAGCTCGCACGATCGCCCTGGGCGATTCGCCCGAGAAGCTCGATTTCTTCCCGTTGGGCGACTGAAGAATCCATAGGCACGGTTGACGCCAGCTTGGCAGGCCTCCTTGTCGTTGCAAGCCTCCCGCTTTGCACCGCGCGGAGGCAGCGAAAAATCAGCCGATCGCAGCCTTGTAAGCCGCCGCATCCTTCAGTGCCTCGAGTGTGGAAGGGTCATCCATTTTCAAGGCGAAGATCCAGCCTTCGCCGTAAGGGTCGGTATTTATCAGGGCGGGGTTGGACTCGAGCGCTTTGTTTGCTTCCAGCACGGTGCCCTTGGCCGGCGCGTAAATGTCGCTCGCGGCTTTGACCGATTCGACGACCGCGATCGTGCCGCCCGCTTCATACGAGGCACCCGTTTTCGGTAGCTCGACATAGACAACGTCAGTCAGCTCAGCTTGCGCGTGATCGGTAATGCCAACGCGGATTTGGTCGCCGTCACGGCGAACCCACTCGTGCGATTCAGTGTAGAGAAGGTCTTCTGGAACGTTCATGGTTTTTTGTAGAGTGGTTTCCTTTCGATGATCGCGGGAAATTTCTGGCCGCGGATTTCAATTTCGATTTCTTCGCCCGGCTTCGGCACCGGTGTCGTTAGGTAAGCCATCCCGATCCCGTAATTCAAGCTCGGCGAAAGCGTGCCGCTGGTCAGCTCGCCGGCCGCTACGCCGTCGCGCAAAACCTTGTAATGCGGACGAGGCGGCGGGCTTTTGCCTTTCATCTTGAAGGGCATCAGCCGACGCGAAAGGCCGGCTTCCTTTTCCCGGAGCAACTTCTCTCGCCCGGTAAACTTTAGCTTCCCTAGGTCGACAAAAAAACCGAGACCGGCCTCGAGCGGATTGTGCTCGGGCGAAAGATCGGAGCCGTTCAGCGGGTAACACATCTCAAGACGCAGAGTATCGCGCGCTCCCAGTCCGCAGGGACGAATGCCAAGCGACTTTCCTTTTTCCAGGATTTCGTTCCAGACCCGCGGGGCATCCGCGGCGGGGAAGAAAGCCTCGATTCCGTCTTCGCCCGTGTAGCCTGTCCGCGCGATCCAAAGCTTTGTCCGGCCAAGATCAAACTGCGCAATCTGGTTCCGCGCCGGCAGCTCTTTCTCATCCCCGAAAAGCGCCGCGAAAAGTTCGCCAATCTTTGGTCCCTGCACCGCCAGTCCGGCGTAGCGTTCGCTTCCATCCTCGAATGAGACGCCGCCGTTCGCCCCTGTAGCCGGGGACGCTGTCCCCGGCAGGTGACACCGCAGCCATTCAAAATCGTCCTCGCTCCTGGATGCATTCACGACCAGCAGGAACTTCTCGGCCTCGATCCGATAAAGGATCAGGTCGTCGATAATCCCGGCTTCGTCGTTGAGCAGAAAAGTATATTGCCCGGAGCCGACTTCGAGCTTGGCGACGTTGTTCGTCAGCATCGTGTCGAGCCATTCACCAGCCCGCGGACCGCTCGCGATAAGCTCGCCCATGTGCGAAATATCGAAAACGCCCAGCGCGTTCCGCACCGCCAGGTGTTCCTCCATGATACTGCTGTATTGCACCGGCATGAGCCAGCCGCCGAAGGGGATGATCTTCGCGCCCAGCTTCACGTGCTCATCGTAAAGCGGGGTCGTTTTCGATGCGGCATCGCTCATCGTGGGCAGCCTAGATGTTGCCATAGACGTGTCAAACAATCGGCCAAAACGGCGGCGTTTGTTGAACTGCCCCGAGCCCGCCTCTACGGTGACGCGACGATGAGTTTCCTCGATTTACTCGAACGCCGCCTTGGCTGGATCGCGATTCCCGGCTTGATCCGTTTCGTCGTCGCGTTGACCGCGCTGGTCTACCTGCTCACATTCGTCAATCCGCAGTTTGTCGGCCTGCTGCAGCTCGACCCCGCGCGCATCATGCATGGCGAGGTCTGGCGGCTGGTAACCTATATTTTTATTCCGCAAATTGTCGGTCAGCCGGGGGCGATGGTAGGGCCGTTTTTCCTCCTCATGGCGCTCTGGTTTTTGCTTTTCATCGGCGATCGACTCGAGGCGGTCTGGGGTGCGTTTCGCCTCACGCTCTACTTCCTCGCCGGCATGATCGGAACGACGATCGCGGCGTTTTTCTTCGGCGCGCAATTTTCCAACGTGATGCTCGGTTCCTCGCTTTTCTTCGCCTTCGCGCATTTCTTTCCCGAGGAAGTGATCTACGTGCTCTTCGTCCTGCCGATGAAGATCAAGTGGCTGGCCTGGATCTCGGCGGCCTGGTTGCTCTTGAATTTCGTCACCGGCTCCATGACTTACCGGGTGGCTTTCTGCGCGGCCTTCGCGAATTACCTGATCTTCTTCGGGCCCGGACTTTTTCACGCGGCGCGCAATCGTCAGCAGGTCGTTACCCGGCGCCAGCGTTTTGAAGAGAACGCGCGTCCCGAGGAGGAAGCGCTCCATCACTGCGCCACTTGCGGTGCGACCGAATTGACGAATCCGAATCTCGAGTTTCGCGTCTCGCGCGACGGCGAGGAATATTGCCTCGCACATCTTCCGAGCGCGACAAAGGTCGAAGCTTGAAGTCGCCTTCGCGACTGCTTGACCCTCTCGCCGCGCACGGGGAAACTTCGCTGATGGATTCCACGCCCGCGCCGCTCATCCCGCAGGAGGGCTGGCATTGCCTGCATCTTTTTTACCGGATCGAATACGGGCAATGGCAGTTGCTCGACAGCACCGAGCAGCGGGCCGCGAAAGTCGCCCTCTCCACGCTCGTCCAGGAAACCCGCGCCCTCGAAAACACCCAACTGCTCACGCTCAGCCAGGTCACCCCGAAAGCGGATCTCGGTTTCATGCTCATCACGCCTGATTTGCAGACCGCCAACCGGATCGAGAAGCAGCTTACCCTCTCGTTAGGCGCGGACGTCCTCGTGCCGGTCTACAGTTATCTCTCGCTCACGGAAGAAAGTGAATACATCACGACCGAGGAGCAATACGGGGAGACTCTGGCACAGGAACAAAAACTGGAACCCGGCACGCTGGAGTTCATGGCCGGGATGCAGGATTTCCGGGAACGGATGAAGAAATATCGGCAGGACCGGGTTTATCCCACCCTGCCCGACTGGCCGATCGTTTGCTTCTACAACATGACGAAACGCCGGGGCGAAGAGCGCAATTGGTATTCCCTTCCCTACGAAGAACGCCGCACCCTGATGGGCGGTCACGCGCGAGTCGGGCGGCAGTATGCCGGCAAGGTGAAACAACTCATTACCGGCTCGACCGGCCTCGACGATGCGGAGTGGGGCGTGACTCTTTTCGCGCACGACACTTTTCAGATTAAAGCGATCGTTTACCAGATGCGCTTTGACGAGGTGAGCGCGGCCTACGCCGACTTCGGCGAATTTTACATTGGCATTCAACTGCCGCTCGACGAACTGTTTCGCCGCTTGCGGCTCTAGCTGTGGAGGCTCAAGAGGTTGTTCATGGATAAATTGAGTTTGGAGATGGGAGGTCGATGAAGGAGAGCGGAGTGAGGTCGGTGCCAGTTGTAGCGATGGAGCCAGGGTTGAAGATGAGCGGCGCGGTG
>JBPCLI010000049.1:0-7155 GCA_051003415.1 Chthoniobacterales bacterium | reverse complement strand
TCAGTTCGCCAGGGCCGCTTACCGCCAGGTCGTGGCCGAGCAAGGTCTGCTCGCTTCCATGAGTCGAGCGGGTAACTGTTACGATAACGCCTTTATCGAATCGTTCTGAAGTAGCCTCAAATACGAGTTGGTTTTTCACCACCGCTTCGCCACCCGCACCGAGGCCCGCACGGCCATCTTTGATTACATCGAAACCTTCTATAACCGGACCAGACTGCACTCCGGTTTTGCCTACACCAGCCCCATCACCTTTTAATAAGAGAACGAGCAGAATAACCGCGAGTATAGAGCATCCTAAAGAATCGCGCGCGCGCGACTTGTTAGTCCTGTCGATTTCAGGAGTTTCGCCCTCTGACTGCGCGCCGAAGCAGAAAGAGTTGGCCTTTGCCGCGGCTCATCAGCACGTGCTGGGCCTTTCATTCCCGTCCTGACAGGGGAGAGTTACTTCTTCCCCTTGATCTCGAGCTTGCGGTAGAACGTGGCCCTGCTGATGCCGAGCGCGCCGGCGGCTTTTTCGCGGTTGCCTTTGAACTTCGCGAGCGTCGCCTCGATGTATTCGCGCTCCTGCTCCCGGATGAATTCATCGAGCGACTTGCCGACTGCCTTTAGCCCGCGGGCCCTGCGGGCTGCTTCTTCGTATCCAGCCTCGGTGACCTGCGGCGGTAGATCGCCCGCAGTGATGGTGTTGTCATCGCAGAGTGCGCAGGCGCGTTCGATGGCGTTCTCCAACTCCCGGACGTTGCCCGGATAGTCGTAGTTGCAGAGTAGCTCCAAGGCCTTTTCGTCGATTTTCTTCAGTCCGGTCCCGGTCTGGGCGGCTTGCTTTTCCAGAAAATGTTTTACGAGGAGCGGGACATCTTCGAGCCGTTCGCGTAGGGCGGGGATTTCCACCGGGATCACGGCCAACCGGTAATAAAGATCTTCGCGGAAGGAACCGTCGCGGATTTTTGGCTGGAGAGGCTCGTTGGTCGCACCGACTACGCGCACGTTCACGGGCACGCTCTTGTTGTCGCCCACGCGACGCACTTCGCGCTCCTGCAGCACGCGGAGCAATTTTGTCTGGAGCGAGGTTGCCATCGAGTTCACTTCGTCGAGGAAAATGGTGCCGAGGTTCGCCTCCTCAAAAAGGCCGCGCTTGTCCGACACCGCTCAGGTGAAGGCGCCTTTTTTGTGCCCGAACAATTCCGACTCGAGAAGATTCTCGGGCAGCGCGCTGCAGTTGATCGCGACAAAGGGATGATGCTGCCGGTTGCTGTTGAAATGCAGACCGCGCGCGACCAGTGCCTTGCCGGTGCCGCTTTCGCCCTGGATCAAAACGGTGCTGTCGGTGTCGGCGACCTTGTTGATCAGGTTATAGACGATCTGCATTTTGCTGCTCGAGCCGATGATATTCTCGAACTTGTATTTATTCTTCAGCTCCTTCCGCAGGTAGGTGTTTTCCTGTCGGGCGGACTGGAATTCGAGTGCGCGCTGCACCGTCATTTGCAGTTCGTCGATCTTGAACGGCTTCGGCACGTAGCCGTGCGCACCCATTTTCATCGCCTCGATCGCGGTGTCGACCGACGCGTAAGCGGTGATCAAAATGACCAGCGTCTGCTTGTGATGCTCCTTCACGTGCCGGAGCACGTCGAAACCGCTCATCGACTCCATCTTCGCGTCGGTGATGACGATCTGCGGTTCGATCGCCTCCATCTGCTCGACCGCCTTGGCGGCGGAGTTGAACGGGAAAACCTGATGCCCTTTTTCCCGGCAGAGGGTGACGATCACCTCTACCATCGCTGGCTCGTCATCGATTATGATGATCTTGGCCATATTCTCAGGTCGGAGACTATTTCACGGATGAGAAAAGAAAAGGCAATATGAGAATAGTTGAAGTCACGGCAGGGGCACAGGGATCCCTGCGACCAGCATCCACGGCACCGGTTCGTTCCAAGCGATAATTTTATCGCAAAGCCCAGTGCCTGGATTCTCAATCGGCAAAGCAATCAGATCCGCCTGAAACCCCACGCGGATTTTTCCCAGCGACTCCCCTTGATGCAGCGCTTGCGCGGGATTCGTCGTCACCATCTCCACGATGCGCTCAGGCGCGAGCCACGGATGCGCGTCGCGGACAGTTTGCATTTCCGAGAAAAGGCTGAGCGACGAATTGCTGGCGAGACTGTCTGTCCCGAGAGAAATGTTGAACCCGAGGCCGGCGAGGCGGCGAAGCGGAAACGGTGCGTGCCGAAAATACCGGCTGCTCCGCGGGCAATGCGCAATGTGAAAACGCGGCCCGCGCTCCAGCCGGGCGAAGTCTTCCTCGGTCAGTTCGTTCAAATGCACGACGATCCAGCGCTCGTCGATCACGTCCCGGTCGAGCATGAGCGCGACGGGTGTTTTTCCATCGCCGCAATCATCCATCGGGCGGCCGAGGCTTTGGAGGAGTTGAAAGAGCCGCCCGCGTCCCTCGCTAAACATTTCCATCTCTTCCGTCGATTCGGCGAGGTGCATCATGAGCAGCGTCCCGTTCCGCGTCGCGGCTTCCTTTGTGAGGCGCATCAACTCGGGCGAGACCGTGTAAGGCGCGTGTGGGCTGAGCCCAAATCCGCCGCGCCAATTCTCTCTTCCCCGAAAAGTGGCGAGCGCGTCGTCTAACATCTCCGCGGGCGACAACCGCGGGCGCACGTCGATCAATTCCGCGAACCACCAGGTCCGCAGCGGCGGGGGCGACATCCGCGCGAGAAGCGCCGGCATCGATTCCACATTGGCAATCGTCGTCGTCCCCCAGAGCCGCGCCTCGACGAAGCCGCCTGCAATCGAGTTGAGATAATCGTCGTCCGTCAGATCGCGGCGCAGTCCATTGATCTGAAGAATCCAGTCGGCGAACGAGCGCTGCGGCTGGATCGCGCCCCGGAGCGCGGTGAAATCAAGATGGCAATGCGCGTTGATCAGCCCGGGCAGCAGGACGACCTCGCCCAGGTCGGTCACCGGCCCGCTGCGGGCGGCCTGCACTTTATCCCCGCGGCCGACGTCGACGATTTGGTCGCCCTCCACCGCGACCGCGCCATTTTCGATCTGCGCACCGTCCATCGTCACCATGGTTCTCGCGCGATAGATCATTTCCCGGTCACCTCCGCGCCGCTTCACTCCGTTTCGGAGGAGGAATCTTCTTTCACCGCCTTGCGCATCTCCGCCACGAGAAGATTGCACGCTTCCTGGCAGAGCAACGGCATCACATTTTCCCCGCGGCCGGTCTGGTCGAGGGGCGCGATGTATTTATCCAGCGGCAACCGCAATGAAGGCCGCGCCTTGCTTTCATCGCGGGCCCACAAAATCGTCCGCAGACATCCCGGGGCGCCCCCTTCCGAACGGCAGACCCGACCGATCACGGCATCTGCTTCCTCATCGGAAATGCGGGCGGCCACGCGATAGATGCCAGTCTGGCGATTGAGCGTCGCCCGCAGCGGAGTTGTCGTTAGGCGATTCACTTCCCAGGCCGCAAGGATCGCCAGACGTCCGGGATAAAACGCTTCCAACGCAAGGCGGAGCGCGGCCACGTCTGCTAATTCCAGGAGCCAGCCGTGGCGCAGGTTGGGCGCCGTTTTCAAGGGCCGATACTGTCCGGCGTCGTCCAGTCGGGCGATTGCCGCGGCGTCGTTAGGTGAATGAAAGACTTCAAATTCGCCGCGGGCTTCATCCGCGCGATGGCAAAGGGCAAAGCCCTCGCCATTCTTTACGATCAAGACCTGCCCGATACCGCGGGCACCGGAAGCGAGCCACTCCCCGAGGACCCGCTCAATGCGCGGGGGCATGCTTTTTCTTTTTCGCGCTGCACAGTTTCCCTGCCATCAGCACCGCCACGTGCTCGAGGAAATCGCGATCGTCTTCGCTGAAGGTATTCAGCTTGTCGCTTTCCACGTCGATGATGCCGACGACCTTTTCAGTGGCTTCGCTTATGATCGGCACCACGATCTCCGAGAGCGTAGTCCAAAAGGCCGGCAACCAGCGCGGATCCTCATGCACGTCGCCGACGATGAGGGTCTCCTGCGTCTCGGCCACAACCCCGCAGAGTCCCTGGGTGACCGGAAACCGCGCGTAAGTCGGCGGACGTTCTCCGGTTCCCGCAACTATCACGAAATCGTCGCGTTCGATTTTGTAAACGCCCATCCAGCGATAGTCGCGCTCCTTCCGTACCATTTCCGCGGCCCGTTTCACGCTGTCGGGTGTCTTGGGCGCGGCCAACAGGAAGGCCGCGAGATCCTGCAAGAGCTTGGTCGAGTCGTTTTTCAAAATACCGTTATAGACAACAGTTTATGCAATCGGCCTGAGATCAAGGGCCGCACTGTCAAAAGCTGCCGCCTGCTCAAGGATGATCTCGGCAAATCTCGGCTCGGTCCCGATCGCGCTCGCGTAGTAAAGATTGCGGCCGTACAGTTGGTAAGGATTACGCCGAAAGACCTCGCGCTGACTTGCGGCCGCCGTCGGTTCGGGCTCGATCCCGAGTAAGACCGGGATGTCCTGATAACTATGCAGACCGTCCGAAATGAAAAACGGCACCACAACCACATTCGGCGTCGTCGTTAGTCGGACCCAGTCCGAAATAAGCGGCGCTTCTTCCATGTAGGCATTCAGGACCGAGGCGTAGCAGCCGAGGGCGGTGATCTTTTCCACCTCGCGTTTGGCCGCGACCGCGCTGTTATCGTTCAACGCCGTGCCGTGGCCGACAATGAGCAGAGTGGTTTCCGCTTCCGGAACGCCGGGCGCGATCTCGCGTGCTCGTTGCAGGAGCAGCTCCGTCACGGCAGGATGGTTCCCGACCGGTTCGGAATATTTCCAGACCTGGCCGTCCGGTCGAGTCGTTAGGCGTCCGGTTAGCTCCAGCTCGCGCGGGATGACCGTTTGGGTGAAATAACCTTCGCTGATGAAATTCGGCACAACGAAGACTTCGCGGATCTCCGGATCGGGAAAAAGAAACTGCGCGTCGCGCAGACTTGGCTCCTCTTTCCAGAAGCAGCACGCGATTTCGCGGAACAGACCCCGTGCTGCCAGTGCCGTGGCCTGCGCAAGGCTTGGTGCACTCGAGTCCGGATTCACGGTCGAGCCGTGACCGACAATGAGGAGAGCTGAGTCCGGTCGTTTCGCTTCCATGCGCGAGTTTAAGCTACTCCCGCCTTGATGAAAGGTCCGGGATTTGGCGCGGCGGGTCCGACTTCCTCATTCACCGCATTCATCTCCGCGTGCTCGAACACATTCGGCGGGAGGTCGAGACGGCATTGGATTAGAAAATAATCCTGAGGAATTAATCCGAGCTGTCTTCTTCCGAGTCCGATTTTTCGTCTCGATCGCTGTAAAGCTGGCGCAGGATCCGCCCAATCATGGGCGCCGCCGCCGAACCGCCATGGGCTTTGCTTCCCACGTCCCCTTCGTAAAGCGCGGCAAAGGCATATTGCGGGTGCTCTGCCGGCACGAAGCCCGCAAACCAGGCGGCGGTCCGCTCTTTTTCCTTTGGACCCCATTGCGCAGTGCCGGTTTTTCCCGCCACCGAAACTTTATCCAGGCTTGCCTGGTGCGCGGTCCCGGCCCCGGCGTTAACCGCATCTACCATTGCGGTGTGGATTTGTTCCATCACCATCGGCGAAGCGTCGATCGTCTTTTTCGCGCGGACCGAATAGGCCGCGACAATTTCGTTGCTCACCGTTTGTACCTGTTCAACAAGACGCGTCTGATAAAACGTCCCGCCATTGGCCACGATCGCCATCGATTGCGCCATCTGCAGGGGCGTCGTGAGGATGTCGCCCTGGCCGATCGAGAGATTCGCGATGTCGCCGTTGAGAATTTTTCGACCGTGCGTCGCCTTCATATATTCGTCGTTAGGCAAACGCCCATCTGCTTCGCCCTTAAGCGGGATACCGCACTTCGTGCCGTAGCCGAGCCTGGCCGCCCAATCGAGGATCGGTCCCGCGCCGGTCCGGATCCCGACCTGGTAGAACCAGGTGTCACATGACTCGGTCAGCGCCTGGATGAAGTTGAGCGAGCCGCGGTCGCTCTTTTTCCAGTTGTGGAAAGTCGTGTTGCCAACGTCCATCGCCGGCACGCATTCGTACTGATCGTGTGGAGTGATGGTGTTGCTCTCAAAGGCCGCCAGCCCGACCGCAACCTTGAAGGTGGAACCCGGAGGATAGGCGGAGCGGTAAGCGCGCGGCAGGAGTGGAATATTGGGGTCGTCCTGCAACTTCTTGAACTTCGCGGTCGAGATCGACGGAATGAATTCGTTAGGGTCATAGGTCGGCCACGAAGCCAGGGCAAGGATGTCGCCCGTGTTCGGATCGATGATCACGATGGCGCCGCGTTTCGCCTTCGCCGCGAGCGCTTTCTCTGCCATTTCCTGCAGCTTGAGATCGATCGTCGTGACGACGTTGTAGCCGGGCACGGCCGGTTCCACGACGCGCTCGGAAGTTTTCCGGCCGTCGCGGTCGAAGGTCACTTTGAACTTCCCGTGGCGGCCGGTCAGCATGCTGTTGAAGGTGAGCTCCAATCCTTCGCGACCTTCGGTTTCGGGCCAAAGAACCTGGCCGTTTTGGATAATGCCATCGGCGTTGCGGCTCGTGCGGCCGGTGTAGCCGATAACCTGGCCGGCCACACTCTTGTGCGGATAAACGCGCAGGTAAATCGGCTTGAGCGAAAGTCCGGCCGGCAGGTTGTCCTTCAGTTCGCCACGCTCCTCTTCGCTCAGGTTTTGCGCGATCTCGAAAGGGAGAAAGCCGCGATTGTGATAGTGCCGGAGAATGGCGTTGTCGGTCAGTTCAAACGAACGGCCGAGCCGCTTCTCCGCCGCGCGGATTTTCTCGCGGGCAAAAGCGACTACCTGCGCGTCGGAGAAATCGAGCGGGGTGGGGAAGTCGATCGTTAGGTTATAGCTTAGTTTATTTTGCGCGAGCGGGTTGCCGTGCCGGTCGGTGATCTGGCCGCGCGGTGCGGGAATATCGAGGACGTAAGTGCGGGCCGGTTTCTGCGTCTCGAAAGTCGGTTTAATCGTCTCCTCAAAAGGCGTCGCCGCCGGCTCCTGCGCCAGAGCAGCGACCGGCCACGCTAGAAGAAGCAGAATGAACCACGGATTACACGGATGGGTACGGATATGGGAGAAGAGGTTGGAATTCAAAGCATTCTGATCCGTGC
>JBPCLI010000048.1:0-3096 GCA_051003415.1 Chthoniobacterales bacterium | reverse complement strand
AACGAGTTTCTCCTTCCGCGCGGCACTCTGCGCGAGCCGCCGAGAAATTTGCGCCGGGCGAGTTACATCTTCATCACCAAGAGCACGGCCGAGCCTAACGACGAGCTGATCGCTCGCATCCGGCGTTATAATCGCACGGCCGAGATCATCGAGTGCGCCCATCAGCCGCTCTATTTGCAGGATGTTTACACTGGCGAACAGCTTCCCCTCGGCCGCCTGACCGACACCTACGTCGGCTCCTTTTGCGGCATCGCGGCACCGGAAAGCTTCGAGGATGGCTTGCGCAAGCTCGGGGCCAAAATCGAGCTCGCCAAACGATTCACCGACCACCATCGCTACAGCGAGGCGGAGTTGCAGAGCTTCATTAACCGCTGCATCCGGCGCGACGTCGACATGATCGTGACGACGGAAAAGGATGCCGTTCGTTTCCCGCGCCTAACGAAACCGGAAGTGCCGATTTATTTTCTCCGAGTCGAGATTCTTATCCTGAGCGGTCACGAAACATGGGAGCATTGCGTCGCCCGCATCTGCCAGCCCCAGCCGATGCTTTCGCCGGAGAGGTTCTTCTCGTGACGCGCGCCGGGGAGACATACATGCGACCCGCCGCCATGGCGCGATAACATGTTAGCCGCATGAGCAAGAAAGCCCAACTGGTTGTCGCAAACCGCACCCTGGCGGTCTCCAATCTCGACAAGGTTCTCTGGCCGAAGGCCGGCTTCACCAAAGGCGAGATGATTCATTACTACATCGAGATCGCGCCCGTTCTGCTCCCGCACCTGAAGGACCGGCCGCTGACGATGAAGCGTTACCCGAACGGGGTGGAAGCCGAGTTCTTCTACGAAAAGAATTGCCCGACGCATCGGCCGAGCTGGGTCAAGACGGCCAAGGTCTGGAGCGAAGGCAACAATCGCGAGATGCATTATTGCCTCGCGCAGGACCTCCCCACGCTCGTCTGGGCGGCCAACCTGGCCGACATCGAACTCCATACTTCGCTCTCGCGCAAAAAAGATGTGACCAAGCCGACGATGATGGTCTTCGATCTTGATCCCGGCGCCCCGGCCGACATCGTGCAGTGTTGTCAGGTCGGGCTCTGGCTGCGCGAAATCTTGGAAACGATGAAATTAAAATGCTGGGCGAAAACTTCCGGCTCCAAGGGTCTGCAGATTTACGTTCCGCTCAATACCGCTGTCACCTACGACCAGACCAAAGAACTCTCGCACGCCCTCGCGGAACACCTCGAGCGGGAGCATCCCGAGTTCGTCGTTTCGAAGATGGCGAAGGCGTTGCGGAAGGGAAAAATCTTCGTCGACTGGAGCCAGAACGACGAACACAAGACTACCATCTGCGTTTACTCGCTGCGGGCGAAAGACGAGCCGACCGTTTCGACCCCGGTGACGTGGGACGAGGTCGAAACGACGCTGAAAAAGAAGGATGCGAAGCGGCTTGTCTTCCGCTGCGACGAAACCCTCCGGCGGGTGGAAAAGATGGGCGACCTCTTCGGCGAGGTCGAAACGTTAAAGCAAAAGCTGCCGAAAAAATGGGAGCTGTAGGGTAGCGCAGGCTTCCAGCTTGCAGCCCCATCATCCGGCAAGCTGGAAGCTTGCGCTACCCTCCCGGGCGCGGCGACGCGATGTGGTATGATGTCGCATGACGGCTACCCTTCCTGTTCCGCTCGTCGTCGGAGCTGGTCCTGTCGGCCTGACGCTGGCTAACGAACTGGCGCGGCATGGGGTGCGCTGCCGGATTATCGACCACTCGCCCGAACGCTCCCAGACATCCAAGGCGCTCGCGATTTTTCCCCGCACTCTCGAAGTCTTCAGCGCCATGGGTGTCGCTGATCGCTTTCTCGCCGCGGGCGAGCGTATTCAGGGGCTGTTGATGCACCATGGCGGCGAACGACTGGCCGCGATCGATCTCGATTCCATGGCGAGCCCGTTTCCCTTCGTTCTCAGCCTTCCGCAATCGGAAACGGAGCGTCTTCTCAGCGAACGGGTGGCGGACGCAGGGATCGAAGTCGAACGCGAGGTCAGCCTAACGAGCATCGAGCAAACGAACGACTTTGTGCGCGCCACCCTCCGCCATCCGGACGGGCGCGAGGAAATAGCGGACACACCCTGGCTCCTCGGCTGCGACGGCGCCCACAGCACGACACGGCATGCGCTCGGGATGGAATTCGCCGGGTCGCAGTACGACGAGAGTTTCATCCTCGCCGATGTCCGCGTCGAGTCCGCGCCGGATCGCCGGCACGTGCATCTTTATCTCGGTCCGGAAGGCGTTTTCGGCTTGATTCCATTTGCCGGCGATCGTTGGCGGATCGTGGCCAACATTTTACCGGAATCACGCAACCAAAATCTGCCCGAACTGATGCTCGACGATGTGCAGACGGTGGCCGATGCGCGCGGCCCGGCCGGCGCGCGCCTGAGCGAGCCCACCTGGATATCACGCTTCCATATCTCCCACCGAATCGTGCCGCAATTTCGGAAGCTGCGTGTCTTTCTGCTGGGTGACGCGGCTCATATTCACAGTCCGGCCGGCGGCCAGGGCATGAACACGGGCATCCAGGACGCTTTTAACCTCGCCTGGAAACTTGCGCTGGTCGTTAGGGGAGACGCTCCGATGCAATTGCTTGGGAGTTATCAGACCGAGCGCGAACCGGTTGCGCGCGGGGTGCTTAACCTCACCGATCGGATCACGCGGATGGCGACGATGCGCAACTCGGTCGCGCAAAGCGTGCGCGATTTTCTCCTGCCAGTGGTGAGCGGAATTGACCTGATCGGCGAGAAAGTGGCCGACCGGTTGGCGGGAGTGACGGTGAATTATCGCCAGAGCCCGTTCGTGGAAAACGTCGGCGGTGGCCGCCTCCGGGCCGGGGACCGCGCCCCAGATGCGGAATTGCGCGATGCCAACGGACAGGCGCACCGGCTCTTCGAGATTTTTCGCACGCCGCGTCATGTCTTGCTGCTGTTTCTCGGCGCGGGCTTCGATGCCGACGAGAAAATGGAGCTGCTCGCCAGCGCCTGGCGTGATCTCCCGCCCGAAGCGCTCGAAAGCCACCGAATTTTTCGCGGCGAAGGAGATGCACAGGCGGATTTACGC
>JBPCLI010000047.1:0-24653 GCA_051003415.1 Chthoniobacterales bacterium | reverse complement strand
TTCATCGGGAGTAACTTTATTCGTTACATTCTGCAACATTACAAGCCGACGTACGTGACGAATGTGGACGCCCTTACCTACGCCGGAAATCTGGCCAATCTCGACGGCGTGGTCGAAGAGCACGGGGAACGATACGAATTTTTCCAGGCCGACATCGCCAACGCCGACCAGATGGCCACGCTCCTGCACGAGGAGCAGTTCTACGCCATCATCAATTTCGCGGCCGAGTCGCACGTCGACCGGAGCATCAATTCCCCGCAAAATTTCATCCACACCAACGTTGTCGGCACGAGCATCCTGCTCGAGGCCGCCCGCCGCCATGGCGTGCAGCGTTTCATCCAGGTCTCGACTGATGAAGTTTACGGATCGTTAGGGGAAACCGGGAAGTTCACCGAGCAATCGCCGGTCGAGCCCAGCTCCCCCTATTCCGCGAGCAAGGCCGGCGCCGATCTTCTTGCCCTCGCCTGCCATCACACTTTTGGCCAGGAAGTGATCGTGACCCGCTGCTCCAATAATTACGGCCCCTACCAGTTTCCGGAAAAGTTGATTCCTCTCATGATCATCAAGGCGCTTAACGACCAGCCGCTCCCGGTTTACGGCGACGGGAAAAACGTCCGCGACTGGATCCATGTCGAAGATCATTGCGCCGCGATCGTGGCCGCGCTTTTCAAGGGCAAACCAGGTGCGGTTTACAACATCGGCGGCGACGGCGAGATGGTGAACCTCGAGGTCGTCCGTCTCATCCTCGACCGGCTGGGCAAACCGGAGAGTCTCATTTCGTTTGTCATCGATCGGCTCGGGCACGACCGGCGCTACGCGATCGATTCCAGTTTTGCCAAGCGCGAGCTCGAGTGGCACCCGCTGCACAGCGCACGCGAAGGCATCGCCACAACCGTCGATTGGTATCTGGCCCATCGCGCGTGGTGGGAAAACCTCCTCGCCCGCACCGAACGTTTCGATTAGCCCTCTCCCCTCTGCTGGTTCCATTCCCTATTCGTGTAATTCGCGGTCAAGTCTCCTTCTCGACGTCGCGGTACTGGTAGTTCACGCACTCGGCGGATCCCGGCCCACGGCCGGCACGGCGGCTTCATCTCCTCGTTCTCGGGGCGCGCGAGCCAGAGGGCCGTGGGCGCGGCGCTGCCAAACTGAATCCTGCCGAGATTCTAAGACATGACCACGTACTTCCCTCCCCCGTAGTTCCTCCCTGACCCCGCTTCGCCTTCACACTTCTTTTTTTGGCGCCGGATTGTCGAAAAGATGTCGCCTTAATCAAAAAGCCCACCAACCGCGGACGAAAAGTCCTGCGAATAGGCCGAGAAAAAGAAGCGACGCCGTCGTCATGATTCCGTTCCAGAATGGGTTCCGCCCGGCCAAACCGAACAGGATGAAAATCGGATAAAGCGTCAGCGCGTAACGTGGTTCGCTCGCCAAATAAGTAGCTGAGGTGACGAGCAACCAGCTTCCTGTTATCCAGACGGCGTGCATTGGCCGCAATCTGATCCAACTGACAATGGCGCAAATAAGCCCCAGACATGCGAAGAAGAGTTCCTGCGTGCCGACCATGCTCGCGGCGGTTGGCGTCTGGAGTTGGTTTCGATACGCCTCCCGCATACCTATCCAGGGCCATGCGCCGGACATATGGAAAAGCTGTTCCCGCATGGGCAGGAACGCGAAAGGGCTGCCGGCGATCTTGAGATTTAAGAGCAGATAAACGCCGAAACCCACTGGCACGAATCCAATCCACAGCCATTGCCAGCGCCAACGTTTCGTTTCCCGAAACTGATGCGCTGCCTCCATCGCCAGTGTCGGCAACAAGACGATGCCAGTGGGGCGTGTCATCCAGCAAAGCGCGCCGAATAATCCGGCCATCCACCAGCGTTCATTCCGCGCCGAGAGGAGAGAAGCCAGCAGGAAGGCAAGGAAGAGAGATTCTGTGTATCCGATGTGCAAAAAATATGCGGTCGGAAAAATGAGAAAGAACCAGACAGCCCGCTGGGCCACTTCCTGTCCGTAGTCGCGGGCCACTAATCTCCGCAAGAGAACCGCCGTAGCGGCAAGGGCGAGTGCAGAGACGACGAACGCCGCCACCAGATAATCGCGGGTCACGACGGCAAACGCTCGCACCGTCCATGGAAATAACGGATACAACCACGCTTTCATCGGGTCCGCGCTGCTGTAGCCAAATTCAGCGAGCTTCAGATAGTGTGGCGAATCCCAGCGGTTCCAGTTTCCCAGCAATTGACGCAGGCCGGTGATCCGTTGGTTAGTCAGGATTTGGAAGCTCTCCGCGCCGAAAACAACCAGCAGCAGCTTGATCGCCAACGTCCAGCCGATCGCGAGCCAATCCTCTTTCGGCAGGATCAGGAAAAGGCCTCTCCGGCCTGCCTTTTGCGGAGCCGTCTCGGATTTATTTTTCATGATCGAAATGAGGAAAACTTCCCACGGGGACACGAGCGCGACGAATCATTCGTGCGCATTCTGCCGACCGCCTTGAAACGATACAATGTCTTCACGCCGCGCGATCCCGAGAACAAGCCCGTCGTCTTTGAAGTTCGCTTCGGCCTGACGTTGACCGCGCTCGCGGTGGCAACGAGCGGGTTATCCTAGCCGGCGTGGCCGACGATCTTTGCGCATTCATCCTCGCTGACTGGAGCGTAGACCACTTTGCCAACCTGCGAGGAAAGTCCAGTCTGTCTTACCACAGCCCCGGCGGCGGACCCGAAGCAACGCGCAGAGGAACGCAGGAAAGGCGCTTTGTAAAAGTAGCGTCATGGAGGATTCATCTTTGTTAGGCCGCTTATTCGACATCCGCCCTTTCGAGCGCCTTAAAAGTCGGGATTTTCTCGCTTTGCGGGCTCCACAATGAAGTAAGTTTTTTTCTTATTTCGCAAGCATCCGCATATGAGGCGCTCTATCAAAAAAAAGCTTGACATTGAAACAGGCGAATTCTCATCGTCGTTATTATGAAGATATCTCTTCGCTTCTCCCTCGGTCGGATACTACTCGGCCTCGGCGTGATCTTCACGTCCGGGGTTTCGGTCTCGGTTCTCGCTGCGGGCCGGGACGTCAGCAATGATACATACACCGTGATCGTGAGCGCACTGCACGCCCCACGTGGACTCACCTTTGGACCTGACGACCGGCTCTTCGTGGCTGAGGCCGGTCAAGGTGGTGACCCCGTGGCCTACAACGGTGCAATCGATGAAATCGTCAATCCACAATCCAATCACGCGACCTTGCGCACGGTGGTGGATGGAATTGCGTCTCTCTCAGCCGACGGAGACATTATCGGATTAGGACAGATCTCCGCCCCCGCCCGTGGCGGGATTTACGCCATCGTAGGAGAGTCGCCACAAGCCATCGGCGTCGGCGCCTTTGGACAACTCCTCCAGGCCACGCCCTCCGGGAAAGTGCGCAGACTAGCAAACGTAGGAGCCGCGAATTACGTCTTCACCGAGAAACATCCTGAACTCGACCCAGGCGGCCAGTTTCCCGACGCCAACCCTTACGGCGTGTTTGTTCAGCCCCACCACGTCTATGTGGTCGACGCCGGCGCCAATACCCTGTGCGAGGTGCTCCCCAACGGCCGGGTCAAAATCCTGGCTTTCTTCGAGAACAACACTCTCGCCGATAGCACCCCCACCTGCCTGGCGGAGGGACCCGATGGCGCGCTCTACGTTGGCACCCTATCGCTGGTCGATAGCCTGGTCTTCGGGCCGTCAGCAATTGTCTACCGCGTCGTGCCAGATGAACTCCCGCCTCAGGCCATCATCGGGCAGAGCTACGAATGGGCCACCGGCCTCTGGCCGATCAATGGCTGTGCCTTTGGGCCGGATGGGAGCTTGTATGTCTCGGAGCTGATCACGGCGAGCGACTTCAGCGGCGGCGACGTGGTCAAAATCCCCTTCGACGACCCGGCTACCCACATCTCACTGACCGGCGAGACACTGCCATTCGGTGCGGGCGTGGCAGTAGCGAGCGACGGCACAGTCTACGCCGTCGGCCTGACCGTGTCGGGGACTGACGGGTTCGTAGCCCGTCTCACGGAGCATTGACGGCATAGTTTACCCATAGCCGGAAAGGGTCAGCAACGCGCCGCGAGGAGTCGAGAGCGCGCTTTCTTTCTCCGGCCACCTGCTTACGTTCGATTGTCCCGGGCAACGGCTCGCCGTCGGTGCGGGAGCCTTGAGCGCGCAACAAAAAGGTAAGCTCACAGCCCCGGATCGCAGGACTCGCTCCTTTTCTTTTCGTATCTGGAAAGCCAGAAAACCAGGATGGTCCCCGCCAGAGAGGATGACACCCTGCTTTACCTTCGGCTATTTGCGCTCCCCCATATTCCTGATTCTTCTCCTCGTTCTCGGGCGCCTTGCTGCCGTCGGCAGGAAAGCTTGAGACCTCGGGAGCGCGGTTAGGGCCCCTTCACCTCAGCAGATTCGCCGGGAGAGCGGTCACACAATTTGCGCTATCCGTGTCATCCGCGGCCAAGTGGCACGTGATCGCCTGAGAATACGACCGAGGCACCTATCGGTTCCGATTCCTAGTTTATGGAGATTCAATGAATCTCACCTTGGCTAAACAAATCCTGAAAGCCGTCGAGGCGGAGCCTGACGGCTGCTTCAAGGTGTATGGCCGAAAGATGCGGCACGAGGCAAAGCTCATGCAGAAAGCGGGCTGGCTTAAACTGACAAGAGCAAATGGAACGCGATATGCGATCATGGCTCGCCTAACCGAGACAGGACATCGTGTCAGTCGCCTCTTCGGGGATGATGCTGTCACCCAGCGGCTGTACGATGCGTTCATGCCGCGACAGGCTGCAGAGACATCCCGATAACGGCGCAAACCTCGAGGCCGTAAAACTTTTTGCTCGCCTTCGCCTGGAGCGCGTCACAGGCTCGGGCGTCGCACGGCAGAATGGCCGAAACGCCATCATTAGGCAAAAAGCATGGCAGTGAAATCATCCCGGTTCACACCCGCAATGTTGCGAACCTGCAAAAAATACAGGTGATGGGCACCGCGGTCCTGGCGCTGGCGCTCATCCCTGGCTGGCGGAGGATTTCTTCGCGTCTTTCGCGGTCACCCAAATGACGACTATAACGACGTTGCGGACCACTTCCGAAAAGGACGACGCCCGGATCAAACGCGCCTTCGCTTTCGCGCAGCGAAACAGCCGTGCGCAGGCGAGCCTCGTGACGGAACCAAATGCGCAGCAGCAAACCCGCGATGCAGTGCCTCTTCGCCCAAGAAGGTAACGAACTCTACGACGTCGGGACTGCATCCCACGCGTCGCCCGTTCCCCACGCACAAACCATACTCGTCCACCGCGCCTGCACTTTGGGTGGCCTCCTAATACTGCTCGCGGGCCTGGCCCTCAAGGCCAATCGACTTCTCCGCTCGGGGCTGCCGCTCTCCTTCTGTTTGGCGGCGCCTTGATCTGGCTCACCCTTCTCCCGGTGTTCCTCCTCGCCCTGATGACAATCGTAACGTTCCGCTTCCATCGAGCGGGGCACTGGGTGCAGGGAGAAGCGCAGATCACCAGCTCGAGGGTCGTAATGAAACGCCTCAATTCGCCGGCGAGTCAACCAAAGCCACGAACCACGCGGGGGTCGGCTATGATTTTTCGGTCGGCTCGCAGGCTTTTCATGGCAACCGCATCAGCTTCGGCTTTGCTCCGTCCGATTCGGTGGACGTGACGCTGAAGCGCTATTCGGTCGGTTCGAAAGTGCCGGCCTCCGCCCTGCAAAAGCGCGACGCCATCACGCTGGATGGCCGCGCTTCCCTTGTCGTGGGCTTTATCTCCCTTGCGCTCGCGGTTTATCTGGTTTGGCACTGATCGCCGCGACCGGCGTAATTTCCGCCGCCGTTCAACGCATCGGAGACGCCTTGCAGAATGTCGCGCATGGCTCGCGCGCAGTCCGGCTCATCTACCGGTTCGCCGCGGATCACTTTCCGTGCCGGACGCCGACCGCCGCGACCTTGGCATCGCGGCAACGCCGCAGCACGGCGATGTTGTGTTTCTCCACGTCGGAGAATTCAGCTTCGATATCGTCCATCGAAACGTCGGTCCGCGGGCTGAGGGCTGCTAAGAGGTCGATTTTGCCCCCGTTTGGATAGCATTAACGGCGCCCGAGGTGGGGGTTGCGGCCTCGCTTTCCCCCACTTTCGACGAAGCCCAGGGTTAGGTTTGGCGGATCGTTGTTCCACCATTTTCGACACCGCGGGCTAGCCGAATGCCGGGATACCGGTGATCTCCTGCCCTAGGACGAGGAGGTGAATGTCGTGTGTTCCCTCGTAGGTTTTGACGCTCTCGAGGTTGCACATGTGCCGGAAACATTGTTGCTGGTCGAGAATCCCGACCCCGCCGAGGATGTCGCGCGCCACGCGGGCGGCGTCGAGAGCGATCTCGACGTTGTTCATTTTCGCCATCGAGATGTGATAATGCTTCGCCGTGCCGGCCTCCTTCAGTTGCGCGAGGCGCAAAGCGAGGAGCTGCGCCTTGGTGATCTCGGTCAGCATGCGGGCCAACTTCGCCTGCACGAGCTGGAAGCTGCTGATAGGCCGCCCGAATTGTTCGCGACGCATGGCGTATTGCCGCGCCTCATCGTAGCAGGCCATGGCGGCGCCGATGACGCCCCAAGAGATGCCGTAGCGGGCATGGTTGAGGCAGGTGAGCGGCGAACGCAGGCCACTGCTCTGCGGGAGCAAGGCGTCCGCGGGTAAAGCGCAGTCATCGAATTCAATCTCCGCGGTCAATGCCGCCCGGAGCGAGAGCTTGCCTTCGATCAGGCGGGCGTTAAATCCCGGTGTCCCCTTCTCCACCAAAAAACCGCGGATGGCTCCCGCGCTTTCCGGATCGACGCCAGGTTCGCCTTCGATCTTTGCCCAGACGACCGCGACGTCGGCGATGGTGGCGTTGCCGATCCACTTCTTCGCGCCGCTCAGCCGATAACCGTCGCCGGTCTTGCGCGCACGGGTGCACAGCCCCCCGGGGTTGGAGCCAAAATCTGGCTCGGTGAGAGCGAAGCATCCAAGCTTGGTGCCGCGAGCCATCCCGGGCAGCCAGCGGATCTTCTGTTCTTCCGAGCCGAAGAGATCGATCGCCATCATCGCGAGAGAGCCCTGGACCGAGGCGAAGGTGCGCAGGCCGCTGTCGCCGCGCTCGAGTTCCTGCATGATGAGGCCGGCGGCGACGTTTCCCAGCCCCGCGCAGCCGTGACCTTTTATCGCCGGACCAAATACGCCGAGCTGCGCCAACTCCGGCACCAGTTCCACCGGAAAAGTGCCCGCCTGGCAGTGCTCAGCAACGATCGGCAGGAAGCGTTCGTCGACCCACCGGCGGACGTCGTCGCGGACCTTGCGCTCGTCGGACGTGAGGAGGGCATCGAGGTCGTAGAAATCAGTCGCTTCGAAGGTGGTCATCGTTTGGATCCTGCCGGGCCACTCTAGCAGCGCCCGCCGTGAGGCTCCACTGCGGAATGAACGCTCGAAGTTCGAGGCAATCCCGCGCCGGGGAGCGGCTTCCAACCTTCGCCAGGCCGGCTGGGGTTACACCACCAACAGCGCCACCTCGTGGACTTTCCCCGGCGTGCTTGAGAACAACGTCTTCCGCAGCGATCCCGTCCTCGATTCCGATGCGAGCGTCAGCTTTTTCTATCTCAGTCTGCTGGAGACGTTTTTCGATAACATGTGGCGCTCGCTCAATGGGGCATGACTTGGACGAATATCGCGCCGACCAGGGGTGGCGATAAGCAATGGTTTACGATCGACAAGACAGACGGCATCGGGCGCTGCGGGCAATACCAATGCTGGAGGACGAATGGAAACAACTACGGCGGCCGGCAATCCACCGCTCGACCGATAGCGGAGTGACCTGGCTTAACCCGATCAACTTCCCTAACACTCCTGCCTGGGGAACGCTCGACGTGGATAGCCTCGGCATCCTTTATCTCGGGGGTGTAAACCTCGGCACCGGGCAGGCTTGGTGCGAACGCTCGAGCAACGCCCGTGATATCAGTGCCACGCCGATCTTCGAGCAGAGCACCCCAGTCAAATCTGGGCGGAAGCATCGGCTTTGGTTAGCCGATCAATCCGGACGGACTCAGCGGACAGGTTTTCCTAAAGGTGGACCGTTCCGGCACGAGCACGAACAACAACGTCTACATGATGGCGAGCGTGGTCCCAACGGCGCAAGCACCGGCATGTTCGTGCGCAGCACCGACGCGGGCCACACCTTCAGCGCGCCGCTGCGAGTGAACGACGACCCGATTAATCATAACAAGTGGCATTGGTTCGGCACGCTCGCGGTCGCGCCTAAACGGACGAATCGACAGCGTCTGGCTGGATTCCCGCAACGCCACTAACAACACCGACTCGCAGCTTTTCTACTCCTATAGCACCGACGGCGGATTGACCTGGGCGCCTAACGTCGCCGTGAGTAACTCCTTTAATCCTTTCCTCGGTTATCCAAACCAGAGCAAGCTGGGCGATTACCTGACACTAATTTCCGACAACACCGGGGGCAACGTCGCCTATGCCGCCATCTTCAACGGCGAAGAAGATGTCTATTACGTGCGGGTGGCTCCCACCGCCAGCGGGCCGGCGTTGCTCAGCGCGGCATCGGTCAAGGGCGGCTTCGCGATCGACTTACCGCTCACAGGAAGCCCCGGTGTGGAGTCACGCCGCGGAGGCAGTCAGGGCTATACCGTCAACTTGACCTTCAATAACAACCTCACAAACGTCGCGAGCGCCGCGACGAGCTGTGGAACGGTGACCAGCAGCATGATCGACGGGACGTATCCGCATCGTTATATCGTCAATCTGTCCGCCCCGACCTGTAACGCCCAGGACGTGGTCGTCACCCTGACCGGCGTCATTGACGACCAGGGCGGCACGCTTGCCTCCGCCGCGATCACGATGGGGCTGCTCCTCGGCGACGTTGATGGCGACCGCACCGTCACCAACACAGACTTCAGCCTAACGAAAGCTGACAGCAGACAGACAACCGAGGCCACAAATTTCCGGGAAGACCTCATCGTGAACGGAAGGATCGACCTGAGCGACGCGAAAAGCGTGAGGCAACAGATCGGCACTGCACTTCCCTGATTGCTGAGGGAGTCGCGCCCTGACAGAAATTTACGCGCTCCCCTTGCTGGACGGCTCGCGCCCCTGGAGATTCGGTGTGTCCGCGCGTCTGCAGCCATTACGACGGACGGGCGACGAAATCCTGTGCGATTTGGTTTGCGTCCGAGACTCCGAAACGAAGGTGCCGAGAAGATTTTTCGAGAGGTACCGCCCCCCACACCCGAAGGGTATGAAGGGCGGCTGTTCCCCCCAGAACAGTCAACGTTTATAACAAGGGATTGAGGGGTGCAAGAAATATTTGATATTTTTTGTCCGCCCCTGATCTCTCCCCTGAGCCCGGTGTCAAGCTTATCGTTAGGGACCGATTAGGCGCTCCCGCGATTCGCCTGTGCGTCCGTTCTCGCGAGCTTCTCCATCTCCGTCACGACGCGATCCAATTCATCGACCAGGGCACTCTCGCCGTGTTTGCGAAATGCATTAACCAGCGCGCGGTAATACCGCCCACGCCATCGCGGCTTTGGCGTCTGATCGGTATCGGTGCAACCAGCCACGATTTCACCCACGGCGCGGCCAAATTTTTCTTCGATCTCGCGCTGCCGCGCGGGTCCGCCGCAATCTTCCACCGCATCGTGGAGGAGGGCAGCGATCGCTTCCGTCTCATTCGCTCCATAGTCCATCGCGATCGCAGTTACACCGAGCAAGTGGCCGATGTAGGGGATTTTGGTTTTCTTGCGCAATTGTCCGCCGTGGACACGGGTCGCATAGACGAGCGCCTCTTCAAACTTCGGAGAGAGTTCCATGGAGCAAATGCTAACACGGCAAAAATGTCTTGGCCAAGTTGACCGAGCCCCGCTACCGGCAGACCTCCACTTTGCTTCCGAATGGACGAGTCCTGATCATTGCCGGTCAAAACGACACCTATGACATGTTGACGACCGAGCTCTACAACTTGGCGACGGGAGTTTTCACCGCCACCGGCAACCTGGCCACTCCTCGTGCATCACACACGGCGACTTCGCCCATCGCCGGTCGCTTTCTTCGTCCGAGCTGGGATCGGACACATCGCGCCTGTAATTGATTGCTAGATAAGCCCTCGGGTCTACATGTCCGGCGCTGAGTGACGCTCGCTAGTAATTGAAAGACTGGATCGCGGTCGTTAGGTCGGGCCCGTTCACAAAGCCCATCCTGCGATTCGGATTAAGCGTGATGTGAATTGGAAAAACGTCGAAGCCGCCTTGAAAGTTTAGGCCGTCGATCGACTCGACCAGATTGCCAGCCACGTCGTAGACCTGGATGCTACTGCCATTGTCGAGCTGTCCATCCGAGAATTCCTGCGCGACCAAAAACAATTTGTTGATTGGATCAAACTCGATGTCTCCGCCGCTCGCCGTTGAGGTTTGCGGATCGGCCCCGGGAAGAAGCACGCTGATGCCGCCGAAATCGCTCAAGTTATAGAACTGCACCGCGGAGTCGAACGAAGTATCGGTGCAAAGAAGGCCATCTTCTGTGTCAACCGCCACGCCATTGATAACTCCCAGGCCCAGGCCGGTTTTCACGTCGAAAGAGCCATTCGCCAGATCGACAAAGCCGACGAGTGGCGGTTCGATAAAGGGTGAAGGCTTGTCATGCCCCAGAATGGCCTGATTCCGGATGGGATCGAAGGCGATGATGGGCGGCGCTTCCGTCGTAAAGTTTGGGTCGGTGATTTCGATCGCCGGCCCAAAGGTATTGTCTTTGAGATTTGAACTAAAAACCAACGGATTTAAACTGGTGCTAACGGACAATGCATAGACCACAACATTCGGGCTGCCGTCAAAGGCCGGCTTCACCTGGTTGACAATCTGCTTGTGGTTGATCGGTGGCGCCCAATTCCCAGTAACCTGATTGCCATTCAGGGGGTCGATGACGTGGAAGGTTCGTTTAACATCGAAGAGCCTTTTGACATGCTCCTGCTCGAAAAGTCCGACCGAGCCGGCCACCGTCCAGCCGATGAAGTCATCCCGGGTATTCGTCTTACCAAGAATCCTGATGATCCTGCCGGTCGCCTGGTTGAAAGTCTCGACCGCCGCCGTCACCGATCCGTCGGAGTTCAGGACCGCTTCGCTAAGCAGACCTTCTGTGCCGTTAGGATCGATCTCAAAGCCAAAAATCAGACCTCCTAGCTTTCCGCGAACGATCACATCCCCCACTCCAGCGTCTGGATTAGCCTGAAACGTCGTCGCGGCTGCGGCTCGGGCTGGCTGACTCAAGCAAACGGCAAGCGCGGCGATCATCAGTGCGGTTGCTTGTCTCGTTAGGATTGCGTTTGTGAGAGCATAGATCGGTTTCATACCCGACTCTTTGCCGCGCCATCGCGTGGCGCACAAGCTTCGCGCCGTAACAAAACTGTTACTTCACCGGATTCGCCCCGAGCTGCGCGAAGAGAAAGCTATAATAATCGGCCTGCTGGTTGATCCGTTCGCTGAGCGCCGTGCCGATCCCATGGCCGGCGCTGGTCGAAGTGCGGAGCATAATTGGATGATCCGATTTGTTCGCCGCCTGCAGTCGCGCCGTCATTTTGCGTGAATGATAAGGCGCGACACGCCCATCGTTTGCGCCGGTCATCATCAACACCGCGGGATATTTCGTGCCGTCGGTCACGTGATGATACGGCGAGTAGGCGTAGAGCGCCTTGAACTGTTCCGGGTCTTTCACCGTGCCGAACTCGGTGACGTTAAACGCCCCGTTCGGCGCCAATTCCACTCGCAGCATGTCGTAGATGCCGACCGCCGAAACCACCGCCCGCATCAGTTCCGGATGCTGACTGATCAGCGCGCCCATCAGAAGGCCGCCGTTGCTCCCGCCCATCAGGGCGAGCTTGTCCGGATTCGTATATTTCTTGTCGATCAGGTATTTCGCCGCCGCCGCGAAATCATCGAAGACATCTTGTTTGTTCGCTAGGTTACCTGCCTTGTGCCACTCCTCCCCATACTCGCCACCGCCGCGGATGTTCGCCACGACGTAGACGCCGCCGCGATCGAACCAGAGCCGCCGGGTAAAATCGAAAGTCGGCGACATGCTGACCCCATATCCGCCGTAGCCATAAAGCAACGTCGGATTGGTCCCATCAAGCTTCGTCCCTTTCCGGCACATGATATTGAGCGGCACTTTGGTTCCGTCCTTCGTGGGCGCGAATTCGCGCGTCACTTCGATGTCGGCAAACGAGACCGGCGAAGTGCTGACGAGAGCGGTCTTCTTCGGCTCCGTTGCGCCGGCGGCCACTTCGAACCAGGCCACAGGTTCCGTGTAACTCATCGCTTTGAAAAGCAGCCCGCCGTCCTCCTGAGCGACGATTTCCTGTACATTGGAGATCGGCGGCACTGGGATGGTGACACCATTCTTCCCGTCGAGATCGAAGCGCCGCAGCTGCGACGGGCCGCCTAACAAATCTACCACATAGAGCACCTTCTCCGCCGGCTCCAGTTGTTGCACCACCGCTTCGCTCGCCGGGACAATTTCCACCGCCTTCGTTAAGTCCGGCGTCGCCAGTGGCAGTCGCAGGATCTTGCCGCGCGGCGCATGGGCGCGCGAGAGCAGGTAGAGCGCGTCGTCACGCCCCAGCCGCGCCTCCTTCACTTGATCGGAAAACTTCGTGATCTGCTTCCACTCGCCATCCGGGCCGAGCAGATAATGCGCAAAATCGCCGCCATCGCCGTTCGCGACCGTGGCCAGCACATACTTGCCGTCGTGTGACGACTCCAGCTTGACCTCCGCGATCCGCGGGAAGTCCTTTCCGATCGCATAGATGTCTTCGCTATCCGCCGTGCCGAGCTTATGGAAATAGACCTCCTGATAAAAATTCAAATCTCCCTCCGCCCGCTCCCCCTTGCGCGGGAAACGCGTGTAATACACGCCCGTCCCGTCCCCATTCCACGCGGCACTTCCGCCTGCCGTCGGATACTGCACATGCGCGATCGTGTCGCCCAGTTCCTTGCCGCTCGTTCCATCGTAGAAATGAAGTGTGCCGTCTTCGCTCCCACCCTTGGAGAGCGAGACCGCCACCTTCTTCCCATCGAGCGAAGGTTCAAACCAGTCGATCGTCGTCGTTCCCTTACTGTCGAGCTGGTTTGGATCCAGCAACACTTTTTCCGATTTCAAGTCGTTCGCGAACGCCAGCCTAACGAGCATCGGCTGCTGCTTCGGCGGCTGGAATTTGATCGCGAATAACGCTCCAGGGCGAGCTACGATCGCGAAATAACTCGGCGACGTCTTCGCATACCAATCCTTGAGCTGCTGCTCGATTGCGGAATGCGAGGGCAGGCTGTCGAGATAGGCGCGGGTCAGCTTGTTCTCTTCATCCGACCAGGCTTTGACCGCCGGGTCGTAATCATTCTCCAGCCACTGGTAATCGTCCTCCACCTTCGTACCCTGATATTCGTTCATGACCGGCTTCTTCTCCGCGACCGGCGGTGCTTTCGGCTCGGCCGCGCGTAGATTCATGCTCAACAAGCTCAATATTCCCCCGAAAACCAGCCACCCACCGTGCCATTTCATGGCAGGGAAGAACGCGCCTGATTCATTGGTTCGCAACTAAAAGCTACGGACGCGTTCTCAACCGATTGGATGACGACTCAGACTCGTCCCCGCATCCCGGACACGGCTGGACACGAAACAACCTGCCTCATTTCCCGTCTCCAGGCGTAACAACTTCGTTACGAAGAAATGCTGGCCCTGTCGGGAAGCTGCCGAAAGATGCCGTATCTATGAAAAGAATCATCATTACTACTCTCGTATCGCTGTTTCTTATCGTTAGTCGATCGGCGCGCGCGGGTGCCTGGACCATCGTCGCCACCCCAAACGCCGGCAAAGGCGCGAACAACCTCCTGGGCGTCGCCGCCATCGCTGACAACGACGTCTAGTCGGTCGGTTTCGAATTCAACACTCAGCTCTCTGCTTATCAGACCCTCGTCCAGCATTGGAAGGGCAGCCGATGGTCAAGCGTACGCAGCCCGAATGCGAATACGAGCTGGAACTTCCTCAACGCCCTCGCCGTCAATTCCACCAACGACATCTGGGCGGTCGGCCAGGCCTTGAACGGCAGCCTTTATAACACACTCATCGAGCGCCGGAACGGCCGGCAATGGCTGATCGTGCCCAGCCCAAGCATGACCGGAGTCTCACGACCTTACCGTCGAGCGCTTCCTGGATGGCAAAATGATTCATTGCGGTGGTCGGTGAGGCTCCGTGCCAGTGCTTGTCGTTAGGCGCAAACCAGACCACATCGCCGGCCCGAACTTCCTCAACCGGGCTACCCTCATAATGCACCCGCCCGCAACCGGCGGTAATGATGAGCGTCTGGCCTAACGGATGGGTATGCCATGCCGTTCGCGATCCGGGCTCAAAAGTAACACTGGCGCCACGGGCCCGCGCCGGCGCGGGTGCCTCGAACAACGGATCAGTCCGCACCGTGCCCGTAAACCAGTCGCCCGGTCCTTCGCTGGACGCTTGCGAACCGCATCTTTTTATTTCCATGACAGAGTCTCGCCTCTGGGATCGCTCCAAACGAGACGAATTATCAGCTCGCGCATACCTTATTCTCGCCGCCACCTTGCCACGATCGCGTTTGGGGTTCCAGAAAGCCCTGGCGACGCCGTTGTTCCTCAGCTCCTCCTTGGGGCCGACAACAACTCTCATGCCCATTCATGACAAAATACCATGAAGCGGCGCCGTCTAACGAGCCAAGGACAAATAAGGAGAAACTCATGAACTACATTGCTCTCTTACCGGAAGCCCCTTGGCTCGTTGGAATTGGAGTCGCTGCCATTGTGGCGTTCCTGCTCGGACTGCCGCGGCTGCTCGGGATCGTTTATATTCCGCACACCCACGTCGGCACCATCGAGAAGATCTGGAGCAGCAAGGGATCGCTCTGCGACGGCCAGATCATTGCTCGCATGGAGAAGCCGGTCTGCAGGCCCGGTTCCCGCGTGGCGGGATTCACTTCGGGCTCTATCCGTGGCAATATCGTGTTCTTAAGGAATCACTTGTTGTCGTCGGTGAAGGCAAGATGGCCTACGTCTTTGAAGAAAGAGAGCAGGTCGGCGTTAATCGTATCGGTCTCGGTCGTGGGCAGGCCGTGCGGGTTAGTGATTCAATGCAACTCATCTTGATGGGGGTAAAAGAAGAAGTGACGCTGCGCCTCGGCGCGGCGCTGTTAAACGGCGGCCAGCTTGGGCTCAACCGTGAATTGCACGGGAAATCCGCCGGTTTTCGCACCCACGCTTTGGTTAGTCTCGGCGCGGACGTTGCTACCATCGTGGCACTCCGATCCGCGAACAGTTTGCAAGACATCGATCCCGACGCGACCAGCAAAGTCGTGCAGGGTATCCTGACCGGCTTCGGGTTACTCGGCGCGGGCGTCATTCTGCGCGACCCGGCCGGGCACGTCACCCTCCTAACGACTGCGGCCACGATCTGGATTTGCGCCGTTCTCGGCATGGCCTGTGGACTCGGCTACTGGCTGCTCCTTGGGGTCGCCGTCGGGCTGACGACATTTCCGCTCATCCTTGGCCGTCCGCTCGAGCGTCTTACGGATCGCCTGTTCAAGCCCAAGCTGACGGTTCCGCCTGACCATATGGCTTAACGAACTGTTAACCGACCGGCCACGCCAACACGCTGCGACCACGCCGGATTTAGTTCTGACAAAGCCGCCGTGGGGAGGCTTGCCTCGCAGGAGATCAATCGTCGCCTGGTAGGTATGAAGTCAGCCACCCAGCCACGGCGTATGCGGCGCCTACCTTACAGACATGGCGCCGCTGCAGCTCAGCGAAGAAGTTGGCTGGGTTCATTGTTTAACCCCCGGTTCCGTTCGACCATTACCAAAAGGGTGACGCCGCTGGGTAGAGCAGCTGGAGACCGAAGCAGGTAGATGAATTCGCCGCGACCCGAAGAACTTCGTTATGACGTTTCCTTGGAATCTGGTTCACCCTGGTTACGGACGCCGAAGAGCGACAGCAGCGTGGGTAGGACGATAAGCGTGAGCGGCATGCCGAAGACGAGGCCGGCGATGATGGCGATGGCGAGAGGTTTTTGCATGGCCGAGCCCTGACCCATGCCAAGAGCCAGCGGCATGAGCGCGAGAATCGCGGCGAAGGTGGTCATGGCAATGGGACGGAGGCGGTTAATCCCTGCGACGATCAGGCGGTCCTCGCTCGGCTCCAATTCGCGGAACTCCGAATAATAGAAAATCGCGATCTCGGTGACGATGCCGACGATCATGGTCATGCCCATGCGCGAGGTGATGTTAAATTCCGTGCCCGTGACCCAAAGCCCGATATAGACCCCAGCGACCGCGAGGAGCGGGATCGCCAGCATCGCGATCGCAACGCGAACGCTTTCGTAGAGAAACAAGAGGAGCGTAAAGACGAGCACGATGGCAGCGATCAGGACGATCGTCAGGCCCTTGAAGGCGATCTGCTGTTGCTCGTAAAGTCCACCTAACGAGTATGGGACTGAGTTCGGCAAAAATCCCTTTTTGTCGAGCACCGTGGTCTTGATCTCCTGCACGGTCGAGCCGAGGTCGCGGCCGCTGATCCGGCCGGTCACCGCGACCATTCGTTTCAGGTTATCGCGCTCGATCTCGGGCTGGCCGATGACCGGGACAATCTTAGCGACGCGTTTCAATGGAAAAAGGTGACCGTCGGGCGCCCGCAAGAGGAGGTCGCCGAGGTCTTGGAACGTTTGCCGAGTGCGCTCCGGGAGCCAGACGCGCACACCGACCAGCTTTGGTCCTTCCTGAATGTGCGTCGTGACATTACCGCTGAGGTAATTGTCGAGCATGGTGGTGATGGAATCGGGGTCCATCCCTTCGAGGGCGGCTTTCACTCGATCGACTTCGATGTTGAGCGCGTCGCCCGCCGGGATAATGCCGTTTTTTACTTCGACGACGCCGTTCACTTTCCTGATCGCCTGCGCCACCTTGTTAGCGATTTCGCGCAGTGTCTTTTCGCTGTCGGAATAGAGTTTGATCTCGATCGGCTGCGGCACCGAGGTGAGGTCCCCAATCAGGTCCTCGATCAATTGTGAGGTCTCGATTGTCAGCCCCGGGACACTATGGTCGACCCGGGTGCGGACGTCGTCCATCACCAACTGGATGCCGCGGCGCGGGAATGGCTTGAGCCTAATGAAAAAATCACCGCTATTAGCTTCGGTAATTCCGCCGCCGAGCTGCAATCCGGTGCGACGCGAATAAGTCTGCACCGCTGGGGTCGATTGGAGAATTTTTTCGACCTGGCGCAGGAGTCGATCGGTTTCGACCAGGGAAGTGCCTGGCGCGCTTTTGTAATCAAGAATAAAGCCGCCCTCGTCCATTTTTGGCATGAAACCGGAGGCGACATTCTTGAAAGCAAAGTAGCCGAGCGCGAGCAGGGGAAGCGTGACCGCCAGGACGAGAATCCAGCTGTGGCGCAAGAAACCATTCATCATGCGCCGGTAGCCCTGATTCACTTTTTTCATCCAGCCATGCACCTCGGCGGATTCGGCGTCGGCTTTGCCGAGGACTTGCGCGGAAAGGATGGGAAGCGCGATCCAGGCGATGAGGAAGGAGACGAAAAGCGCGCAGGCCATTGTAAGGCTGAGGGCTTTAAAGAAGGCGCCAGTTACCCCGCTCAAGAAAGCCAGCGGCAAAAAGATGATGATCGTCGCGCTGGAGGAGCCGACGAGCGGTCCGGTAAATTCGGTCGCCGCGCTCTGGACCCGTTCTTCTTCGGTGCCTTCGCCTTTGCCGAGCCGCCGCATGATGTGTTCGACCATCACAATGGCGTCGTCAATGATGAGGCCGACAGCCGCGGCCATGCCGCCGAGAGTCATGATGTTAAGACTCATGTGAGCGACATAGAGCAGGAGCATGGAGGCGGCGAGCGAAGCGGGCACGGCCATGATCGCAATGAGCGTAATCTTCCAGTTGCGGAGGAAAACGAGGAGGACGATGGCGGCGAGGACAATCCCGATGAGGATGGCGTCGCGCGTGCTGTGCTCGGAGGAAATGATGAGCGCGCTTTGGTCATACCAATTGCGAATCTGGATGTCGTTAGGTAAGCGTTTCTCTTCATCCTGGAGCTTTTGCTTGATCCCCTGCGCGATCTGCACGGTGTTGCCGCCGGGTTGTTGATAGACCTGGAAGAGAACCGCGTCGCGGCCATCGGCGGTCACCCGAATCCACTGCGGATCGGTCGACTGCTCGACCGTCGCGACGTCCTCGAGAAGAACCGCGCCGTTACCGCCGAAACGGAGCACGGTTTGCGCGATTTCCTTCACCGTGTGGAAGCGGGTGTCGGAGACGATAAGGTAAAGCTTGTCGTGGTCCTCGATGCGGCCGACCGCGATGAGCACGTTGGCCGAGGAAAGTGTTTTCGCGACGTCGCCCAGGCTCATGTTGAAGGATTGGAGCTTGGCCGGATCGACCACGACTCGATACTCTTTGATCGCCCCGCCTTGCACCCCGACCCTGGCCACGCCCGTGACGGTCGAAAGCACGGGCCGGAGTTGGTACATTGCCAGGTCGTACAGCTCGCTGGGGGAATGAGACGCCGAAGTCATACTATAGGCGATGACTGGGAAGACCGTCGGGTCCATCCGCTGCACTTCGAAGGTGGTACCCGGCGGCAGCTGCGGAAGCACTCTGTTGACCTCCGACGCCACCTGCAACATGGCTGAGATCATGTCCTGGCCCCAACTGAAGTTGACCGAAATCTCCGCGCTCCCGCGGCTGGTGGTGGAACGCAACCCGCGCACCCCGGGGATCGCCCGGACCGCCTGCTCGAGTTTGTAAGTCACCTCGGCCGCCATCCGCTCCGCCGGCCGATCGCCCGCATCAACACTCACGCGAACCCGCGGGAAGCTAACCTCGGGGAAAAGAGCGACCGGCAGGGAAAGGCCGCCGAAGACGCCTGCGAGAATGAGCACGGCGAGGAGGAAAATGAGCGAACGCGCATGGCTGTGCAGCCAGCCGGTGATGTTCATGATTTTTTCCCAGTCGCCACTGCCATCCCATCGCTCAATTCGTAATTGCCTTTCACCACCACGGATTGGCCGGCGCGCAGGTCTTGCGCGATGACTTCGATCTCACTGGTGTTCTCGAGGCCGACCTGCACCTCGTGCCGGACGGCGTGTTGATTCTGCACCGTGTAGAGAATGTGTTTGTCGCCCTCGGGGAGGACGGCGCTGCGCGGCACCACCAGCGCCTCATGCGCCTTGGTCTGGAGTTCGGCTCGGAAGTAGGAATCGAGAAGGAGGCTGGACTCGTTAGGCAAGGAGACATAGACATCAATCAAACGCGTATTCGGATCAATCCGCTGAGTAATCAGGCGCACCTGGCCCGCGATCGGTTTGGCGTTGATGAGATGGACCTGGTAGAGCGTGACCGCCTGTCCCGTCTGGACGTGGAGCGCGTCTTCCGGTTCCACCCCGAGTTTCACTTCGATCTCATTCCGGGCGACGAGATCGACGAGCGGACTACCGGTCGGCACGATCTGGCCATCCTGCACGTTCACATTGCCGACCAGGCCGGCCATGCCCGCTTTTACGGTTTGCTCGCTGGCAGCGCCTTGTTGCTGCAAGGTCTGCAACTGTAACTGTGCGTTCTCGGCGTTCTTCTTCCCCACAGCGAGTTCCTGATTGGTTGCGAGCTTGAGGTTAAACTTCTGCTGCACCTGATTGAGCTCCTTCTGGGCGGCTTGCACGGCTTGGCGCGCTTCCGCGAGCTGCAATTTCGTCTGCGGGCTAGGATCAATCGCGACCAGCGCCTGACCAGCCGTGACCGATTCTCCGGGCGCGACCAGGACGTGGCGGACCCGCGTTTCATAGGGTACGGAAACCGCATTGTTCTTGCCTGGTTGGGTGATCACGCTGCCATAAGCGGTTACTTTGGCGGAAATGGTTTTTTGTTCGAGCGGGGCAAGCGTCACCCTGGCCACCGGCGGTCCGCTGTCCGCACCGCTGCCTTGTTTCGCGGAGCTGCCGCCGGAGCATTGTCCCAGCCAAAAGCCGACTCCAAGCACCCCGAGGAGCGCGCCGATTTGCCAAAGCCATCGTTGCCAATTCATTTGCTGTTTTGTTCGTTAGGCCGGGCTGGAATATATTGCCCCGCCGCCAACTCGAGCGCGATCCGGGTCTCGATCAGCTGTTGTTTCAACTTCAGAATCTGAATCGTTTTCTGGTTCGAATTGTTTTGCGCAGAATAATAATCGAAGGCGTTCACGTTCCCCTGCTGGGCGGCGAGTTCATAAACATCCACCAGATGCTGGAGGACGGGCAGAGCCGCTTCCGCCGCGCTGATTTGCTTTTCCAGCGCGTGAATATCCGCCAGCGCCATCGCCACATCGGAGCGCGCGAAAAAAATGCGATCGAAATATTCGTCGCGCAGTTTCTGCCGGGTCGCCCGCTCGAAGGCGATCGTCCCCTGCGCCCGGTCGAAAACCGGCAGGTCGATCGTCACGGCAGGTCCGATGGTGTGCACGTTGGAGGTGTCGCTCAGGCGGTTGAAGCCGACGTTGATCCGCGGGAATTGCGCCAGGATCGCCGCGCGCACTTTTTCCTCCTGGCTTTCGTAGCCTTTCTTGAGCGCGAGCAAATCGAGTCGGCGTTCTTCCAGATTATTCGTTAGGCTGGAATACGATGGGGTCGAGACGTGTGACGGCAGCGAAATCCCAGCGCGCAATTGCACCGTGGCATCGGGGCTGAGACCGATCGCTTTCTTCAACGCCAGACGTTGATCGGCCAGATCTTTTTCCAGCCCGAGCACGATGGCGTGTGCGTCCTGGCTCGCGACGGAGGCCGTGGCCAGCTCGACCTCGGTGAGCTCGTGCGCGGCGGTCGCTTTCTGCACAACATCTAGATTCTTCTCCAGCCGCGCGTCCACCTCCCGTGCGTGCGCGAGCTGTTCTTCGTCGGCGACGACACGATAGACCGCGAGCTTCGCGCCCTGCGCGGTCTGCCATTCCAGCCAGGCGATGTCGAGGGTGACGGACTCCACGTTCGCTCGGGCCGCCGCGCGGTTCGCTCCGAGCCGAATTAGCGCCTGGAAATCCCAGCTCGCCCCGACGCCGTATCCGGTCACGAGCCCAGGCACAATCGTCCCGCCGGTCACGAAATCAGCGCTCCCGGTGATTTGCGGGTTGGGCAAAATGCCGGCCCGGAACAGCTCCGCGGCCGCCACCCCACGGCGATTGCGTGCGGCGCGGAGCGAAGGATTAATCAACACGGCGAGGATCGCGGCTTGATCGGGATTCAAGCCGGCGTGCGGGGTGAAGCGGACCGGCGCGAGAAGCGGATGCTGGATCTGGTTCGCCGCGATCTGGAGTTTACCTAACGACGGCGGTCGCAGTGCACCCTCGACCACGGAACGATCGAGCGGCGATCGATGATAGATCGCGCAACCGCCAAAGAGAGCGGGAACGGCCAAACAAATCCAGGTACGGCGCACGCCGCGGAAAATAGTGACGATCGCGAGTAAATCCAGTATTCGAGCCTAACGAAAATTATTTCAGAGCCGTCGCAGGTTGGCTCACCTGCGGTGGCCTGACCCGGACCTCGACCTCGACCTGCGGGGGAGCAGGTCGAGCCGGAGAGACGGCGTTAGCAGCGAGGCTGGTTACTTCTGACCGGCGGCCATGTCCGCCGCCTTTTCTTTCGCCTGCGCGGCGTTGTTCTCGATGCTGACGTCCACGATCTTGCCTGTCTTCGCGTTCACCAGCACTTCCGTAATGTCGTGCGTTCCGGGTTTGACCATATCGAATGACCAGACGAGCGCGTTGTGCTCGTTTTCGATCTCCGCGCTTTGGATTTTCGCGTTGGGCACTTTCGCCATCGCGATCTTTTCGGCCTGCGATTTGGTGATCGTTGCCTGTTTCATAAGCTCCGCCTGGCTCGGGTCAGCGAGCAAGGTGGAAGTGGCCAGGCCAGTGAGAATGACTCCGGTGAGAAGGGTTCGATAGTTTGTTTTCATGTTCCCAGCTTAGCGAATAAAGCTGTCGAACAAGCCCTCGCTCTGCTGACAAATCTGTTATCTGTGACCGGGCTCTGGCTTCCCGCTGGCCGGATGGCTAAATTGAGGTCATGCGGGTGCTGGTGGTGGAAGACGAAAAGAAGCTCGGGAGTTTCCTGCGCAAGGGACTCACGCAGGAAAACCTCGTCGTGGATCTGGTGCACGCGGGTGACGTCGCGCTCGACCAAATCCTCACCCATTCCTACGACGCGATCGTCCTCGACATCATGCTCCCGGGACGCGACGGGCTTAGTGTCCTGCGCGAGATGCGGCAACAGCACATTAACACGCCGGTGCTCCTGCTCTCGGCGCGGGGCCATCTCAATGAACGCGTCGAAGGCTTGAATCTCGGCGCCGACGATTACCTGCCGAAGCCGTTCTCGATCATCGAGGTCGTCGCACGGGTCCGAGCGCTCCTGCGCCGCGCCTCCGGTGAACACGCCACCATCATGAAGGTGGCGGACTTATCTTTGAACGTGGTCACGCGGGAAGCCAGCCGCGACGGCCAGAAGGTCGAGCTCACGAACCGCGAGTTTGCCTTATTGGAATACCTGATGGCGCACGCCGGCCGCGTGATCACCAAGACCTCGCTCTGCGAGCACGTTTGGGAACATCATTTCGACACCGGCACTAACGTGGTCGAAGTCTGCATGCAACGTCTGCGGCGCAAGATCGATGACGGTCATTCGCGCAAATTGCTCCAGACCGTCCGCGGTACCGGCTACGTGATACGCGAGGAGAAATGAAACGGCTCACCTTCCGCGCCCGGGTCGCTCTTTGGAGTGCGGCGTTCGCGACCATGGCCGTGACCCTTTTCGGCGCGGGCGCCGCCTGGAATCTTCGGCGCGAACTGGTGGAAAATGTCGACCAGGAGATTCGGGATAAGGCGACTTCTTTCGGGGATGAGTTGGACGAGCAGCAGCGTGCTCCCGACCAAGGTGAGGATGCGAGTCCTTTCGCGGCGGAAGATCTGCCGCGCTTCCCCTACGTCGAAGTGCGGGCCGGTTCGCGTCTGCTCTACCGCTCACCGGCGTTAGGCAAGACGGAAGTAATCCCTCCGGTGCCGCGGAAGCAGCCTAACGAATTGGTTTTGCAAGACCATCGCGTGCGCTTTCAGGTCTTTCGGCGTGATAACATCACTTTTGCCCTTGGGCAAAATTTGCAGGCGGTGGACGCAGCGCTCGAAGGCTTGCTCCGCGCCTATCTCATCACCCTTCCCCTGGTCGTGATTGCGGTCGGTGCCGGCGGCTGGCTCATCGCCGGCCGCGCGGTCGCGCCGATCCGGACGATCATCGCGCAAGCTGAGAAGATTTCAGCGAGCGATCTCCACCAGCGGATGCCGCCCCCGTCGGCAGAGGATGACATCGGACGTCTCACCAAGGTTTTGAACGAAATGTTCGATCGTCTGGAGCGCAGTTTCGAACAAGTCACCCGTTTTACCTCCGATGCTTCGCACGAATTGAAAACGCCCCTTGCCCTAATGCAGGCGGAAGTGGAGGACGCGCTGGAATCGGATTCCCTTGCCCCCGAGTCACGTCAGCTTCTGTCCGATTTGAGCGAGCAATGTGCCCGGCTTTCACAAATCGTCGACGGCTTGCTCCTTCTCTCGCGCGCGGACGATCGCCGCCTCGTCCTGGCGCAGGAACTGGTCGATCTCGTTAGGTTGGTGCGCGAGCTGATGGAAGACGCGGAAATCCTGGCTCAGCCCGCGGAGTTAGTTCTGGAATGTGAGTTAGCCGATCCGGTCAACGCCCGCGGAGATCGACGATTGCTCGCCCGGACCGTGATGAACCTGATTGACAACGCAATCAAACATAACCAGCCCCGCGGCCGGGTCACGATCGCAGCCTCGGCCAGCAAAAACGAGGCGACGCTGAGAATCGGCAATACCGGCCCCGGTCTCGCGCCCGACGCGGCTGCGCATATCTTTGACCGGTTCTACCGCGGCGATCCCTCCCACACCAACGAAACGCCTGGGCACGGACTCGGCTTGAGCATCGCGCGGGAGATCGCGCGCGCCCACGGCGGCGATGTCCTGCTCATCCAGTCCGATGAGAAATGGACCGAGTTCCGCCTTATCCTGCCGCTGGTTGGCCACGCGTCATCCTGATCGCATCAAGTGTTAAATATCCAGACGCGCTACCGAATTTTCACCCAAAATACGATAGCGAAGAGTCTCGACCCGGCGGGCTGAAGGACCGGGACGGCGCGATCTTAAATTGAACCCCGAACAGGGTCGCCTTAATAGAAGCGCGAGCACCGTGAAAAGCAGGCTTGACGCTTTGGCGCAGCGGTTGTTTAACAGGAGCGAAAGCGCACGCTGGCAGCGTCGTCGAATAGTTTGGCGAGCGAAACCCCCAGCGGGCAACCAGCTAGTCGATATGAAAACGAAGCGCCTGTCAGGCCAGTTCCGAGACTTCTATTCGTTAGGCGGAGGGAGCCGCCTTTTTTGGCTCTGCCTACTCCTCGCCGCCGTGGCGCTGGGGGCGGGGGGCGGCGGCGCCAACACGGAGCGGGGGAGACGGAGGAAGAGGGGGGAGAAAGGGGAGGGTTTCAC
>JBPCLI010000046.1:0-36946 GCA_051003415.1 Chthoniobacterales bacterium | reverse complement strand
TGGTGGTTTCGGTCTGTGTCAGTGCGGCGTTCGGGGTGGGTGTTGGTGTTTCGGTCGGTGTCGGTGTGGCGCTCGGAGTGGGCGTCGGTGTTTCGGTCGGTGTCGGTGTGGCGCTCGGAGTGGGCGTCGGTGTTTCGGTCGGTGTCGGTGTGGCGCTCGGGGTCGGCGTGGGTGTTTCGGTCGGTGTCGGTGTGGCGCTCGGGGTCGGCGTGGGTGTCGGGCTTGGAATCCCACCAATCCACCCGGTGTAAACATTATTTAGGAATGCCAGTGCCGCGTCCTTATTTTCCGGCCAAGAGCCGAACGAGTGACGCGTTCCGCCGTCCGCAGTATTCACATGCGTCGCATAATTTTGAATGTTCTGTGAGTCGAGCCGGTTTTTGAACCTGGTGTACACGCTGAATGGCATGTTTTCATTCTCACCGCTGGAAAAGTAGATGGGCGCTACGTCTGCCGGAATAAGCGAAATCGGAGACCGTATGGTTTGCAGAGCTGGATCGGAAGTGTCGAAATATAAGGTGGTCTTTGAAATGAATGCCGTCGAAACATCCGGGTCTCGATCTCCACCGTCCAGCATTCCCGAAAGAGCTATCCCAACATCGGGGCGGTCATCGCCGATGGCGCCGGTGACGCAAAGATAGACCGCGTGATGGCCACTACCGGAACCACCGGCCATTCCCACAAAACCATTACACAATGGATGAGTGCGCAGATAACGGATGCCGATCTTGCAGTCGTCAGTCTGTTGCGGCCAATGACCAGTCGTCAATTGCCCCGGCAACCCTCCGGTGCCGCTAGAGGTCTTAGCGAGTCGAACATCGCCAAACATGGCAAGGTACCCAAAGGCCGCGAAATCATAGCACATATTATTGCTGGTGTTCGGCCCTCCGTCAGTAAAGCCACCGGCGCGAGTCACAAATATCGCAGGATACGGACCTGGCCCCCAAGCTGAAACGTCCGGGAGATACATATACCCCTGTAGATCGCATGTGGGATCGCCCTCAGGATGTCCGTAGACGAATGGCACTGGAATCGGGCTTTGACCTGCAACATAACCAGTCAATCCGAAAACAACCAACAAGGCTATGGGAAGAAGTTTTTTCATCGTCATCTTATCTCGAATGCGTTTTGTCCATAGATCGCGCTAGTTGCCCACGTGGCGGGTGGCTGTCGTCTCAAATGTGTCTGAACTCCGCAGAAATGCGTGACATCGACCACCCGATGCCATTCGAGGAGTTTAAAGTGCGTACTACCTTTTGCCCTTGCGCGTCGAGCGCCCCAGGAACCTCTAAAACGACGACTCTGTGAAGCTCGCCAGTCCACCCGTTGCAGCCGCAGCCGGTTGCCATCATGGCTAAGTTCCCAAGGACTGCGGCAGATCGTTTTCGGTAAGGCGCTGGCTCGTGAGGCCACTTTGCCAATGATTGTAGCCAGGTCGTTCCACGAGCTCGTGGTGACAATATTGAATCCAACACTTCCGGCGCTGACTGCTGTCCGGAGCTGAAGCGGCATTTTGCCTCTTTTAGCTAGTCGGTCTGTAGGGAGGGGAAACACTGAGGAAGATCTTAACCCAACCCGCGGTGCAGTGTCTGTCAGGCGCCTGATCGAATTCTTTTGTAGGGGTTTTCTTGACAGAAGACTGCCTTTGCAATGGTGACCACCCTTACTGAGAACGCCGGCTTGAAACCAATTCTTCGACCGACTGCAAAGCACGCCGGGCCAGCTCAGGCGCGCCGCTGAGCCGCAGTTTCGTTTTGATCCGGCAGCGATACGTCTCAACCGTCTTAAGGTGGATATGGAGCGATTCGGCAATCTGCCGACTGCTGCGCCCACGGCCGATTAATTCGAAGATCTCCAGTTCTCGATCGCTTAGCTGTTCCAGATCGGAGCCAGATGCCCTCGAGGTGCGGGAGAAATGCCGGCGCATTACAGGGCCAGCAATGCGGTCGCTCAAGTGAATCTCCCCGGCGAGGACGTGTCGGATTGCGCGAAGCAGCTCGCTCGTCTTCTCCTGTTTGCTGACGAAGCCGCTGGCCCCGGCGCGAATGCTGCGCTCGGCGTAGAGAGACTCGTCATGCATCGAAAACACCAGCACCTGCAACTGAGGGTAGCGAACGTGGAGATCCTTGATGAACTCAAGGCCATGGGAATCCTTCAACGAGAGACTGGTGACGACCAGGTCTACTCTGCAGGAGGAGATGAGGTCGAAGGCAGAACGCGAATTGTCTGTTTCTCCGCACGAAACGCAATCGGATTGGCTGGCGATGATCTCTACCAATCGCTCTCGCACAATGGGCTGGCCATCGACAACGAGGACGCCTGCTTTGCCGGATTCGAAGTCCTTAAGAATCACCTTAGGCAATCTGGCCATATTCCCTTTCAAGCCGGTCCGCGTTGCTCGCGATACTGGCTCGCAAGATTTTCGGAAGGCTTTGGAGATTCGTGGTCACAGCGAGTTCCGCGGAGAGGTAAAAATCCGAAACGAGGTCATGTCTTCCAATTGCAAGAACTGCGGGAAGAAGGCGGCACGTGCAGAGGAGAACGCATGTTCGGGGTGTAGAGTCGGATTTTGCTTGGAAGTCCGCATTATTTAACCGCTGCAACTGCTGTCAATATATTTTTCGCCAATTGGGTGAAGCCGATGAGCTCAGTCTTAAAATCTCGGGAGACTCATATGCGTGCGGCCAGTTTTCCTTTTGCTGAATGTGCCCCCCAACCGGAATACGCCAAGGTGCATGCATTTGGAGAACCAGCGTCCCGCTCCAATTTAGTTACTCTTGAAGCGTAGGCAGCGACTACGCCATCAGGAGTTTGCGTGCGGTGTCCGAAAGTATCAGAAGGCTGAATTGGGCCACCGATCTCCACCGCTTTTCGACAAATATTTGTGACGCCTTGTCATCCCTGATTTCTTTCGAAATTTTGCTTACAACGAGCAGAACGGCATCCTAAGGCTCCTGCAGTGCGAACCGAACCTGCCGGAGAGCGTAACCTTCTTCTTGGTAGCATTCTCGTTCCGAAAGACGAGATGTTAGAGCAGCATCCCACCCAAAGGGTCGCCTCGGGGGCATTCGTCGGCGGTAAAATTCGACACCCACCGCACAAAGCTCCTCCGAAAGCTAAAATTGCGGAATCGCAGAGTTCGCCGCCCCTCAGCAAAAAAACTACCACAATGCCGCCCCAGCTCGCTTCTCCGCGTTCTTGAAGCGCTCGACCTGGTAGGATGTTGCATGGCCGAATGGCGGACGCTTCGCTTTATTTCCGGGATCCAGCGGGGAAGGTGGTGGAACCGCGCCGCCCACTTTGTGGCGTGCCCTGTAGACGCTTCGCTCTGCGAAGCGCGGGGAGAAATTTTCGCTCGCGGAAAAACTGCCCCCGAACGCGACCGGCTATCCGCGTCGCTACTGCTAGTCCTTGAATTCGGTCGCGACGAGAGTGGCGTTGTGCCCGCCGAAGCCGAAGGAATTGTTTACCGCGACGCGCACTCTTTTTTCCCGGGCTACGTTTGGGGTGTAATCGAGATCGCATTCCGGATCGGGATTTTCGAGGTTGATCGTGGGCGGAATTCTGCCATCGCGGATCGCCAGCGCGCAGACCGCCATCTCGATCGCACCCGCTCCGCCTAACAAGTGGCCAGTCATCGATTTGGTCGAACTGATGGAGAGCCCGTTTTTGGCATGTTCGCCGAAAACAGTTTTGATCGCGCGCGTTTCGCAAATGTCGCCGAGGCCGGTGGAAGTGGCGTGAGCGTTCACGTAGTCCACTTCGCTCGGCGTGATGCCGGCGTGATCGAGCGACATTTTCATCGCGCGAGCTGCTCCATCTCCGTCGGGCGGCGGAGCGGTCATGTGATATGCGTCGCTGGAAAGACCGTAGCCGGCCAGCTCGCACCAAATCTTCGCGCCGCGCGCTTTGGCGTGCTCGAGTTCCTCGACCACCATCACTCCCGCGCCCTCGCCCATGACGAAGCCGTCGCGGTCGCGATCGAAAGGCCGCGAGGCGCGCTCTGGCTCGCTGTTGCGCGTGCTGAGCGCCTTCATCGCTCCGAAACCGCCGAGACCGATCGGAATGATGGCCGCTTCCGAACCGCCGGCGAGGAAAATGTCGGCGTCGCCAAATTTAATGATGCGCCAGGCTTCACCGATGGCGTTGTTGGAAGTCGCGCAGGCGGTGACGATGCACATGTTCGGTCCGCGCAATCCAAATTCCATCGAAATGAGCCCGCTCGCCATGTTGCTGATCAGCATCGGAATGGTGAATGCGGACACGCGTGACGGACCTTTGGTGACCAATGCGGTGTGCTGGTCTTCGAGCGTCTTGAGGCCACCGATACCGCTGCTCACAAGGACGCCGAACCGGTCTCGATTCACCTTGTCGAGGTCGATCCCGGAATCGCGCATCGCGCTTTTCGTCGCCGCCATCGCGAGGTGAGCGAAGCGGTCAGTCCGTTTATGTTCCTTGGGATTATTAAAGACCGTCTTCGGATCGAAGTCGCGAATTTCGCCGGCAATCGTGCAGTCGAAGCCGGTGGTGTCGAAGCGCGAGATCTCGACGATGCCGCTCTTGCCCGCGAGCAGATTCTGCCAATAGGTCTCGAGCTCCATGCCCAGCGGCGTGGCTACGCCCATTCCCGTGATGACGACTCGTCGATTCATTAAGTAAAACTCTTGTCTCAGCGACTACTTGTCACTCATCACTCGGCACTTGTCACCCTCCGGTCAGTGGGTGCCCATCCCGACGCTCTGGACAGTCTGGAAAAGTTTGCCCTCCGTCCGGATGGAGGGCGCGATGATGATCTCGATCTGTTGGAATTCCGGGATGGAACTGGCCCCGACGTTGCCCATGCAGGTCGTGATCGCGCCGACCAAGTTTTGACTGCCGTCGTCCACCTCGGCGGGCCCGAAGAGAATCTGTTTCAGCGAACCGGTCGCACCGACCTTGATCCGAGTCCCGCGGGGGAGATTGGCGTGTGGCGTGGCCATTCCCCAATGGTATCCGCTGCCCGGTGCCTCATGCGCCTTGGCAAATGCGCTTCCCACCATGACCGCATCGGCACCGCAGGCGAACGCCTTGCAGACATCGCCGCCTTTGCTCATGCCCCCGTCGGTGATGATCGAGACGTAGCGCGCGGTTTTCTTGAAATAAGCGTCCCGCGCCGCGGCGCAATCGACTGTCGCCGTGACTTGTGGCACACCCAAACCGAGAACGCCGCGCGAGGTGCAGGCCGCACCCGGCCCGACTCCGATGAGAACAGCTGCCGGTCCGCATTCCATGATCTCGTAGGTGGCATCGAAGCCGACCGTATTGCCGACGATGACCGGAATCCGCATTTCGCCGCAGAATTTCGCCAGCTCGAGCGATTTATATTCCGAGGAAACGTGCCGCACGGTCGAGACCGTGCTTTGCACGACGAAAATATCCGCGCCCGCTTCCTGCGCGATCGCGCCGAACCGATCCGCGCGTTGCGGGATCGAACTGACCGCCGCTGGCACGCCCGCGTCCTTGATCTCGCGAATCCGGGCCGCGATGAGATCTTCCTGCACCGGTTCCGTGTAGATTTTTTGCAAAAGCGCGGTGACCTCATTTTTGTCCGCCTCGACGATCTTTTGCAGAACCTCCTGTGGATTCTTGTAGCGGGTTTGGACGCCCTCAAGATTGAGAACTGCGAGCCCGCCGAGTTGCCCCATCGCGATGGCAAAACGAACATCAACGACCCCATCCATCGCGCTCGCCAGAATCGGGATTTTGAATTCAATCGGCTCCGCCTCCCGGCGCGCCAGACGCCAGAGGATGTCGACTTCGTTCGGGTTAATTGTCACGCGGCCCGGGACGAGAGCGATCTCGTCGAAGCCATAGGTCACGCGCGCTTTACGGTTTCGGCCAATCCACATTCCCATGATTAAATTCGATCCAGTTTAAAACGTTCGTTCAAGCTGCCGCAGCGCGGACAACGTGGCAGAAGCGTCGCCGTTCGGTCCTCGAACTCGAAAGCGCAAATCACACACCGCAGCCGGTGGCGCAGCGCCCGCTGCTCACGGCGTCGACGATTCCACTCGCCAAATATCCAGAGGAGAAAAACCGCCGCAAGAAAAAGCAGTAGATAAATCGTGACGAGCGCCGCCAGGCTGACTCGAATCACGGCGCGCGCTCCGCCGCGCCCGGCGGCATCGTGAGATCGGTCCCGAAGGCGAAAGTCGCGGTCGCCCAGGTGAGAGTGTCGCTGGCCGGCGCGTTTGATCCCATCGTGAAGCGGCAAAGTGCGAGTGCCTGCCGCGCCTGTTCGTCGAGCGCGCCGTCGCCGGAAGATTGCTCGAGAAAACTAAAGCGGACTGCGCCTAACGAGTCGATCGCAACCCGGAAGCGCGCGCTTTCCGGGGCATCGCGCACCGACGCTCGAAATTTCAGTTCCGGATGCGTTACCGAAAGTTCGTGCAGATCACCGGAGAAAATCAGGCTCGTAGGAGCAGGCAATGGCGGTGCGGACGTGGACGCGACCGCCGCCGGAACGGGCGCGGGCGGCATGGCGGACGGAGCGGCAGCCGCAATTTTGCGGGCAGGCAATTCCTTGAGCCTCGGCGGAAAGGTCAGGTATGAGGGAACGTGCGCAACCTTCGGAAGTTGAAAGGCGCGTGCGTCCGCTGGCCGCTGCGTTTGCGAAGCGAGGGCCGGATCTTCCGCCGCGAGCCAGTTCAGAAACGTCCGCGCCTCTGTCGAGGTTGGCGCAATCAGGCTGACCTGCGCCGGCGGCGGCAGAAGCGAAATGGCCGGCGGATAGACGACTTGGAAAAGATAAAAACAAAGTGCATGCAGCGCCGCCGAGGCAGCCAGGAAACCGGCGATCGCGACTTTTCGCCTCCGCGGACGTTCCCAATGGAATAGGAGGCCACCCGGCGCGGGCGAGGCGTAGCTTCCCGCGCTCACTGTTGCGGAGAGGTGGCGAGCGCGACCGAAGTGATTCCGCGCTCGAGAGCGGCATTGGTAACCGCCATCACCAAATCATAAGAAACGGAGCGGTCAGCCTTGATCACGATCGAGCGACCTTCCCGTTTCGTGATATCGAGCGCGGGACCGAGCTGATCCAGCGTCACCTTTTGATCGCGTAAATAAATCGCCGGGTTGGGCCCTGCGGTGATGCTGATGATCTGCTGGTTAGGCCGCGGACCGAGAGTGAAACGCGAGAAAGGAACCGTCACCGCAATCCCCGGCTGCAGGACAAAGCTAGAGCTGAGGAGAAAGAAAAAGATGAGGAGAAAAACCACATCCAGAAGCGGGAAGACATAGAGCCACCCGAAGCTGATGCTGGTCGTCCGGGAAAGCTTCATTTCTCGTTAGGCGCGAGAACGAAGGGGCGCACTGCTCAGCGATCGCCCCGCCGGAGCGCGGCTTTTTCCTGCGCCTGTTGGAAGTTAATGATCTCGGCCGAAGGCGCGTGATCAGTCAGCATATGCACGACCTCGATACCGGCCCGCTCCATATCGTGCAGCAAAGTATTAACCCGCGAGGAGAGATAACTGTAACCGACGAAAGTGGGAGTCGCGACGACCAGGCCGGCGGCGGTGGTAAGAAGACTCTTGTATATTCCGCTCGAAAGTTCCGTCACCGTTGCATAGCCGCCGTTGGAAGAGACCAGGCCAAAGGCTTCGATCATTCCGGTCACTGTGCCTAACAAACCAATGAGGGGCGCGAGATAAGCCAAGGTCGCGAGCACGCCGAGAAACCGTTCCAGCTTGGGCACCTCGAGCTGGCCGGCTTCCTGCACGATTTCGCGCAATTCCGCGCGCGGGGCTTCGTGACGAATGATCGCCGAATGGATGACCCGCGCCACCGGACCAGGCGTGCCGGCGCATTCATGGAGAGCCTCGGCGTAATTATGCCGCTGCAGGAGGTTGGAGAGTCCCTGGAGAAATTCGCCGATGTGAATCGTCGCGCGATGAAAATAAAAAAGCCGTTCCGCAAAAACGGCGATCGAGATGATGCTGCAGACCAGGATGGGCCACATGAGCAGACCACCCTTCTGGATGTAATCGATCATGCGAAGACCTGATAACTCCCTTTGCCCTCGCTGGCAAGTGGCGAAGCTTTCGACCTAACGAGTAAAAAGTTCACAGCTCGCATTTTTACGGTTGGCCGCGTGCGGCCGGCTTTTTTTCCGTGGTGCGTCCGAGCAAACGGCCTTCACCATCGTAGACCGCGTAGCCAGCGGAGTGACCGGATGCATCATAACTGTAGCTGATCCTGTTCAACACCGAGTTGTCCTTCGCCACCTGCGTCTCCTCGAGCAGATGGCCGGCCGTGTCGTAACGGTAGCGGGTCTTGAAACGCAATGCACCACTGGCCGCGAAGACTTCACCGCTTTCGTAGCGGCCGTTGGCGTCCAGCTTGTAAATAATCTTCCCTTGGGCCTTCCCGTTCGCCCCGGTGGTGCTGGCAGTCGAGCGATGGTTGGACCCGTCGGTTTGATAAACGGTCTTCGATCCATCCGGGTTCATGGCCACGGTTACGCGGACGGCGTCGTCGCCTGTTTGCCCGAAGGCGATCGGGATGCTGCTGACGAAGGCAAGAGCGAATCTCAAAGTAAGAAAAGGTCGAAACATTGGCGGGGCGAGAATTTAAGAGGCCAAAGAAAATCGCGCAAACCGGCATTTATTTTATTGACCCGTGAAATTCGCAGTGGTTTAAAGTGGGGGGAAGTGGATTAAATTGGAATAATTCTCCGGCGGGTATGGATTCAGCACCTTCAAACTCAGTTTTTTATGCGGGAGAATTTCGCCATCAACTCGACGACAAACATCGCGTAACCATCCCCTCGCGCTGGCGGCGCAATGGCGCGGGCGAGGAGTTCCTCATGGTCCCCGAGCCGAGCGGTCAATTTCTGCTGGTCATGCCGCCTAACGAATTCGAACGGATTAGCGCCACAGCGGAAAATGTCGCGGGCGTCTCGCCGCGCGATCTTCGCACCTTTTTCCGGCAGTTGCACGCGCAGGCCCAGCACGGGGCCTCCGACAAACAGGGTCGTCTCGTCCTGCCGGATGATCTTTGCAAAAAACTCGATCTGAAACGCGAGATCGCCCTCGTCGGCGGACGCGGGCGTTTTGAGATCTGGAATCTGAAGCGGCGCGAAGTCGCCCATGCCGAGGAGCATCCCACCTACCAGCACGTGGCCAACATGGTCGGACTCTAGCGAGATGAACGCCCTCTTATTTGAACGACCGGTCCGCTTCGCGACCGGCCCGCTGCTCATGAACGAAGAGGCACAGGATATGGAAGATTTCACCTACCACCGCCCGGTGCTCGCGGCCGAGGCAATCGAACTGCTCGCGCCGCGTCCCGGCTCACTCGTTCTCGATGGGACCTGCGGCGGTGGCGGTCACACCGAGGCAATCTTGCGGACCGGAGCCGACGTTCTCGCCCTCGATCAGGACCCGGACGCACTCGGATTTGCGGGCGCGCGCCTAACGAATTTTGGGAGTCACGTGACGCTGCAACGGGCAAATTTCCGCAACGCCGGCCGCGTTCTGGATCAGCTCGGCATTGCGCAAATCGGCGGGGCGCTTCTCGATCTCGGGGTCTCTTCCCGCCAGCTGGAAAATGCGGACCGCGGTTTCAGCCTCATGCGCGACGGACCTCTCGACATGCGGATGGATCCGCGGCGCGAGCTGACCGCGGCCGAAGTGGTCAACAGCTACACCGAGGAGGAGCTGATGAACATTTTTCGTGAGTTGGGTGAAGAGCCGGCCGCTCGGCGCATCGCTAGCCAGATCGTGAAGCTGCGCAAGGAAACGCCCTTTCGGGAAACGCTCACCTTGGCCAAGGCGATCGAGAAAATCGTCGGCCGCCACGGACGCCGCCATCCCGCGACGCAGGTTTTTCAGGCGTTGCGGATGGAGGTGAACGACGAACTTGGCGCGCTCGAAGAAGGGCTGCTCGCCCTAACGAATAGGCTGGAACCCGGCAGCCGGATCGCGGTTATCACTTTTCATTCACTCGAGGATCGGATCGTGAAGAATTTCTTCCGCGACCGCAGCCGTGAGTTCCTTGACCGGCCGGAATGGCCGGAGCCTCGACCAAACCCCGATTATTCCCTCCGTCTTGTCACCTCGAAACCAGTCGAGCCCGACGCGGCGGAGCAGCGGGCCAATCCACGTTCCCGCAGCGCCAAGCTCCGCGTAGCAGAAAGGATCGAATGAACCGTCGCCGGCGAAAAAACTTCAATCCCATCGATGCGCCCGCTCTGGCGCGCTGGATCGTAATCGTCGCTTTCCTCGCTGCGACCGGGCTGAGTTACGTTTATCTCACCGTCCAGCTCCACCACCAGGGAATGGAGCGTCGCGCGCTTGAGCAGGAATTGATCGCCACCCGCACGCAAAACGAGGACGCCCGGGTGCAGTTCGCCGCCCTCACTTCCCGCACCGCCTTGCAGAGGCGGTTGAAGGAAGGCTACCTCCAGATGATCCCGATCACGGAAAAGAGTATCGTTAGGCTGAATTCTTCGACCCAACCTGGGAGCGAAGATGAGGTCCAGCCGGTCGTTAACCAGCGAGGCCGCCCATGAAATGGAATAGCCGCACTCGTTGCACCTTTGTCTGCATTTTCTTCGCGTTCCTCTTTAGCATCTTTTCCTACCGGCTGATCTATCTCCAGCTGGTGATGCACAATAAGTACAGCAAGATGGCCGCGGACAAGAACGTCGGTCGCAACGCCATCCCCGCCGAGCGCGGCGTGATCTACGATGCCGGTTACGAAGTGCTGGCCCAGAATGTCCCGGTCGCAACCGTCATCGCCGATGCCTCACGGATCAGGAACGCCGAAGCCCTCATCCCAATCCTCGCCAGCGGCCTGCACATTCCGCCTAACGAGATCGCGGAGAAAATCGCCAGCGGCCGATCGTATATCGTCCTGAAACGAGAGGTCCCCGATGCCGACGCCCGCGCGCTCGAGCAAACTTTGCGGCAGGAAAAGCTGCTCGGAGTCTACTGCGAGCGCGGAACCGTTCGAGTTTATCCGAACGGCTCCATGCTCTGCCACGTTATCGGTTTTTCAAACTTCGAGCAGCAAGGCATCCAGGGCGTGGAAGCGTCGATGGACACATATTTGCGGGGGGAGGATGGTTATCGCTACATCGAGCACGATGCGCAGGGTCGCGAAATCGTCCTCTACCGCGGGCTGGAACGGGCGCCACGCAATGGCGACCAGCTGCACCTCACGATCGACATGGGCTTGCAGACGATCGTCGAGAACGAGCTCGACGCCGCGATGCGCGAATACACCCCGGCCAAGGCCACTATCATCCTGATGCGACCGCAGACTGGCGAAATTCTGGCGATGGCGAACCGGCCTAACTTTGACCTCAATCAACGCTCCGAAGCGAAACCCGAGGAGATGAAAAATCGCGCCATCATCGACATGATGGAGCCCGGTTCCACCTTCAAGATCGTCACCGCGGCGGCCGCCCTCAACGAACGCAAGGTCAACCTCAACTCGATGATCTTCTGCGAGAACGGCGTCTGGAACGTCGGCGGCCGACCGCTGCACGATCATGGCTATAAAGGTTACGGCGAACTGAGCGTGCAGGACATTCTTGTCCACTCGAGCAACATCGGTGCGGCCAAGATGGCCTGCATGTTGGGCGAACAGAAGTTTTACGAATACATCCGCCGCTTCGGCTTCGGCGATCGCACTGGAATCGAACTGCCGGGTGAAATTCGCGGGATGGTCCATCCGCCGCGGAGCTGGAGTAAGATTTCCATCACCCGCATTCCGATGGGTCAGGAAGTTGGGGTGACGCCTTTGCAGATGATTATGGCCATGTCGACCATCGCAAACGGCGGCAAGCTGGTTCAGCCCCGCATCGTTAAGACGATCATCGACGACAAAGGAGCGGTCGTCGCCAGCCTCCAGCCGATCGTCGTTAGGCAAGTGGTCTCTCCGCAAACGGCCTCTCAGATTGCCCTCGCCCTGCGTGGCGTGGTGAGCAAGCGCGGGACTGCGGCCGAGGCGGCTGTGCCCGGGTTCAGCATTTCCGGTAAAACGGGCACCGCCCAGAAAGCCGCTCCCGGCGGTGGCTACGAGAAAAACAAATACGTCGTCTCTTTCAGCGGTTTCCTCCCGTCCGAAAACCCGGCGTTCGTCGCCCTCGTCGTGCTCGACGACGCACATACCAAGGATCCCCATCTCAACTACGGCGGCACGGTCGCCGGACCCATTTTTTCCCGCGTCGCGGAACGGGCGGCGCGGTATCTCGATCTTGAGCCGCATGAGGAAATTGGAACGCCAGAAACGGCCGGACGAGTCGCCTTAACTAATGCCCGTTAGATTTCCGCGCCTCGCGTGTCCACACCTCATGCAGCTCAAAATTCTCGCAGACTCCATTTCGGTACAGGAAGTCCTCGGGCCGCTCGACCGCGAGGTCGACGGCATCTTCTACGACTCGCGCCGGGTGCAAAAGAACGGCCTCTACGTCGCGGTCCGCGGCGCGACTGTTGATGGCCACAAGTTCACCGAACAGGCGATCGAGAGAGGCGCGGCGGCGATCGTGGTGGAACGCCCGGAATCGCATTCCCGCGCCACCTCCATCGTAGTCGCGGACAGTCGCATCGCGCTGGCCGACCTGGCGTTTACCTTTTTCAAAAAACCCGCGCTGCGCCTGAAGATGGCCGGCGTCACCGGGACGAACGGCAAGACGACGACCACCTTTCTCATCAAGCACATCTGCGAAAACGCCGGGATGCGCAGCGGGCTTATCGGCACCGTGCGCTACGAAATCGGCGAGCGTGTCCTGCCAGCGACCCGGACGACTCCCGAGTCGCTCGATCTTCAGGAGATGCTCGCCCAAATGGCCGACGCCGGTTGCAAAGCGGCGATGATGGAAGTTTCCTCGCACGCGCTGGCGCAGGATCGCACGCGCGGCTTGGAATGGGACGTCGCCGTCTTCACTAACCTCACGCAAGACCATCTCGATTTTCATCAGACGATGGAAAATTACTTCGAGTCAAAGGCGCTGCTTTTCACCGGACTGAAAAATCAGCCTAACAAGAAGCAGGCGAGCGCGATAATCAACATTGACGATCGTTACGGCGAGCAGCTGGTGAAGCGCCTCGTCGACGATACGCCGGTTATCACGTATGGAGTGAGCGCGCGGGCCGATTTTCGCGCTTCCAATTACCGGGCCGAATTCAGCGGGACCTCGTTCCAGCTCGACGCCCGCGGCAAGATTTATCTCGTCCGAGTCCCGCTCATCGGACGTTTCAACGTGATGAATGCGCTGGCCGCGCTGGCCGCTGCCAATTCGTTAGGCGTGAGCCTCCGGGAAGCGGTTCTCAGCCTCGCCAAGTCGCCCCAGGTCCCCGGTCGTCTCGAGATGGTCCCGGCCAAACGCCAGTTTCAGGTCTTTGTCGATTACGCGCACACGCCCGACGCGCTCCTCAATGTCCTCAAGACCCTGCGTGAACTCGCGCCTCGCCGGCTCGTCGTCGTTTTCGGCGCCGGTGGTGACCGCGACAAACAGAAGCGCCCGCTGATGGGCCGGGTGGCCGATCAAAACGCCGACTACAGCATCATCACCTCCGATAATCCGCGAAAAGAAGATCCGCTCGCCATCATCGAGGAAGTAAAAAAGGGATTTCGCTCGACCAACTTCGAAGCCGTGCCCGATCGCGCGGAAGCGATTGCCCACGCCATCGCGCTCGCTCAGCCGCGCGACATCATCATCATCGCGGGCAAAGGCCACGAGACTTACCAGGAATTTGCCGACCACACCATCCCGTTCGACGACCGCCAGATGGCCATGCGCGCGTTGGAAAATCGACCGCTGGAATTCTAAGTGATGAATCGTTCCACTCAGCGTCGCAGCAAATTCCGGGGAGCGCACGCGACCCGCGTGCTGGTGATGGCGACCCGCCATCATGAACTTTTGCCTTTACTTCGCCCGTTACACGGATGTTTGCGGCGAGTTGCCACAAACGGCACGCGAGTCGCGTGCGCTCCCCGGATGAGATCGCCGCGCTGACCATGGACCCGCTTTCGATCGAGCAACTGGCAGAGTTCGCCGGAGCCGTAATGCAAAACGGCAACCGCGGTGCCCTCGTCACGCACGTCAGCACCGACTCGCGCACGGTGCAGCCGGGTGATCTTTTCGTCGCCTTGCGCGGCGAGAATTTCGACGGCCACAAATTTATCGAACAAGCGATGCAGCGCGGCGCCGCGGGCGCGATCGTGGAAACGAACTGGACCGGCAAACCAGGTCCCGACTTTTCCCTGCTCCGGGTTGCCAACACCCTTGTCGCCTACCAGCAGGTGGCCGCGAACTACCGGCGGTCGTTAGGCATAAAAGTCGTTGCCATCACCGGCAGCAATGGGAAAACGAGCACGAAAGACTTTACCGCCTCTGTCCTCGGGCACCGCTTTCAAGTCACGAAAACGGACGGCAATTTCAACAATCACGTCGGTCTCCCCCGCACGATGCTCGAGGCCTCGTCGCGCCAGCAGATCGGCGTCTGGGAAATCGGAATGAATCATCCCGGCGAGATCGCGCCCCTCGCGCAAATCGCGCGACCGGACGTCGCAATCATCACCAACATCGGCGTCGCGCACCTCGAATTTATGGGGAGCCGCGAAGCAATCGCGCAGGAAAAGGGCGAGCTTGCCGCCGCGCTCCCCGCCGATGGCACTCTCATCCTGAATCGGAGCGATGAATTTGCCAACGCCATCGCACGGCGGACTTCGGCGCGCGTCATTTTCGCCGGGATCGACGGCGGCGAAGTGCAGGCGCGCGAAATTGTCCAGACCGCAGAAGGCGCGGAATTCACCATTTTCGAGGGCGCGCACCGCTGTCACGCGGTCTCTCCGGTGCCGGGGTTGCATATGGTGCAGAACGCTTTGCTCGCCATCGCGGGTGGTCGCGTTTTCGGGCTTTCGCTCGAAGAATGCGCCGCCGGGCTGGCCGCCGCGCCGGTCACCAAGGCGCGTTTGCAGATCAAGAATATCAGCGGCGTCCAGTTCATCGACGACAGCTACAATGCCAATCCCGACTCGATGAAGGCCGCTCTCCGCACCCTGGCGGAGCTTGAGACCGATGGACAACGAATCGCGGTCCTCGGGCAAATGGCCGAGCTCGGCGCCGAGTCAGTCCGCGGCCATCGCGAAGTCGGCGAGGTTGCGGCGTCGTTAGGCATCGATCATCTCATTTCGTTAGGCAAAGATTCCTCGGAGATCGCGGCCGCGGCGCATTCTGCCGGCTTGGAGAAGAGCCAAACGCTCGCTTCGGCCGCGGAAGTGGCCGATTTCCTCTGCGAAAGCGCACACCCTGGCGACCTCGTCCTGATCAAGGGGAGCCGAGCCGCCCGGACCGAGCGCGTCCTGGAAGAATTCGCGAAACGCCAGTTAGAGACCCACTGCGCGTCATGATGTTTTACCTGCATCGCCTGACGGAAAACTTTAAAGGCTTCAACGTCTTCTATTACGTCACCTTTCGCGCCGTTCTCGCGGCGATTACGGCCTTCGCGATCTCGCTGCTTTTCGGCAACTTTGTCATCCGCAAACTGATTTCGCTCAAGGTCGGGCAGCCGATTCGAACCGCCTCCGAAGTGCGGCATCTCGCCGAGCTACACGGCGGTAAACAAGGAACGCCGACGATGGGCGGTGTCCTCGTTATCGGCTCGGTCGTGGTCGCCTCGGTCGTCTGGGCGCGGCCGGATAATCCATTCGTCTGGCTCGTCCTCTTCTGCGCGGTTTATCTCGGCCTCCTAGGTTTCGTCGATGATTATCTGAAGGTCACAAAGAAAAAATCGGACGGGATCAGCGGCCGGCTGAAGCTCATTTTTCAGATCGCACTCGCCGGTATCGTAACCGCCTTTTTCCTCCTTAATCCCCTCATCGAAGTGCAGGCGCGCTCGCTTTACCTGCCCTTCTATAAACTGCCGGTGATTGTGAACATGGGTGTCTTCACGTTTTTCTTTTTCGCCCTCATCATCGTCGGCGCATCGAACGCCGTGAACCTGACCGATGGTCTCGACGGCCTCGCGATCGGTTGCACGATCACGGTCGCGTTTGCCTACGCGCTGCTCTCCTATGCGGGCGGAAATTTTCGGATCGCGCAATATTTGCAGGTTCCCTTCTATCCCTTCTCCGGCGAGCTCGCGGTTGTCTGCGCCGCGCTCGTCGGCGCCGGTCTCGGCTTTCTCTGGTTCAACTGTCACCCGGCCAAAGTTTTCATGGGCGATACCGGCTCACTTGCGATCGGCGGGATGATTGGCGTGGTCGCGATCTGCTGCAAACAAGAGCTGCTCCTCGCGGTCGTGGGCGGCGTCTTCGTGATCGAAGCGGTCTCCGTCATCCTCCAGGTTTTGAGTTTCAAGCTGACCGGAAAACGGCTCTTCGCTATGTCGCCGATTCATCATCACTTCGAGCTCAGCGGTTGGAAGGAAAACACCGTCATCGTGAGATTCTGGATCCTCTCGATCGTCTTCGCGCTCCTCGGCCTGGCCACTCTAAAACTGCGATGAAGCCCGACTACAAAAACAAAAACGTCGCCGTGCTTGGCGCGGGCCGGAGCGGCAAGGCGGCTGCGCTTCTCCTCGCAGAGGAAGGCGCAAAGGTGACGATGCTCGACAGCGCTCCTGAGGAGAAATTGGCCGGCCTCGACCAGTTGCGGGCAAAGGGCGTTTACCTGCTCTGCGGTCCGGCGGCGGAGGAAGATCCGGCAGTTTACGATCTCGGCGTGCTCAGCCCGGGAATCGATCCGGAGTTGCCGTTAGGCCGAAATTTTTCGCGCAAGAACATCCCGTCGATCGGCGAACTCGAGCTGGGCTGGCAATTTTGCAACGTCCCGGTCATCGGGATCACGGGAACGAATGGGAAGACGACGACGACCGAATTGATCTCGCAGATGCTCAACGCCTGCGGTCACCCGACCGTGGCCTGCGGCAACATCGGCAAGCCGCTCGTGGAAGCGGCGCGTGAGAAGGAGGACTACGCCGCCCTGACGGTCGAGGTCAGCTCCTTCCAACTCGAAACGATTCGGGAATTCCATCCCGAGATCACCGTCTGGCTCAATTTCGCACCCGATCACCTCGATCGTTATCGGTCAATCCGGGAATATCGCGGCGCCAAGCTGCGCATTTTCGAAAACCAAACCGCCGACGATACCGCCGTCATCAACGTCGCGGAAGAGCTGCCCGGCCTGCGAGCGAAGGTGACCACCTTTAGCGCCTGGACCAACGGCGGCGACTTCTCGTTAGGCGATGGCTGGATCGTTTACCGGCAGCAGCCCGTCCTTAACCTGGCGAAGGCACAACTGCGCGGACCGCATAACGCCGAAAACATGATGGCGGCGCTCGCCGTTGGTCGGGCGCGCGGGCTCTCTTTTGAGGAAATGGTGCCGCCGCTCCGCGCCTATCGCGCGCAATTGCACCGCCTCGAGTTCATCCGCGCCATCGCCGGCGTCGATTACATCAACGACTCGAAAGCAACCAATCTCGACGCGCTCGAGAAGGCGCTTCTCAGCGCCACCAAACCGATCGTCCTCATCGCCGGCGGGAAGGAGAAGGGTTTCGCTTTCGACTCCATCGCCCCGCTCGTCGAGCGAAAAGTGCGGCACGCCGTCCTCATCGGCGAGATCGCCGCGGGCGTGGCGCACGACTGGCGCGAGGCAACTGAATGCGAGCTGGCTTCGTCGTTAGGATCGGCCGTCGAGCGCGCCCAGGCCGCCGCCCGCGAGGGCGAGATCGTTCTCTTTTCCCCGGGCACTTCCTCCTTCGACATGTTCAAGAGCTACGCCGATCGCGGCGATCAATTCCGCGCCCTCGTGCGTGGCCTGCCCGACCCAACACTATGAAAATGCCAACCATCCTGAAACGAAAGAAACTCCAGGCCTCGACCGCGCGCCGCTCGCGCCCGCTCGGTCTGCCCGACGCCATGGATTATGAGCAGATGTCGGAGCCGAACATGAAATTGTCGCGCGCGCTGCTCATCGTTCTCGTTCTTCACATTGTCGCCGTCGCCGGGATCGTCGCCTTCAACACGATCAAGACACGAGAGACGATGGCGACGGCGACCACGCCGGAAGCGGTCGCAACTCCCGCTGCTCCTGTCGTTGCGACGGAGGAACCTGAGGCCGCCGAGCCTAACGAGGTGACGAAAGCGGCGGTCAAAACCGAAACGAAAGCTCCGGAAAAAAGCGCCGAACATTCCAAACCGGTCATCACCACCCAGTCCGTCCTCGATTCCGGCAAAATCCACACCGTGGTGAAAGGCGACAACCCGGTCACGATCGCTCGGCGCCTAAAAGTTTCGGAAGCCGACCTGCTCGAACTCAACCAGATCACCGATCCGCGGAAATTGCAGATCGGGCAGAAATTGCACATCCCAGTGCAAAACTCGGGCAAGGCGAAATCAGACTAAGGAGACCACGACCGCCTGATGCAACGGAAGAGCGCCTACATCCTGTTTCTCGCCGTCCTGGGCTTGCTCGCCATTGGCATTGTCATTCTCTTCAGCACGGGCGCCTTCGCCAAAGACAGCCACAACGACGTCTATTATTTCCTGCGAAGGCATGCGATGTGGCTTGGAATCGGACTGGTCGCCTGCATCGCCGCGGCCCTGATCGATTACCATTTCTGGCAGCGCACCTGGTGGATTTGGTTTGCCATCTCGCTCGTTGGACTGGCCCTTTGTTTTCTCCCGCCCCTGCGGCACAGGATCAATGGCTCGTGGCGCTGGCTCAGCTTTCACGGCATCACCTGTCAGCCCTCCGAGTTTGCCAAGCTGGCGACCGTCTTCTTTCTCGCCTTCTGGTTTTCGCGTTACGAAAAGGAAAGCAGCAAGATCCTCCGCGGGTTCATCATTCCGATGGCGGTCGTTAGCCTGCTCATCTCCCTCATTATCACCGAGGTCGATCTCGGAACGACCGTTCTGCTCGGCGGGACGACATTCATCGTCATGTTCATCGCCGGAAGCAATCTCGCCCTGCTTGGAACGCTGTCGTTAGGCGGAGTGGGCGCGATTCTTTACCTTGCGACCCACATTGCGGAACGCAACAGCCGACTCATGGCCTTCCTCCATCCCGAGCAATACAAACAGACCGCCGGCCTGCAGCAATTGCAGGCCCTCATCGCCTGGGGCAGCGGCGGAATCGACGGTCTCGGGCTCGGCAACGGCCGGCAAAAAATGTCCTACCTGCCCTATGCCCACACCGATTTTATTTTCCCGATCGTGGGCGAGGAACTGGGTCTGCGCTTCAGCCTCCTCGTCGTTTTTCTTTTCGTCCTCGTCATCATCTGCGGGATGACGATTGCGCTTCATGCCCGTGATCGCTTCGGTCTCCTGCTCGCGAGCGGGATCGTTTCGCTGCTCGCGCTCCAGGCCGCGATCAATATCGGGGTCGTGACCTCGCTTTTGCCTAACAAAGGTTTGCCGCTCCCTTTTGTGAGCTATGGCGGCTCAAATCTTGTGGTGGCGCTTTTCGCCGTTGGGCTTCTCTTGAATATTTACCGACAGGGCGTGCTCGAGCCCGCGCCGCGGAAGGAAATGGCGCTGCAGGCGCGCGTCACCCCACGAATCTGATGCGTCTCTCAACTCTCAACTTTCAAATCTCAACTTCCTTCGCATGAACGCCGTGATCGCATGCGGAGGAACAGGCGGGCATCTCTTTCCCGGTCTCGCGGTCGCCGAGGTGCTGCGGGGGCGCGGGCACGAGGTGCTGCTTTTCATTTCTGAGAAGGAGATCGACACTCTCGCGGCCGAGGGAAGGACAGAGTTTCGTTTCGAAAAGCTCCCGACCGTCGCGCTCCCCTCGCCTTTTTCGCCGGCCATTCTCGCGTTCGTTAGGCGTTTCAACGAAAGCCTTTCTCTTTGCCGCGGGATTTTTCGCAAGTTCAATCCGCAGGTCGTGCTCGGAATGGGAGGCTTCACTTCGACGGCGCCGGTCATCGCTGGCCGGATGCGCGGCATTCCGACCTTCATTCACGAATCCAACGCCTTCCCCGGCAAAGCCAACCGCCACACCGCACGCTTCGTCCGCGCGGTCCTCCTTGGGTTTCAGGAATGCGCCGCTTTTTTTCCCAAGGCGCGGACGGAATTTACGGGCACGCCGATCCGTTCCACCCTGCGGCGAATCGACCGCCAGGAAGCGCTTCGGAAACTCGGTTTGGAGCCGGGAAAACCGACTCTCCTCGTGATGGGCGGCAGCCAGGGCGCGAGCGGGATCAACCAGGCGTTGATCAAGGCGATGCCCTCGCTCCAGGGCTTTCCGCTGCAGGTGATTCATCTCGCCGGCGATCGTGACGCGCGCCTCCTGGACGATAATTACCGGCGCGAAAACATTCCGGCGTTTGTCGCCGCCTTTCATCACCAGATGGAAGAAGTTTATAGCGCGTCCGATTTCGCGATCGCCCGGAGCGGCGCGGCCTCCCTGGCAGAACTCGCCACCTTCGGCCTGCCTGCCTTTCTTGTTCCATACCCCTACGCGGCCGACGATCACCAGAACCGAAACGCCGAAATATTCGTTAGGGCAAAGGCCGCCCTGCTTTTGAAGGAATCCGAGCTGAACGGTGAATTGCTTGCCCAGAAAATTCGCGACTTGCTGAACGATCCCGCGACCCTTCGCACCATGTCGGCCAACGCCGTCACCCTCGCGCCGAAAAACGCGGCCACTGTGGTCGTCGAAACGATGGAGAAATATAGTCTGCCGAATGACGCCGTTGCCGCCTGATCTCCCAAAATTCCTGACCGCCGAACGCCACGCGATCCACCTGATCGGCGTGGCTGGCAGCGGAATGAGTGGCATCGCCGCGCTGCTCCTGGAACTCGGGCACGATGTGCGCGGCTCCGATAAGGCGCGCACCCAGGAGACCCAACGCCTCGCCCAGCTCGGCTTGCGCTTTTCCTCTCCGCACCGCGCGGAAGACGCGGAAGGCGCCGAGCTGATCGTGTTTTCCTCCGCGATCAAGGAAGACAACCCGATTCTGGTCGCGGCGCGGGCGAACACGATTCCGGCGATTCGGCGCGCCGAGGCGCTCGCGGCCATCATGCTCGGCAAGCGCGGGATCATCATCGCCGGGATGCACGGCAAGACCACCACGACCGCGATGACGGCGCACGTTTTGCGCGGCGGCGGCCTGCATCCCTCGCATTACGTCGGGGCGGAAATTCCAATTTTGGGAAGCAACGCCCATTGGGATCCGCGCGGCGAGTACTTCGTCGCCGAGGGAGACGAAAGCGACGGTACGCTGCAACTTTTCCAACCGGAACACGCGCTCATCCTCAACGTCGAAGAAGAACATCTCGATTATTACAAGGACCTGGCCGCGATCGAGGAGGTCTTCGGGAAATTGCTCCGCCAAACCAGGGGCACGGTCTTCTATTGCGCCGACGATCTGCACGCTCCTCGGGTCTGCAGTCAGCATTCGCAGACCGTTTCCTATGGCTTCAGCGAGAAGGCGCGCTATCGCGCCAGCGGGCTCGAGCTGAAGGATTTCGCCGCCACTTTCTGCGTGCAACGAGCCGACGAAAAACTGGGCGACGCCACCCTGAGCGTGCCCGGCAAGCACAACGTCAGCAACGCGCTCGGCGTCATTGCGCTCGCCACGGAACTTGGCATCCCGTTTGAGAAAATCGCCAAGTCGTTAGGCACTTTCCGCCACGCCCGTCGCCGCTTCGAAATCAAATACCAAAGCGACCGTTTTCTCCTGGTTGACGATTACGCGCATCACCCGACCGAAATTCGGGCTACTCTCGCGACTGCGCGCTCCGCCGGCCGCAAACGCGTCCTGACGATGTTTCAACCGCATCGTTATTCCCGGACGAAAGCTTTACAAAACGATTTTGGCGCGGCTTTCGACGATGCCGACCATGTCGTGATTACGGACGTGTATGCCGCCAGCGAAGTTGCTCTCCCGGGAGTGAGCGGCCAGACGATCTCAGATGCGATTTCCAAGCATGGTCATCGCGCGGTCTCCTACCAACCGCGGCTCGATCGCCTGCACGGCGACCTCGGCCAGATGCTGATGGAGGGCGACCTCGTTCTCAGTCTCGGTGCAGGAAATGTGCACGAACAATTGGCCAAGCTCGCGGCCGAGCTTGTCATCGCGGAACGATTCAAAGAGATCGTTGGACCGGAAGGCGAAGTTCGACTTTCCGAGCCGCTCGCGAAGCACACCACCTTGCGGGTCGGCGGTCCCGCGCAATTTTGGGTCGAACCCACAACGGAGGAGGCTTTTGCCAGGCTGATCCGGTTTTGCCGGCGCGAAAATCTGCCGCTTTTTGTCATCGGACGCGGTTCGAATTTGCTTGTGCGCGACGGCGGCATTCGCGGGGTGGTAGTTCATCCGTGCGGCGGCGAGTTCGACAAAATCGAAACGAACGGCCTCGAAGTCAGTGCGGGCGTCGGGGCGAGGCTGAAACAGATTGCCTATGCCGGAAAAGCCGCTGGGATTGGCGGCTTCGAGTGGATGGAAGGAATTCCGGGATCCGTTGGCGGGGGCTTGCGCATGAACGCCGGTGCAATGGGGGCGCAGACTTTCGACCAGGTCGTCCGGGTCCGCTACCTCGACCGCGAAGGCGTGGCGCACGAGAAAACTCCGGGCGAATTGGAAGTGCATTATCGCCATGTTCCCTCGCTCGACGAAAGCTTTGCCGTCTCGGCCGTCTTTCGCGGCGAAAAATCTTCGACCGCAGAGATCGTTAGGCGGCTCGAAGCTTCCCAGGAAAAACGCCGCACCACTCAGCCGAGCGCGAAGAGCGCGGGTTGCATCTTCAAGAACCCCGCCGCGTGCCCGGCCGGCAAACTAGTGGACGAACTGGGCCTGAAAGGCACGCGAGTCGGCGACGCACGGGTTTCGGAGGTGCATGGAAATTTCATCGTGAATGAAGGGGCGGCCACAGCCGACGAAGTTCTGGAGTTGATCGGCCAAATCCGGGCCACGGCGCGGAAAGAGCGGGGCGTCGAGCTCGAAACCGAAGTGCAAATCGTGGGAGAGAATTCATGAAGGGTGCGGCGGCGCGCGTTACTCTGGGGAGCACGGGGTGCCACCACTCCGTCGTGCCCGGGAGCCTCCCGGGCACTGGCGCTGTGATGAGTTCGCACGCGCCCGGGATTTTCGAGCACACGGATTGCAGACGAGCTGCCGGGAGACTCTCGGCAGCGGACGAGCTGGCAGCCCGTGCTCCCCGGAGGACTCGATGATCGCGTTAAATAACAAAAAAATCGCCGTCCTGATGGGCGGCCCCGGCTCGGAACGCAAGGTTTCGCTCGCGACCGGCGCAGGCGTCGCCCGGGCCCTCCGTTCGCTAGGCGCAGAAGTGACCGAAGTCGACGTCGCTGATGCCGACTTCACTTTGCCTAACGACACCGAACTCGCCTTCATCGCCGTCCACGGCACCTTCGGCGAAGACGGCCAAATCCAGCAAATTCTCGAGGACCGGGGCGTGCCCTACACCGGTGAGGACGTGGAAGGTAGCCGGCTCGCTTTTGACAAGATCGAGTCGAAGAAAAGATTTTCGCGGCATCCGGTCGTCACGCCCACGTGGGAAGTCATCCACGCTGGCGAGCAGCCGACTCTCCCGCTGCCCTACGTGATCAAGGCGCCTCGCCAGGGATCGACCGTCGGCGTCTACATCTTGAAAGAGGAATCCGCGGTCGCGACCCACCTGCGCGAGGCCGCCAAGTACGACGACGAACTCTTGATCGAGCAATTCGTTCCCGGTCGCGAGCTGACCATCGGCGTGCTCGGCGATCTCGCCCTCCCGGTGCTCGAGATCATCCCGAAGAGCGGCTTCTACGATTTCAACGACAAGTATCCGTTCCTCAATCCGCAGGGTGGCGGCGGCGCGCAGCATGTCTGCCCGGCGCAGATTCCGGGAGATCTTACCAGCAAAATCCAGGACCTCGCCCTCCTCGCCACTCAGTCGTTAGGCTTAAAGGTTTACTCCCGCGTCGACATCATGCTCTCGGAGCGAAACGAGCCTTCCGTTCTCGAGATTAATACCATTCCCGGCATGACCGAGACCAGCCTGCTCCCCGATGCCGCGGCCGTCGCCGGCATCTCTTATCCGCAGCTCTGCGTCCGCATCATCGAACTTTCACTGGCCGCCCGGCCTCCGAAAAAATGAGAACGAAACCGGGCAAGAACCAACCGCGGGTCGGCAATCGACGACTCTCCACCTCGCGCCAGCGCAAACAGCAACACCTGCTCGACGTTAAGGTGCGGGCGCGCCGCGCCTCGCATCATCGCAACCGCCGCGTTCTCATCGCCGTCTCGAAAGTATTACTCGTGATCGCGCTTTGCGCGGGCGCCTACTACGGCGCTCGCGCCGGGCTGAGCCGCTTCTTTTTCGATAATCCTGATTACGCGCTGAACACGATCGCGGTTCGCACCGACGGCACGTTACAGCGCGACCAGGTCCTGAAAGCGAGTGAACTCCATGAGGGCCTGAACATCTTTTCCGTCAACCTCGCCAGGGTTCACGACCGGCTGCAGCAACTCCCGCAGATCGACGAAGCGCAGGTGGAGCGAAAAATGCCTAACGAGATCGACATCACGATCACGGAACGCAAACCAATCGCCTGGATCACGAGCGAAAAAGCGGTCGCCGACCCCTTTGCTTCCGATGCCGCCTTCCTCGTCGACGCGCGCGGGATCCTGATGAAGGAGAAAAAACTGCTCCCGGAATATCTCGCTCTACCCTTGATCACCGGCTGCTCCAGCGAGGCGCTCGTCCCCGGCAAGACGGTCGATTCGTTCGAGGCCAAAGCCGCCCTGCAACTTCTTCGCCTAACGACGACGAGCTTCATGCAAACGCGGTTCCAGATTCGCGACGTCGATGTCTCGAAGGGTTACTGCCTGCTCGTGACGGACAAGAATCACACCCGGGTCATGTTCGGTTTCGATGATCTCGATCTCCAGATGGAGCGGCTCGAGCAATTTCTCGTTTACAGCGACGACACCCAGCGCCCGATCGAGACGGTCAACCTGCTCGTCGCGCGCAACATTCCCGTGACCTTTGCGCAGCCCGCGTCCACGGTCATTTCCGAGCTCGATCTTGAAGAGGAAATGGTCCCGCCGAAGGCGCCGTCAGAATCAAAACCTGCGCCTAACGAGAACAAACCGGCCGCGAGGGAACCGGAAATCCGCAAGGCAAAAGCGGTCCGCCCGATACCGGTGAAAAAGGCACTTCCCTATAGTCCGGGCGTCAAACAATACCACTCCAGCCCCGCGCCGCTTCCGGTGCGGCGCGCGGTCCCACTTCAACGTTTTCACAAGGAAGGCAACGGTCATGGCTAGCAGCAACTTAATGGTCGGTCTCGAGATCGGAACTTCGAAAATCTGCGTCGTCGTCGGCGAGGGAAAACCGGACGGCACGATCAAAATTCTCGGCGTCGGACAGGCGCCATCGCGCGGCGTGCGCAAAGGCGAAATCGTCGATTTCGAGACCGCGATGAAATGCGTCCACGAAGCGGTCGTCGACGCCGAGGAGAAGAGCGACATCATGATTCGCAGCGTCTATATCGGCATCACCGGGGCGCACATCCAGAGCTTCAACAATCGCGGTTGCGTGACGCTGCCGGAAGATCGCGACGAGATCGATGAGCAGGACGTCGAGGACGTAAAGATCGCCGCGCGCGAGGTCAGCATCCCGGCGCAGAACGCATTTCTGCATTCGATCATCCAGAGTTACCACATCGATGGGCAAGACGGCGTGCTCAGTCCGGTCGGGATGCTCGGCCAGCGGCTGGAGGCCGATTTCCACATCATCCATGGTGTGCGGAATCGAATTCAAAACACGATCCGTTGCGTGAAGGAACTGCCGCTCGACGTCGAGGATGTTGTCTTCACGCCCTTCGCGGCGGCGCAGGTCGTCCTCACTCAGCATCAGAAAAATCTCGGCGCGCTCGTCATCGATATCGGCGGCGGGACGACGGATTACATTCTCTACGTCGACGGCGCCGTGCGACAAAGCGGCGTGCTCGCGGTCGGCGGCGATCACATCACGAACGACATCTCGATGGGCTTGCGCATCCCGATGACGCGAGCGGAGAAGCTCAAGATCGAAGAAGGCAGCACCGTCCTTGGCAATTGTCTCCCGGGCGAAACGGTTCTGCTGAAAGACGACTCCGGATTTGCCGGGAAAGAAATCGAGCGTGAAACCCTGAACACGATCATTCACATGCGGCTGCGCGAGACTTTCGAACTCCTGAAACGGCGTCTCGAGGACGAGCCTTATCTCGATTACCTCGGCGAAGGCATTTTCATCACCGGCGGCTGCAGCCAGTTGAACGGGATCGACAACCTCGCGGAAGACGTTTTTGGGCTACCGGCACGCGTCACGCGCGCCCGCACCATGTCGGGCCTAACGAGCGCCTTCGAAAATCCTCAATTTTCGACTGCCATTGGCCTGATCAAATACGCCCAGGCGGTGCAGGGCGATCGCCAGCCGCGGACCGGTATCCGCGGGATTTTTGGCAAAATTTTCCACGGAATGCGATGACGCATTGAACCGCTGCCTAACCAAAAGCAAAACCATGATCCAACTCAGCCGCAATTACAGCCTGCCGGAAAAAAAGGAAGACGACCTCGCGATCAAAATCATCGGAGTAGGCGGAGCGGGTGCGAACGCACTCGACCGCATCGTGCTCGACGGGATGGAGCACGCCGAGATGATCGTGGTCAACACCGATGTGCAATCGCTCGCCAGCTCGGTCGCGACGCAGAAGCTGCAGATCGGCCAGGAGGCAACGCGCGGCCTGGGCGCGGGCGGCGATCCGGAACTGGGCTTCAACGCCGCCAAGGAATCGGCCGCTGAGTTGCGCGAGACACTGGAAGGCGCGCGGATGGTTTTCGTCTGCGCGGGTTTGGGCGGCGGCACCGGCTCGGGAGCGGCCCCGCTGGTCGCGGAAATGGCGCACGACAGCGGTGCGCTGGTCGTTGCATTGGCAACGCTGCCTTTTGCCTTTGAAGGCAAACGCCGCACCGCGCAGGCGTTGGAAGCGCTGCACGAGCTGCAACGTGCGGCCGACGCGGTCGTCTGTTTCGAGAATGATCGGATGGGCGACATGGTTTTACCCAAAGCCGGCATTCACCAGGCTTTCGCGGTCGCGGACACGACCATCAGTCAGAGTGTGCGCGCGATCGTGAATGTCGTTAGGCGACCGGGCTTAATAAGGATCGGATTCGACGAGCTGATCGCCGCTTTGCGGAGTCAGAACAGCCGTTGTCTTTTCGGATTCGGGGAATCGGACAGCGACAACCGCGCTCATGAAGCGCTCGCCCTCGCCCTGAAAAACCCGCTCATGAACCGCGGCAAAATGTTAACCGACGCTCACGCCGTGCTCGTGCAGATCTCCGGCGGACCCGGGATGACGCTGACGGAGGTCGAGATCGTAATGCAGGAATTGAACCGCCACGTGGAAGATCACACCCAGATTCTTTTTGGAACCTCGGTCGACGGAAAAATGGGAAACCGAATGAGCGTGACCTTAATCAGTTCGCTTTCGGCGGAAGGGACGGTGCAGGCCGCGCCGATGCGCACGGTCAAGAAGCCGGAAACAAAACCCGAGCCGCCGCTGGTCAAGCTAGAGCCGACCTTTGAAGCAGAGCCCGAGCGAGTGCCGATCGCGACCGAATTTGCAACTCCGACACCGGGACCGGTCGAGGCCATTTATCAGGAACCGGAACCCGAGCCGATCGCAGACGAAATTTCGGAACCCATCAGCGACGAGGAGCCGGCACCGGTGGCGGAAATTGTTCCGCCGAGTCCGGTTCGAAAAGTCAGAAAGCCCGCTCCAAGGACCGAGCCCGATCCGGTTCCCGCATCGGCGCCCGCGAAAAAGGAAAAATTTGCCCACGCGCGCCAGGAAGTGATGCAGTTCGAGCCGGTAACGCGGGGCCGCTTTGAAAAAAGCGAGCCTACGATCGTTGAAGGCCAGGACCTCGATGTGCCGACCTTTCTACGCAAGAATGTGCGGGTGAAATAAGCTGCAGAACCCTGTGCAGGAGCGGCGCGGTTGGAATAAGAGGTCACTCCGTGCTCTCTGACGGAAAACCATGCACAAACTTTTCCTCGTCCTCGCACTTTGTGGTCTCGCCTTCACCGCCCACGCTGAAACAAAAACCGCCGTCTTCGCCGGCGGGTGTTTCTGGTGCATGCAGGAACCATTCGATCACGTCAAAGGCATGACCAAGACCGTCGTCGGCTACACCGGCGGCAGCAAAGAAGACGCCAACTACGAAGCGGTCTCCGCGCACAAAACCCAGCATCGCGAAGCGATCGAGATCACCTACGATCCGGCGCAGATTTCCTACGCTCAGTTGATCGATGTCTTCTTCCACAACATCAACCCCACCCAGGCTGACGGTCAGTTTCACGACATCGGGCTCTCCTACCAGGCGGCGATTTATTATGGCAACGAAGAGGAGAAAAAAATCGCTCAAGATTCCAAGGAAAAGCTGGCAAAGTCGGGCCGCTTCGACAAACCGATCATGACGGAGATCCTGCCAGCCAAGCCGTTTTATCCGGCGGAGGAATATCACCAGAAATACTACGAAAAGAACCCCGCCGCCTACGAGGCCTATCATGTCGGCTCTGGCCGGGTCGCCTACCTGGCAAAGATCTGGGGAAAATAAGGTCTGGAGATCTGCCTAACGACTCATTCCTTCCGCCGCGACGACGCGGCCGCTGGTCGCGTTCACTTTCACCATTGTTAGGCGCTGGCCCTGCGCAATCTCGATCGCCCAGACTTTGGTGCCCCCGACCGTTTCCAGCGTCGCCCCCACGACCCGGGCGCCCTTGTGCGGTCGGAGCGCGATATGCTCGGCTTCATTCTTGGTGATTTTCGTCCCGGACTTTTTCTCCAAGGGACTCGCGCCGGCCAGAGAAAGTCCGAAGAATAACGCGAGAACGAAAAGAGAAAAAGCCTTCATCCCGTCAGCAAGCGCCCTTTGCCAAAATCTTTCAAGCAAAACCACGTTTCCGATTCTTGGGCGGCTCTGTTGGGAAGGGCTACTTTCGCTCCCGACTGATGCCCCGTCCGATTTCGCGCGATCTTTTGCCGTTTGGGGCGCCTTCGGGTAGATGACTGACCTAATCGTGCGATCACGCCGCTTGCGGGGTCCATCCCTTGACATCTTCCTTTGGCGGCGGGTACTTCGCACCTGCCTTGAAGCCATTATCACGTCATCCCACGCTTCTTAGCCTGGCCTTGGGTATTGGGACGCTTTTGGCCTGCGCCGGATGCAACCGCAGCGACGACCAGATCACCGTCTATCGCATTCCAAAAGAAACCCCAACGCCTGCCTCGCCGCAGCAAGTAGCGCAGACTGGCGCCGCGGCTCCGCCGATCCATTGGACAGCGCCAGCGGGCTGGGAAGAACAACCGGCCTCCGGTTTCCGGAAAGGTAGTTTTCTCGTTCGTGGCGCAGACGGCAAAAAGGCCGACGTATCCGTGATTTCGTTCCCGGAAGCGGCTGGCGGTCTGCTCGCGAATGTGAATCGCTGGCGGGATCAATTGAAACTGGCGTCGATCACGGACGTGGTCCAGGCCGGCACGCCGATGGACGTGAGCGGGCGCGATATGTTTTTTGTCGACTTGGTTAGCGATCAGCCCCTTTCGCCCGATGGATCGAAGTCGCGGATCTTGGGCGGAATCTTTCCCGCCGGAGCGGAGACATGGTTCTTCAAGATGATCGGCCCGGATGCGCTGGTCGAATCGCAGCGCGAGGCCTTCAGGCAATTCCTGCAGAGCGTGCGCCCGCCCGAAGGCAAACTCGCGTCCGCTCCCGCACCCGCCCCGATGCGCGCAAACCCGGGCGGCAACAACACGAATGCCCCTACCCCGCCGCCGATCGAGGCGGCACAGGGTGCCGCCGTGCAATACACTTTGCCGTCTGGCTGGCAGGAAAAGCCGCTCTCGCCGATGCGCCTCGCGAGTTTCAAGGCATCCGGGCCTAACGGGAAGGAGACGGATGTTTCAGTCGTCGCCTTGCCTGGAATCGCCGGTGGCGATCTGGCCAATGTGAATCGCTGGCGCGGTCAGGTGCAGCTCGCGCCGATTGATGAGGACACACTCGCGAAGACGGCCGAACACATTACCGCAAACGGCCACGATTTTCTGCTCGTAGACCTGGCGAGTGAAGAGCCAGGCAACGGCGAGAAGCAGCGCATCCTGGCTGCCATCCTCGACGAAAACGAACGCTCTTGGTTTATCAAGATGACGGGCGAAGACGCTGCCGTCGCGTCGCAGAAGAGTGCTTTTACCGATTTTCTGCGCGGGCTCAGAATCCCCTAACGAATCATGGCCGAAGCCGTTGTCCGTCCGTTTCCGCTCAAGTCGCCGCTCCGCGTGCTCTCTTCGCTGCGCCTGACCGTCGTCTGCCTCGGGCTTGGGATGTTGCTCGTTTTTCTCGGGACGCTGGCGCAGGTTCACCTCGGGATTCACGCCGTCCAGGCGCGCTATTTTCAGAGCCTGATCATTTTCTGGTCGCCCGCCGGCGCGAACTGGAAGATTCCGATTCTGCCCGGCGGTTATCTCCTCGGCACGGTCCTGCTCGTGAACCTGATCGCGGCTCACGCCGTCCGCTTTCAGTTAACGAAAAAGAAGCTTGGGATCATCCTCCTCCATTTCGGCGTCATCCTGCTTCTCATCGGGCAACTTCTGACCGGGCTCTTCGCCCGCGAGACCCAGATGCGGATCGACGAGGGTCAGACGGCCGGTTACTCGGAAGCACCGCGTGAGGTGGAGCTGGCAGTGATCGACAAAACCGATCCAAATTTCGACCAGGTGGTCGCGATTCCCGAAGCCGTCCTCGCGCCCGGCGGGACAATTCAGAATCCGACGCTCCCGTTCACGCTCACCATCCGGCAGTTCATGGGCAATACGCATCTCGCGATGCGTTCACAGGAACCGCAGGGACGACCCTCCCTCGCAACGATGGGTTTCGGGCCGAAGATCGTGGCCGAGGAAGCGCCGCGCACGGTGAAGGATGACGAGCGCGACCTGAGTGCGGCTTACGTGGAATTAAACGCACCAGAAGGTTCGTTAGGTAACTGGCTCGTCTCGAACGCGATTTCCGAACCGCAACCTGTGACGATCAACGGGCACACCTACGAGTTGGTCATGCGCCAGCGGCGTTTCTACAAACAGTTCGCGCTCACCCTGCTCCATTTCGCGCACGATCGGTACGCTGGAACGGATATTCCGAAAAATTTCTCCAGCCGGGTGCGGCTGGTCGACCTCGAGCGGCACGAAAACCGCGACGTCCTCATCTCGATGAACGATCCGCTGCGTTATCGCGGCTTTACTTTTTACCAATCGGGTTTCGACAACAACGACAAGACAACGATTCTGCAGGTGGTGAAGAATCCGGCCATGCTGCTCCCCTATATCGCCTGCGGACTGGTCGGGCTCGGCTTGCTCGTCCAATTTTCCATGCACCTCTTTGGCTTCGTGAGGAAGCGGGCGCGATGAAAACGCGACGTTCGTGGGTTCTCTGGCTGGTCATCGCGGCGACGCTCTTCTATGTCGTCGCGCCGCTCTTTCAACAAGACCTGCGGGGCGGTTTCGAGATGGAGAAATTCGGACGGGTTCCGGTGCTCTTGAACGGCCGGATCAAGCCGCTCGACACGGTTGCGCGTAATTCGCTGCTCATCATTCACGGAAAACAAACTCTCGCCGGCGAAGAGGGTTCGCTCACCCCGATGGATTGGCTGGCCGAGGTCATGATGAAACCGGAGGCCGCTGATGGGCGGAAAATTTTCGTGATCCGCAACGCGGACACCTTGGCCGCGCTCGGCTGGAAACCGGACGCAGGAAAATATTTTTCGTTCCGCGAATTCGTCCCGCATTTGCAGGACATCGACCAGCAGGCAGCGCTTGCGCAAAAGGTGGCCGCGCAACTCCGCTCGCCCTTCCAGCGCGATATCATCAAATTGTTTGAGCGGCTGACTCTTTATCATCGGCTTTCTAACAGCCTCGAGGTGAAAGGGACGGCCGATTTCAAGAGCCAGATCGACGATCTGGTAAAGAATATTCATCCCTCGCCCGTGCCGATGAACACCGGCATCACGACCGAGGCCCTGCAAAGTCTCGGGTTTCTGGCTGAGACCGGCTATTTTTTCCCGATTCCCCCTTTTCCGCCTAACGACGATCCACTGCAATGGCGAAAAATGGGCGAAAGCCTGCTCACATTCCTGACCAACGGAAAGTTGCATCCCGCGGTCGGCACCTGGGCGAAGCTCGCCACCTCCTACGCGGCGAACGATCCGGCCACTTTCAACCGGACGCTGGACGATTATTCCGCGCAGTTGCAGCGCGATCTGCCGCGGCGGGTCTGGAAGGCAAAGGTCGAGTCTCTTTTCAACCAACTTCAGCCGTTTTACAGCGCGATGGTGCTCTATGTTTTGATCTTCATCCTTGCGGCTGGCTCGTGGCTGGTTTGGCCCGAAACGTTAGGACGTTACGCCTTCGCGCTTCTCCTTCTCACGTTCGTCATGCACTCCGGCGGGCTGATTACGCGGATGTATCTGGAAGGCCGGCCGCCAGTGACGAATCTGTATTCCTCCGCCGTCTTCATCGGCTGGGGCGCGGTTCTCCTCGGCATCTTCCTCGAACGCTTTTTCCGCAACGGCATCGGCAGCGCGACCGCCGCCATGATCGGCTTCATCACGCTTCTCATCGCACATCACCTTTCGATGGACGGCGACACCATGGAAATGATGCGTGCCGTTCTCGACACGAACGGGTGGCTCGCGACCCACGTCGTCTGCGTCACTCTCGGTTACGCCTCAACTTTCCTGGCCGGTTTTCTCGCGCTGACCTACATCGTGCGCGGCGCATTTACCTCTTCCCTCGACCGCGAGACCGCCCGCTCCCTGGCTCGAATGGTTTACGGCATCGTTTGTTTTGCCACCCTCTTCAGTTTCGTCGGCACGATCCTGGGCGGGATCTGGGCGGATCAATCATGGGGCCGCTTCTGGGGTTGGGACCCGAAGGAAAATGGCGCCCTTCTCATCGTGCTCTGGAACGCAATCATCCTTCACGCGCGCTGGGGTGGACTCGTTAGGCAGCGTGGCCTGATGGTGATGGCCGTCTTTGGCAACGTGGTGACGAGTTGGTCGTGGTTTGGAGTCAATATGCTCGGCATCGGCCTCCACTCCTACGGATTCATGGACAGCGCCTTCACGTGGCTGATCACTTTTGGCGCCAGCCAGCTCGCCTTCATGATGATTGGCCTCCTGCCGCCACATCTCTGGCGGAGCCAGCTCGAGTCGACTTCGGCCAAATCGAAGCGAGCACTGGTTGAAGTCGCTGGTTAGTCCTACCGGCCCCGAAGCTGAAATCTCGCGCCTCTCCGTACCTGGAGGCGCTTCGTGGCGCCTCCAGGCAGTCGGATCGTGTGATCCGGGGACCAGCCTTGGTACCTGAAAACTCTGTGTCTCTACTTCTTCCTTGTGCAAAATTTCCCCGGCGTTGCAAAAAAATGCGGGAATCGAAAAAAAATCCCGCCGAGCGGCTGCGGGAAGGCGGGTTGCCGCGCTGGTTTCGGAGACAATCCGCTTTGTTTGGGGGGCCCACCTACTCTCCATATCAAACCCGCACGGTGGACGTCCACCGGCGGCAGAACGGCGGTCTATCAATGGGGCGGAGGCAGCTGCCGAGATAGTCTAACCCATCCCCTCGACGCGCCTCGATGGCCTTGGCGAAACGACCTATCGAAATGGTAAGGTGAATAAGCGTGACATGTCCCCACGAAGCTGTTCCTCTGCGCCAGCCCATATTCTGTAAAATGAAAAAAACTACCCCGCAGTCTGCCTTCTTCAACCCACGCGCTCTTATCGGCTTTGCTTTATGCCTTCTGGGGGTGTTACTCGGATTCGTCGCCCTGAGCGGTTTAAGTGGAACCTCCGTCCAAGCTCAGGTTTCACAAAAGCCTAATGGGGGCAAGGTCGAAGCTGCCTCTGCAGCCGGCGGTCGCGATCAAACGGTCTCCGCGGGATCGATTGTCAGCATTGGTCTGCCCGCCTCGGCTTCGGAAAAATTAATCTCGACCAAGAGCGCGCTGCAAAGAGTCCCGCAAGGCGCCATTCCGCAAAAGGCGATTCAGGGCGCGAATGGCCAGTCGGGTTCGTCCCGCCTCACCGCCGGTGGAACGGGTGGCGATGAGATGGCTTACGTGAACCGCAACGTGACCGAATCTCGCCTCGTTAGGGCGCATGAATTTAAGGGCGATCTGCGCCAACTCCCCCGCACTGGGCCAGTGCGCAAAGACCGTCCGGAACGCGAGCCGCCGGCCAATGTGCCCGCGCCTTACGGCGACGCCCCCCAAACACCGACCCAGGAGCCCGTACTGTTTCCCTGGTTCGCGCCTGCACCGGCGCCCAACCTGACCTTTCTCGGACTCGACTTCGCGACCTGGGGCGCGGGCCGTCCACCCGACACGGTCGGTGACGTGGGCCCGAATCATTACATCGAGGCGGTCAACACCTCGCTCGGGATTTACAACAAGACGGGTGGCGCTCCGATTGCCGCTTTCACCTTCAATACCTTCATGAGCCAGGGGGCTTTCGGAAATCTTTGCGATACCGATAACTTTGGGGATCCGGTCGTGCTTTACGACACCTTCGAAGATCGCTGGGTCATCACCGACTTCGCCTTCAAGCTGGACGGTTCCGGCAACGTGATTAATCCGCCCGGTGCATTCCAGTGCATCGCGGTTTCAAAGACAGGCGACCCGGTGGCGGGCGGCTGGAATTTCTATTCGATTAACATCACCGATCAGCTGAACGACTACCCGAAGTTCGGCATCTGGCCGGACGGAATCTACATGTCGGCCAACATGTTCGGCTTCCCCGCTGGTGGTTCCTTCGGCGGCGTGCGTGTCTGGGCCTTCAACAAGGCGCAGATGTATGCCGGCCAGCCCACCGCCCAGGTGGTCTCGTTCAACGCACCCGCGGCTGAGTTCACCCTCCTGCCCGCCAACGCCCGGCTCCAAACGGGCAGCCCTCCGGCCGGTTCGCCGAACTATTTCAGCGTCGTCTGGCAATTCACCAACGCGATCTCGGTCTACAAATTTCATGTCGACTGGAACAGCATCTCGACTTCCACCTTTACCGGGCCGTTCCTTGCCATCGCGCCTGCGAGCTGGGCCAGCCCGCCGAGCACTGTGCCGGCCCAAGGCGGCAACAATAACGACACGCTCTCCATCCGTCTGATGATGCAGAACCAGTACACCAACATCGGGGGGGTCGAGTCGTTGTGGGACACCCACACCGTCCTTGGTTCGGCTCCTTCCACCGCTGCGCCCCGTTACTATCAGCTCAACGTGACAGGCGGCACCGTCGCTTCCACGACCACGCAGGCGGCGACGCATACGCCGAACTCCACCGTGCACCGTTATATGGGGAGTGTAGGGGTGGACCGCGCGGGGAACATGGCGCTTGGCTATAGCGCTTCCAGCAGCACGCTCTTTCCGGCAATCCGTTACGCGGGTCGTTTGTCGACGGATCCGGTAAACACATTGCCGCTGACCGAAACGGACCTCATCGCGGGTACTGGCTCGCAGAACTCCAGCACGCGCTGGGGCGATTACAGCGCCATGTCGCTCGCTCCCGATGGCTGCACATTCTGGTTTACGAGCGAGTATTACATCACCACCGGGGCTAACTGGCAGACTCGGATCGGTTCCTTTAATTTCTCGCCCTGCACTCCAGTGACCAGCGGAACGGTGCAAGGCACGGTCACCGCCACGATTGGCGGCACGCCGATCAGCGGCGCGAACGTCGCCTTCGGGGCCAGAACAACGACCACGGGTGGAGCCGGTTTCTATCAGTTCCTCAACATTCCATCCGGAACCTACCCAAGTATCACGGCCAGCGCGCCGGGATACAATTCCAGCACTACGACCAATATCGTGGTGACGGATGGCGCCACAACGACCAAGGATTTCTCGCTCGGCACCGCTCCGACCGCCGCTTGTCTGACCGACACAACGCAGGCTGACTTCCAGATGGGAGTGCCAACGAGCGTCGACCTGACCAACAGTCCCGGTGACGTCACTCTCGTGAACACGCCGAATTTAGACCAGCAGAACACTTCGGTGACTTCGAGTGGCTTCGCTTTCTCCTCGACGGCTTGGTTTGGCCAGACATTCCAACCCTCGGTCACCGGCACACTGACGAGAGCCGACGTGAATCTCTTCTGCAGCGGTTGCACCGGCACGACGCCGGATGTCACGGTCTCGGTCCGGGCCACGAGCGCTGATCTGCCGACCGGGGGGGACCTCGCGACGGCGACCATCACAGGCTTCTCGAGCGGTGCCGGTGGTTATTACACGGCCAACTTCGCCGTTCCGGCGACACTGACCGCCGGGACGCGGTATGCCTTGGTAGTGCGAGCCGTTTCGAATCCTTCTGCCGGCACCTACGCCTACGTTGTCAGCACTGGCAGTCCCTATGCCAATGGTCGTCGCGTCACTTCAACTAACAGTGGCAGCACTTGGACGGGTCAGACGACAGACGTTGGCTTCAAGACCTACATGCAGACCGGCTACGCACTTTCAGGAAACCTCATCTCGGGTCTGAAGGACGCCAACCCAGCGGTCGGCAGCACGCCAACTTGGAACACGCTTTCGTGGACCGCTGCTACTCCAGCGAACACGACGCTCAACTTCCAGGCGGCAGCAGCCAACAGTCTGGCCGGTCCGTTCACCTTCGTAGGACCCGACTCAACGTCGGGCACCTTCTTCACCAACGGCGCTTCGTTGAGCCAGTTCAATGGGAATCGTTACTTGAAGTACAAAGCCCTGCTTAGCACGACCAACAACACCGTCTCGCCGACGGTGAACGATGTGACGGCCTGCTTCACGAATACGACACCAACACCGACACCGACACCGACACCGACACCGACACCGACACCGACACCGACACCGACACCGACACCGACACCGACACCGACACCGACACC
>JBPCLI010000045.1:0-17403 GCA_051003415.1 Chthoniobacterales bacterium | reverse complement strand
TTTCCCAGGCGGTGCGGGAAGCGGTCGGTTCCGTGTTGCGGGTGAAGCCTGACAGTTTGCGCGACGACCAGCCGCTGACTGATCTCGGTTTGGATTCGCTCATGGGAGTGGAAATCGAAACTTCGCTCGAAGCGGCAGTGGGGATTGCGTTGCCGCCGACGAGCCTGATGCGCGCGCGCACGATCGGGCAAATCGCGACGTTGATTGCCGGCCATCTCGGTGGAGCGACCGCGACCGCGGAAGCTGCGCCGGCAGCGGCCCCGGCAACGGAAGCAGCCAGTGCAGTCGATCTCGATGCGATCTCGGATGAGGACATCGATCGATTGTTAGGCAGTGAGCCCGAGCCGGAAACGGCCGCGGCGACCGAAGGCGCGCGGCGTTGATCGCTACGGCTACCCGCAAAATGGCGACGCCAGTGGATCGACGCGCCCAACTGAAGCAATGGCTCGAGAGCGGTCAGGCCCAGCTCCAGCCGCTCACTTTTCCGCAGCGCGAGATCTGGGAAACGTCGCCGGTACCGGTCGAAGATCCGGCGAATCATATCTGTTGTTTAATTGAGGTGCACGGTCTGCTGACCGAGCGCGATGTCCGCGCGGCGATCCAGCGGGTGGTCGATCGCCAGGAAGTTTTGCGGCTCTCGTTCCTGCCCGGCAAAGAGCGTCCGCTGCAGATGATCCGGAAAGAGGGCGCTGCGAATTTTGGTTTTCGCGACGTGCCCGCAGGCTCGGACAGCCCCGAAGCGATCGAGGAATTGGCGAAGGAGATTTTCCGGCAGCCGTTCGATCTGATGAAGGGACCGCTCTACCGGGTGATGGATTTGCGCCGCGCGCCTAACGATCATGTGCTCGTCTTTGCGATTCACCACGCCATTGCCGACGGCTGGACGCTGGGCGTTTTCGTCGAGGAACTTTTCGCCTCCTACATCCACGGGATGATGGGTTCGACGGAAGCGATTCCGCCGCTGCCGCTTTCCTACACGGCCTGGGGTGCGAAAGAGCGCGCCTTCTGGCAGCCGGCGGTGCTGGCGGAGCGGGTGGCTTTTTGGAAAACGCAGCTGGCCGGTTCGCAACGAATCTGGAAGGCGCCGATCTCGCCAGGCCCTGCGCAGCGGTGGGCGACGAAAATTCCGAAGGAGCTGGCCGCCGAAACACAGGAGCTGGCCCGGAAAACTGGGATCACACTTTTCAGCACTTTGCTCGGGGCGTTCCAGATCGCTTTCGCGAAATGGAACGGAAACGATGAACTCGTTGTGGGTACTCCGGTGGCGAATCGGACGCGACAAGGCGCGCGTGAGTCGATGGGATATTTCTCCGGCGTGGTGCCATTACGCGGCCGGGTCGATCGCGCACGGACTGCCGCCGATCATCTGCGCTCGAATCATCAGATGGTGATCGACTCATTCGCCAAGGCGATACCGTTTGCCGAACTCGCGCCCGCACTCGGCGAACGTCCGGCCCCCGGATGCAACCCGCTCTTCGAGGTGCGTTTCGCGTTGCAAAACCATCCGATCCCCGAGGTCTCGCTCCCGAATATGTCGGCCAAGTTGAGCATGCGCTCGACGGGCACCCCGCGTTTCCAGTTGGCCTGCGAGATTACCGAAGATCCCGAGGGCCCGGAGATCGCCTGGCTCTTTCGGGACAATTTATTTTCCAAGCGTGACATCGAGAGGCTCGATGGCATATTTCAAAGCGTTTTGGCGGGTCTCTGCCGGGCGCCGGAAAATCCCATTTCCGAACTCCTAAACTGACATGGACGCGACCCTTACTGCCGAAGAATTTAGCGAGCCGCCAGAGGAAGTGCACTGGATGGTGCGCGGTGCCTTTCAGGTGCTGGTGTTCGCGCTCGTCTTCACGGAGGCGGCGCTTGGTTACGCGGTCTATCGCGGATGGATTTGGCTGGCGATTTTGTTTGCCTTGGTGGCGAGCCACCTGATGCACGGCACTCTCATTGGTTTGCACGAGGCGTCGCACGGATTGTTGCGGAAAAATCGCCGCTTCAACGATTTCGATGGAGTGGTGATCGGCGTGCTCAGCTTGATGAGCTTCACCCTTTACCGCGTGATTCATCAGACCCATCACGCTTATCTCGCCTCGGAACGCGATTTCGAGTTTTGGCCGCTCTCGCAACCAATGACGTCACGATGGAAACGTTGCCTGGCGGTGTTTGCGGAATTGAATCTCGGTCTCTTCTATGGGCCGTTTCTTTTTCTGCGCGCGTTTTTTCTGCCGACCACACCGGTCCGCAGCAAGCGGATGCGGCGGCGGGTTTGGGCGGAGTTGGTTTTGCTCGTCGTCGTCTGGACGCTGGTCATCGCAGCAGTCGCGTTCTTCGGTTTCTGGAAATATTTCCTCTGGATGTATCTCGGGCCGGCGTTGCTCGCGGCCAATCTCCAGAGCTGGCGCAAATACATCGAGCATGTCGGGATGACGGGCGACACGGTTAACGGCTCGACCCGGAGCATTATCGCCAATACCTGGGTGGGCAAGCTGGTCTCCTTCACTTTGCTCCACGAACCTTTTCACGGCGTTCATCACATGAAAGCGGGTGTGCCCCACGCCGAGCTGCCACTGCACGCGGACAAGTTGCAGCCGAAAAATCCCGGTGAACTCCCGCCGTTTCCCAGCTATCGCCACGCGTTCATCGACCTGATGCAGAAGCTGCCGGACCCACGCGTGGGACCGCAGTGGCACGCGGCTGCGGCGACGGCCTGGCACCGTGATTCATTGAGGGACGTCGCCGCCTAAAACCTTCGGGGGGCCGCGCTCGGGTTCGGGCACGAATCTTCAAGACCCACGCTTTCGCCTAACGATAATCCGGTGACTTCAGCTTCTGCCAGTTCCACGCCTTTGCTCGAGGCAAAAGGTCTCACCCGCGAATTCGACGACGGCCAGGTGAAGGCTTTGCGCGGGGTTGATTTTACGATTCTCGAAGGCGAATTCGTCGCTATCACCGGGCCGAGTGGCTGTGGCAAATCAACCCTTCTGCAACTGCTCGGCTCACTTGATCGACCGACGAGCGGCGAGTTGCTTTATCGCGGAGAATCATTGCCCGATCGCCCTGACCCCGCGGCGTATCGCGCGTGCGAGATCGGCTTCATTTTCCAGGCGTTTCATCTTCTCCCGACTTTTACGGCCTCGGAGAATGTGCAGATCCCGATGTTCGAAACCAGCCGCTCGCTCTCGGAAAGGCGCGAGCGCGCGGCGGAATTGCTCAAGCTCGTCGGGCTCGAACATCGGTTCGACCATTTTCCCTCGAAACTCTCTGGCGGCGAACGCCAGCGCGTCGCGATCGCGCGCAGCCTGGCCAACGGACCCTCGCTCCTCCTGGCCGACGAGCCCACCGGCAATCTCGATAGCAAAAACGCGCATCTCATCCTCGACCTTATCGTTAGGCTGCAACAGGAACAGGGTCGCACCATGATCCTGGTGACGCACGATCCTTCCATTGCCGAGCGCGCCGGGCGCACCCTGCAGATGAAGGACGGCCGAGTCGTTTCGGATGAACGTTCCGCCCACGCGACCTCATGACTTTTTTTACCGTTGTCATCCGCGGCCTGCTTCGCCGTCCCGTCCGCACCGGTCTCACGCTGGCGGGAATTTCCATTGGCATCGCAGCGGTGGTGGCGCTGGTCGGGATGTCGCGCGGTTTCCAAAAAGGCTGGGAAGTTGGCCTTCAGGCGCGCGGGACCGATCTCGTCATCAGCAGCAAGGGCGGGTCGCTCACGCCGAAGCCGTTCAATGCTTCGTTACGCGATCAGATCGCAAAAATCCCGGGGATTGCGGCCACCTGCGCCCTGCTTGTCGAGGTCACCTCCGTGGAAGATTCCGATCTGATGATTTTATCGGCGCGGGAGTGGGGCGGATTTTCCTGGAGCAATCTCAAGCTCGTCTGGGGCAGAATGCCGTTGAACGGCGAAGAACAGGCGGTCGTCCTCGGCGCGACCGCGGCGGATATTCTGAAGAAGAAAGTGGGCGACCCGATCCAGATCGAAACCGCGGAGCTCAAGGTCGTCGGGATCGTGAAAGGCGGCGCGCTGGTCGAAGACGGGTCCGTCATCCTGTCGCTCGGGCTCCTACAAAAGATTCTCGCTTCGCCTAACCAAATCAATGCGATCGACGTTCGCGTCACGCCTGGAACGAACGAGGCGCAAATGCGCGATCTCATTCAGCGGATCCAGACGCAGGTCCCGGAGGTCCGCGCCGTGACGGTGGCCAATCACCTCAGCAACAGCGAAGGATTTCGCATGGTCCGCGCGATGAGCTGGGGCACTTCACTGCTGGCTGTGCTTGTCGGTGTGCTCGGGGTCATGAACACCATGCTCATGACTGTCTTTGAGCGAACCCACGAAATTTGCGTGCTCCTCGCGGTCGGTTGGACGCGCGGACGCATCATCCGCATGGTTCTCTATGAGTCTGCGCTTCTCGGATTCTTTGGCGGAGTGGCCGGCGTGACTATCGGCGCGCTCGGTGTGCAAGCTCTCGGGCAAACGCCCGCGCTCCGCGGTCTATTGCAGCCGGATCTGGGGCTGCCGCTGCTCGGTCTTTCGGTTCTTATTGCGGTCGCGGTCGGCGTGCTGAGCGGACTTTACCCGGCCTGGCGCAGCTCGCGTCTCGCGCCCAGCCAGGCTTTGCAAGCGGGCTAATCGATTTTCTCCTATGAAAAAAATACTTCTTTCCCCCGCCATTCTCGTAGTCCTCTCGGTCGGGTCCATCCGCGCCGCCGATCCTGCCACGCTCGCGACGACAATGTCGGCCGATGAGTTGGCCGCCAAACTGGATGCAATCGGCCAGGGGAACGCTTCTATCCGCACGCAGCTCGAAATCCGGACGAACGGGGGCGGTAAGCGGGTCATGCAGTTGCAAATTAAGCAGCGCCGGTCGAAGACGGCGACCGACCTGGCCTACCTCGTAATCTGGCCTAACGACCAAAAAGGGAAAGGCGTCATTTTGCACCAAAAGGCCGGCGAAGCGCCGACCGGCTCGTTGCTAGAGCCGCCTAACAAGGTGACCGAGCTCAAGTCTTCCGAAATGAGAAATGGCCTCTTCGACAGCGATCTTGCCTACCAGGATGCGGTGGAAAACTTCTTTGCTTGGAAAAAGCAGGCAGTCGTCGGGACGGAGACGATCCAAAACGTGAGCTGCCAAATATTGGAGTCGAAGCCCGATTCTCCGTCCGAGACCATTTACGGCAGAGTGCGCAGCTGGGTTGATCTCCGCCGCATGGTGCCGTTGCGGGTGGAAAAATACTCGCCCTCCGGCGAACTTATCCGTCGGATCGATACCGATCGCGTTGTCCCAGATGATCAACATCGCCAGATTCCGGCTCGGCTCATTGTTCATGGCCCGCGGAAAGACACCGTAACCGAGCTCAACGGATCCGGCGTCAAGCACGATGTTACTTTCAGCGACGCCGACTTCACACCGGCGTCTATTTCTCACTAGACTAAAGGGCGATTCCGCTGCCTGACTTACCCATTCTTCGGATTGATTTGGGGATGAATTCCCAGCTCCTGGACCTTGCGATTGCCGCCTTTTTTCCTTTCGGCGGAGCTGTTGAAGGAGTTGATGGTAAGCTCGTTGGCGTTGCGGGTTATCTGGGCCAGGGTCGCGACGGTTAAGCCACTCGCCCGGGCGAGGTCGGACCAACTCCGGCCCTTCGTTCGCAGGCTAGCGATTTCGTGCACCTTTTTGCTGTCGCCGCGCGCGATGGCGTTGATCGCGCAGAGTTCGCCGAAGCGAAGACGCAAAACATCCTGCTGGGCCTGCAGTTCGCGTTCCCTGACGCCGGTGACACGGGAAATTGCGTTGATGACGAAAGGTCTCTCGACCGGTTCGCTGGCGGCGGCGTTGAGGCGACGAATGTTGCCCGCGAGCGATCGTTCGTCGCTGCCGGAGTAGGTCTTGGCCACGCGCACCGAACCGCCTCCGAGCATGCTGCCGACCGGTGGCGGGACGAAAACGGTTTCGTAATCCTCATTGTCGTTAGGCGCGGCGGAATCAGCTGTTCCGACTGCGGCGGACTGGCCGGCGGAGGCCTGAGGATTGGCGGATTGCTGCGGAGCTGCGCAACCGGCGACCAGACAGAGGGTCGACAGTAAAGGGACGACCGATTTATGCATGGCAGCGTTTTACTTCCGCACGGGAGAATGCGTCAAGAAGTATGCTCCGGCCCTGAGGAGGACGGGGGCCGACCTGCCGTCGGCCCCGTGTGCTGAATTCAATTCCCAGGAAGCTGGCTGGGGTGGACGCCTGCGTCCTGTAGCTTGTGCTGCCCGCCTTTTTGGCGATCCAAGTTGTTCGAATAGGAAGAGGCAGTCAGGTCCGAGGCGTTGCGAGTCACTTGAGCGACGGTGGCGACACTTAGGCCGTTGGCTTTGGCCAAATCCGTCCAGCTGCGGCCCTGCGAGCGAAGGCCGGCGATTTCGCGCACCTTGGTGGTGTTGCCGCGAGCGATGGCGTTGATGGCGCAAAGCTCGCCGAACCGAAGACGAAGGAGATCTTGCTGAGCCTGCAAAGCCTTCTCGCTGACGCCGGTTGCGCGGGCGACCGCACTCATTACGTAAGGACGTTCGGTCTGCGAGCCGGCAGCGGCATTTAGGCTGCGGATGTTGCCGTTGAGTGCCTGTTCGTCGACGCCATTATATTTTTTCGGAACCCGAACGGAGCCGCCCCCGAGAAGGCTGCCAACCGGTGGCGGGACAAAGACGGTATCGTATTCCGGCTGGTTCGCCGACGGTGCGGAATCGACGGATGCCACGGCGGTGGACTGCGAATGGCCGGCGGCGGCTTGCGGTGCGCCAGCTGGCTGGGGCGCGGCGCACCCGACAACCAGGCAGAGAATGGAAGCTAGACGAAGGACGGATTTCAACATTCCGCGGTTTTACTCTTTTGCGAAAAAACGTCAAGCTCCCTTTTTGGCGCCAATTTTGGGCGGTCCGATTCGTCGCGAAAACGTAACAATCGAAGTTTTGCCGGTCTCGTTAGCCTTGGTTAAAGGAAGACGTGGTGATCAATCGCACGGACCACTATCGTGCCGCGTGGATTTCCGACGTTCATCTCGGCACCCGCGGCAGCAACGCCTCGGCGCTGCTGGCGTTTTTGAAAGAGAACGACTTCGAGACGCTTTATGTGGTGGGCGATTTGATCGACATCTGGTCGCTCCGGCGCGGCATCTACTGGCCGCAGGAGCATAACGACGTCATCCAGAAAATCCTGCGCAAAGCGCGCAAGGGTACGCGGGTGGTTTGCATCCCGGGGAATCACGACGAGTTCCTCGCCAGTCACCTCGGCGCTTATGGCGCGATCACCATCCAGAAGCACGCCCTGCACGTCACCGCCGACCAGCGCCGCCTCCTCATCATGCATGGCCACGAGCTCGACACCGTCGTGCAAAACATCCGCTGGCTCGCTTTCGTTGGTGACGTTGGCTATCAGTTCTTGCTCGCGTTCAATCCACCCGTCAACGCCGTACGCCGGATTTTTGGATTCGGCTACTGGTCGCTCAGCAAAGCGGTCAAACGACGAGTTAAGGACGCCGTCAGCTTTATCGGCGCATATGAAGAGGCGATCGTTCGTTATGCCACCCGCTTCCATGTCGACGGTGTCCTTTGCGGGCACATTCACAGCCCGGTCATCCGCCAGATCGGGGCCACGACCTATTATAATTGCGGCGACTGGGTGGAGAATTGTTCCGCTTTGGTGGAACACAACGACGGCCAGCTCGAGCTGCTGACCAACCTGCAGGCAGCTGTTTTGGAACCACCCCTGCCGATTGTGCGTCTGCCGCGCCGGTTCGGGTTGGCGGACAGGGAATTTGATGAAAAAGAACCAGATTACGCGCCGGGTGACGATGAAGGACCTCGAGATTTCGCCGGCAAAATCATTGATTACCGATCTCGTTAGTCTGCGCCGCCTTCTGCGCCAAACCGGCCGGGCTTACCTGAGCCGGCTGGAGGCAGAGCTCGACGAAGTCACGGTTTGGGCGGGTGAGCGGGCCCAGGAGCGCGACCTGCCGAAGGCGCGGATTCGCGACCTCGGCGACATGATCACGCTCGTGCGCAAGGTTGAGGCCAAACCGCTCAAAGGCCGTCGTCGCCACCTGAAGAAAATCGACGCCACTGTCGGGGACCTGCGGGAATTAATCGGGAACAGAGCGGCTCGTTAGGCCGAATTTCGGCGTTCCGGCCATTGGCGGGCGTAAGCGAGCAGGCGGCGGCCAAAACCCCCGGGCTTTTCTGCATAAAACCGCGCTCCGAGATCGAGCGCCACCCGCTCCAACTCGCGCTCGCGGGTGCAGAGGAGGCCGAGCAGGAGAGAGCGTTCGTCCTCCGGAAATTCAGCGCCTCCTTCGAGGCGTTCCCGCAAAAATGCGAGGTCATGCAGGTCGCCGAGCTCGCGGCCGAGGGTCTTGGCGCCCTCCGCGACCTCGCAGAGGATCGTCTGGTTGAGATTCAGCAGAATCTGCGCCTGGTACCAAAGATCCTTCACCCGCTTGCGCCAGGAATGGAAGTTTTCCGCGTTCGGATCCGACCCCACGCAGCGGAAACATTTGCGGCCGCGCCGGTAAGTTTTCTTTAGGGCGCAGGAAAGATCGTCGCTCCCGATGCTTTCCAGAGGCCACCCTTCGAGCCGGTCGCAGATTTGTTGCAGGGTCGTCGCGGCCCGCTGCTGCTGGTCGCCAAACGTTTCCGCGAGCGCGGTTATTTCCGTTTTGAGAGCGGCGGTTATCTGTGGGAACGAGCCCGTTTCCTTGTCCGCGCCGTCACGCAGTTTTTCGAGCACCTGCAGTTGGACCCGCGCGTCGCGCGAGCCCGAGAAATTTCTCGCCACGTCGCGCAGGCGCTGGTTTTCGCCCTTGAAAATCTCCGGCCCAAGCTCGCGCCGAACGAGCCGCAAAAGAGCGCGCGTTCGCTTGATATGTTTGCGTGTCGCATGGACGGCGGCGCCTTCGTCCTGGTGAGAAAAGCCCGTGATTTCACAAAGCGCCCGCTCCAGTTGCTCGCGCGCGATCCGGCGAATGCCGGACGCAAGGGGCTCATCTTTTTCTAGGCAATAACTCATCCGCCGATCAGTCGTTGCGCGCTCGCGAACTCCGCCGAACGCGCTACCCCGCATGGATTCGAACCATGAATAACGCCTCCAAAGGGCGCTGTGTTACCGTTACACCACGGGGTATCTCGATGCTTCACGATGCGTGCGGATTTGAGTCCGACGCCGCGCTACGAATCTTTAGAGCGCAAACGGCAATTCGCAAATCAACTCCGCGCTGCGGGTCAGGCCAACGCCAGCGCCTCAAGTGCCGCCGGGAGAACTTTCACGCTTGGTGGTGCCATCGGATGCCTTTTTGCGTAACGTGCCTTTCGTGAAACTGAACGCTGCAAAATTCCGCGTGCCACCTGGCCGCTCCTGGAGCCTGAGCAAAGCGCCGACCGCGATCAAGCCGCTCTACAAATCAAAGTCGCAATATCGCAAGATGCTCGCCCGCCAGGTCGAGGAATTGAGCGAGCTGCAGAGCCTGCTTTACGCCTATGATCGCTACGCGCTTCTCCTCATCTTCCAGGCGATGGATGCGGCTGGCAAAGACAGCGCGATCAAGCACGTCATGTCGGGCGTCAACCCGCAGGGGTGCGAAGTCTATAGCTTCAACCACCCAAGCGCGGAGGAATTGGATCATGATTTTCTCTGGCGCACGACCTGCCGCCTGCCGCAGCGGGGCCGAATCGGGATTTTCAATCGTTCTTATTACGAGGAGGTGCTGATCGTGCGCGTCCATCCCGATATCCTGCGGGCTGAAGCGCTACCGCCGGAGTTGGTGAACGAGAAGACAATCTGGGAGGAGCGTTATCGTTCGATCAACGACCTGGAGAGCCACCTCTATCGCAACGGCACCCGGGTTCTGAAATTTTTTCTACACGTTTCCAAGGAGGAACAGCGCAAGCGATTCCTCGCCCGGCTCGATGAACCGGACAAGAATTGGAAATTCAACTCGGGCGACCTCGCGGAGCGAGAGCTTTGGGACCAATACATGGCCGCCTACGAAGATTGTCTGCGCGCCACCAGCACCGAGGCCGTGCCGTGGTTTGCCATTCCGGCCGACGACAAAAAGAACGCTCGCCTCCTCATCGCCGACGCGATCGTGAGTGCGCTGAAAGATTTGAAGATGTCCTACCCGCAGCCCGACGAAGCGCATCGCCAGGAGCTGGACGAGATTCGCCAGCGGCTGATGACGGACAAATCGTAGCGGCTTGTCCGGGGAAACCCCGACTGATGAATCCTTCGCGTCTTAATTTCCGCCTCGAAGCCGAAGCCGCCGGCTCCCGCGCGCGAGCCGCGAGCTTTCGCACCTTGCATAACGAAGTGCGGACACCGCTCTTCATGCCAGTGGGGACGAAGGCCACGGTCAAGGCGCAGCTCCCGCGCACGCTGGAGGAAGCCGGCACGCAGATCCTGCTGGCGAATACCTATCACCTTCTGCTCCGGCCGGGGCCGGAAGTGTTTCGCCGCACCGGCGGCATCCATGGCTTCATGAGCTGGGATCGCTCCGTCCTGACCGACTCCGGCGGCTTCCAAATTTTCTCTCTCCCGCACTCCCGCTCGATGAGCGAAGAGGGCGCCCGCTTTCAGAGCTACCTCGACGGCCGCACGATTCTGCTCAGCCCGGAAGTAAGCATCGAAACGCAGATTGCGATCGGGAGCGACATCATGATGGCGCTCGATCAATGCATCGCCTCGACCGCGGATGAAGCGAGCGCACGTGAAGCCATGGAGATCACGCATCGTTGGGCGGCGCGCAGCTTGGCGGCACGTGGCGATTCGCCGCAATCGATGTTCGGCATTGTTCAGGGCGCACTCTTCCAGGAACTGCGCCGCGAAAGCGCCGAATCGTTAGGCGAAATGGCCTTCGATGGTTTCGCCATCGGTGGCCTCGCGGTTGGCGAAGGCCGAAGCGAGCGCGAAGACATTTGCGAATTCACCGCCCAGCTCCTGCCTAACGACAAGCCGCGCTATCTCATGGGTGTGGGCACGCCGCTCGACATCCTCGAGGCCGTTCATCGCGGAGTCGACATGTTCGATTGCATCATGCCGACCCAGCTGGCGCAGCGCGGGGCCGTCTTCACTTCGCGCGGTTTTCTCCAGATGCGCCGCGGAGTTTACAAATTTTCGAACGACAAACTCGATCCGGAATGTCATTGCCCGACCTGCGCGCGCTACTCGCGCGCCTATCTCCACCACCTCACAAAGGCGAGCGAGACTCTCGGCTGGCAGCTTCTGGGTAAACACAACATTCATTTCTATCACCGGCTCATGCGCGACATCCGGGAAAGCATCCTGACCGGTCGCTTCGCCGAGTTTTACCGGGAAAAGCGCGAGCTGCTGCAGGAGTCGGACCGGGAATATCCGGCACAACACCCGAAGCCCGCGCGCCGCAAGTCGATGTCGTTAGGCAATTACGAGGTTCACATCGCGCAGGAAGGTTTTGCCAGCGTCCGGCAGGTTTCCTCTGGCGAGATCATGCACATGCGCACTCCGCCGATGGAGGAAGCGCACAGGCTTTACGTCGAGCAGTCGCAACTGGCCGCGCGTCTCACCGCGGCCGACGGCCCTCTCGTCATCTGGGATGTCGGACTCGGCGCCGCGGCTAACGCCATGGCCGCGATCCAGTGCTACGAAGCTCAGGTAAAGCCAGGTCCTGTGGGCGCGATACGACCCATGCATTTGATCAGCTTCGAAAACGACCTCGATTCGCTCACTCTCGCGCTGCGCCACGACGACAAGTTTCCTTATCTTCGACACGGCGGCCCGGTCGGCCTACTGGAGCGGGGCGCCTGGCAATCGAAAACCTGCGTCGGGCTCTCCTGGCAACTCGTTAGGGGAAATTTCCTCGAGACGGTGGAGACGGCGCCCGCGCCGCCCGCCCTCATCTTCTACGATATGTTTTCCAGCAGGACGCACGGCGAACAATGGACGCTCGGAATCTTCCGGCGGCTTTTTGCCGCCTGCGCGGGCCGCGCCACCGAGTTTTTCACCTACTCCCATTCGACGGCGGCTCGCGCCGCTCTGCTCGCCGCCGGCTTTTACGTCGCGAAAGGCCGCCGCGCAGGGGCGAAGGAGGAGACGACGATTGCTTTCACGCCCGCCGCCCTTGGCTCTCCCTTTACCCACTCCTACGAACTACTCGCCTCGGAATGGACCGGACGCTGGAATCGTTCGCAGGCCAGGTTTCCCGTCGACCTATTGGATGAGGAGCGACCGGATTTCTCCGAGCGGATCAGTCAGCATCCGCAGTTTCGTTAGGCGGGCCCTCAAGGTAGGAAGCTTCCCTCAATGGTAGCGCAAGCTTCCAGCTTGCGGTTTCATGACGGTGCAAGCTGGAAGCTCGCACTACCTAGCGCGGGGGCGGTTCGGCCTTTTCGGCATATGGGCCGGCCTCGAGCAGATCATCGATGCCGCCCTGGTTTCGCATCAGGGCTTTCATGCTCCAGTGGAGGTGGCCCGGCGATGAGGTTCCGCGTCGGCTGAGCGCGATCTGTTCGGTGATCTCGCGCGCCGGCCGTTTCGACCCGATCCGCTCAGTCGCGATCCCGGGCCAGATCGGAATGCCGTGACTCTGCCCGCGCCACCAATCAAGCAATACCGGAAAACTCTGATCGGCCGGCTTGATACTCCAATAGAGCTGCGGCGCGAGATAATCGCACCAGCCTTCCGCGAGCCATTTCCGCGGATCGGCGAAGAGCTCTCCGTAAGCGTCGAGGCCGGCCTTCGTGCTTGGGGGAACGCCGGGCCGCCAGATACCGAACGGGCTGATCCCGACCCGCGCGCGCGGGCGAATGGTTTTCACCGTGCGATAAAGATCGTGCACGAAGTCGTTGATGTTGTCCCGCCGCCAATCGCCGCGACTCAGGCCGCTTTTGATTCCGTAGCGTTTCCAGGTCGCCTCGTCCGGAAAAGTCGCCGCGCCCGACTTGAGCGGATACGGGTAGAAATAGTCGTCGATATGAACACCGTCGACACCGTAGCGCCTAACAATCTCGCTGACCACGCCGATCACGTAGTGGCGCGCGTCCGGGTCGCCCGGATCGATCCAGAGCTGTTTCCCGAAACGCCGCACCCACTCCGGATGCCGCTTGGCGACGTGATTACTCGGCAAGGCCTCGCCGGCGTGAATGGCGGCGCGGAAGGGATTGATCCAGGCGTGTAATTCGAGGTTGCGCGCGTGCGCCTCGGAGATCGCGAATTCGAGCGGATCGTAACCCGGTGAAACGCCCGCTTTGCCGGTGAGAAATTCCGACCACGGCTCGGTCCGGGAAGCGTAAAGCGCGTCGCTCGCCGGGCGTACCTGGAGGAGAATGGCATTGAGCTTCAGGGCCGCCGCACGATCGAGCAGGGCGCGCAGTTGCGCCTTTTGTTCCGCCGCGGAAAGACCGGGACGCGAGGGCCAATCAAGGTTGTAAACGGTCGCCACCCAGGCGCCGCGAAACTCGCGCTCCGCGCCCTGCGCGAGGGAAAGCGTGCCTAACGACAGGAGACAGAAGAAGGAAAAAAATCGAAGCATTGCTCTCAGCTTAACGTGGACTTCACCGCGGCCGGAAAAATTTCACTCACTTCTCCTTCAATCCGGGGCGAGACACTCGCTTCCCCATCGTGCTCGGTCGCGCCGCGGTTGATGATCACGTAAGGCACCCCGCGCTGCGCGGCCAGGAGCGGGAAAGCCGACGCCGGGTAAACCGAAAGCGTGGAACCGAGCGCCACGACAAGGTCGGCCTCTTCCGCCGCCTGCCGAGCGCGCTCCAATTCCTGCGCATCGAGACTTTGCCCGAAGCTGATCGTGGCCGGTTTCAAAAACCCGCCGCACTCACAAATCGGCGGCGTGCGTTGCGCCCGGAAAAAATTGAAGTGCGCCGGCGGTTCGCTGCGAGCTTTGCAACTCTGGCATTCGATGAGCGAATTTGTTCCGTGTAATTCCACCAGCCGCGCTGCGTTCGTGCCGGCGAGACTGTGCAGGCCGTCGATGTTTTGCGTCACGACCATACCGATCTTGCCGGCTTGTTCGAGCCTGACGATGGCGTGGTGAACGTCGTTAGGCTGGGCGTTCCGGAACGATTCCCAGGCTTCGAGCTTGTAATCCCAGTGCTCGAACCGGGCGGCCTCCGAGGTCATGAAATCCTGGTAGTAAACGGGCTGCCGCCGTTTCCAGACCCCCTGCGGTCCGCGGAAATCGGGGATGCCGCTCCCGGTTGAAATCCCGGCGCCGGTGAAGATCAAAATCCGGTGCGCGGCGCGCAGATATTGGGTGAGATCGGCTTCTACCATCGTAAGTCGAATGTCAGGGAAACTTGACCGGCTCGATACCGGCGGCCTGGAGTTGCGCGTTGAAGGCCTGGACCTCCGGCGCGATCGCCGGCCAGCGTTCCAGGACGGAGCGCGCACTGCGTTGCAGATCTCCGCAGGCGATTTCCTGTTGCGCAGTGGGTCCGGCATCGACTTCCTGCAAATCGCCGAAAAGTTTCACGACCTTGTTCAGGACATCCAGTTCCAGCGGCTCGCCCGCCCGCACCGCGGCGGGATTGGCGAATTCTTCGAGCCTGGTGCGCAGGCTTTTGATCGGCTCCGGCACTTCCTTTTCGCCGGCGCGTTCCTTCGCTTTCGCCAGTTCGCTGGCGAGCGCTCCGTAGCTCTTGCCGATCGGCGCCAACTGCGCGCGCAGATCCTGCAGTCTCTTCGACAGCTCGAACTGCTTCGTCAGTTCGGCATCCGTCACCTTTAGGCGCGGATCCATTTTCAGGACTAACGGCTGAGTAAAACTCTTCCCGTCGGCCGTGAGAACGACCGAATAATTTCCGGGCAATGCCCAGGGCGCGGTCGCGACCGGCGCGGTTTTGCGATAGATGGCGGTCATCGGGTATTCCGCTTTCGTCTCGAGCAGCGGCGTGCCATGCATGTCCCAGTAAAAGCGATGCCAGCCCGGCTTGTCCGAGAGAACTCGCGGCGGGCGCACCCAGTAGCGCGGGATTTTCAACTGCGGATCTGCCGGCGGCCCCGGATCGTTGCTCGCATAACGACGAACCAACTGGCCGTTGCTGTCCTTGATCTCGAGCGTAACCGGTCCGTTACTCTTTTCGCCTAACGAATAATCGATCATCGCGCCTTCCGGCGGATTTTCGCCGGCCGGTTCGTCCGGCGGAAGGGGCGTGTCGGTGTTGGAATTCCAGCGCACTCGGAGCGCGGTCTGGGGCTGGAAAAGAAGCGTTGCCTTTTCGTTAGGCTGGAGCTGCCGCAACGCCGTGATGTTGTCCAGGATCCAGAAACCGCGGCCGTGGGTTGCGATCGCGAGATCGTCCTCCTTCACGATCAGATCGCGCACGGAAGTCGCGGGCAGATTGAGGCGAAGCGACTGCCAGTGGTCGCCGTCGTCGAAGGAGAGATAAACGCCGCGCTCGGTCCCGGCGAAGAGAAGCCCGCGTCGCTCCGGATCTTCCCGTACCACGTTGACGTTCTCATCGGCTGGGATGCCTCTCGTGATTTCCTGCCAGGTCTTACCGTCGTCCCGCGTCCGGTAAATATGCGGACGCAGATCGTCGAGCCGGATGGTGTTGACCGCGGCGTAGGCGCTCTTCGCATCGAAATGGCTCGCATCCATGAGCGAGACTTTCCACCACGGCCCGATTTGCGGCGGCGTCACGTCGGTCCAATTTTTGCCGGCGTTCGTCGTGAGGTGAATCAAGCCGTCGTCCGTCCCGGCCCAGATGCGGCTGCCCTCGAGCGGCGAGGGCGCCACGGTGTAGATCACGCCTCGCTGGCGTGGTTGGGCGGTCGGTTGATCACGAAATTTCCCGACGCTGGCCGGGACTTCGAAAGTCTTGCGCGACAGGTCGGGGCTGATTTCCTGCCAGTTCCGGCCGCCGGAACGCGTCTGCCAAAGCGTGTTGCTGGCGAACAGAAGATTGTGCGGATCGGTCGGCGAAAAAATCACCGGCTCGGACCGGATGATCCGGAATTCGTCGTCGCGAAAAGGTTTCGGCAAAATGTTCTGCGCCTGATGCGTACGGCGATCGTAGCGCGTCAGCTTGCCACCATAAACGATGTCGGGATTCTGCGGAGAAACCGCGACGTAGCCGTATTCCTCGGCCCCGACCGGGTGCCAATCGCGGAACGTAATCGCGCCGTTCGGACCGCGGCTCGCGATCCCGACCGAGCCGCTTTCCTGTTGCCCGCTGTAAAGATTGTAGGGGAAAGCGTCGTCCGCGCTGACGTGGTAAAGCTGCGCGGTCGACTGGTTATACCACGAGCTCCAGCTCTCGCCGCCGTTGACCGTGATGATCGCGCCCTGGTCGCTCGCGAGCAGGATAATCTGCGGGTCGTTCGGGTTGATCCAGACGTTCTGGTAATCGTCGCCGCCGGGCGCACCCCGCCAGCCCTCCCAGGTCTTGCCGCCATCGGTCGATTTCCAGCAAACGACGCTTGCGGCATAAACGACATTCGGATTTTTCGGATCAATCCGCATGACCGGCAGATCGCCGCCGCCGATCCGCGCACCCGGGCGAGGATCGGTCGTGAGCAGGGTCCAGTTTTCGCCCGCGTCGTCGGAGCGATAGAGCTTACCGGCATCGAGGGTGGCGACGGCCGCGATCAGCGTGCGCGGCGCACTAGGTGCGATCGCGAGCTGGGCCTGGACGACGTCGTTAGGCAAACCCTGCGTCAGTTTTTGCCACGTCCGGCCACCGTCGACCGACTTGAAAATGCCGCCGTTGGTTCCGCGCCACTCCCCGTTTTCCCATGGGCCCTCGCGCGCTTCCCAGAGCGAGGCGTAGGCGATCTGCGGATTCGTCGGGTCGAACTGCACATCGGCCGCGCCGGTGTTTTCGTCCTTGTAGAGAGTCTTGGCGAAAGTCTTCCCGCCGTCGTTGGAGAGAAAGATCCCGCGCTCCTCGTTAGGCCCGTAAGGATGCCCGGCGACCGCGACGAGGAGGTGATCGGCATTGCGCGGATCGACCGCGATCTGCGCGATCTGCTGGCCGTCGCGCAGCCCAAGATGGGTCCATGTTTTACCGGCGTCGGTCGATTTGTAGATCCCGTTGCCAACGGAAAGATCGGGCCGATGCAAACCTTCGCCGCTCCCGACGTAGATGGTGTTTGGATCGGAAATCGAAACCGCGAGCGCGCCGACCGAAGCGGTTGGTTGATCATCGAAGATCGGACGCCAGGTGCGGCCGTAATCGTTCGTCCGGAAGACGCCGCCATTGACCTGGGCCATGTAGAAAACGTTCGGCTGCGAGGACACGGCCGAGATGGCGCGGACCCGACCGCCGCGATATGGACCGATATTGCGCCAGTGAAGGAGGCTGGAAAAATCGGGCGCCGAGTCGGCCAAGATTTGGCCTAACGAAAAGCTAAGAAGGAGAAAGAG
>JBPCLI010000044.1:0-10853 GCA_051003415.1 Chthoniobacterales bacterium | reverse complement strand
GCTGGAAGCTTGCGCTACCCTATGACTTTTGGAAATCCAATCTGGCTTTGGGCGCTGCTCCTCCTCCCGGTGCTGGCATTTTTGTTTGCCCGCGCCGAGCAGCGGGGGGCGGAGAAACTCCAGCTTTTCGTCGCCGCCCGTCTCCTCCCGCAACTGGCCGGGACAGTCAATCGCGCACGGCGCATCTTTCGCTTCATCCTGCTCCTCCTCGTCCTCGCGCTTGTCCTCGTTAGTCTGGCTCGGCCGCGCTGGGGTTACGCCTACGACGAGGTGAAACGCAAAGGGCTCGATCTGCTCTTCGCGGTTGACGTTTCGCGCAGCATGCTCTCTAACGACGTGCCGCCGAACCGCCTCGAGCGCGTCAAACTCGCGACCCAGGACTTGATCAACGATTTGCAGGGCGACCGCGTCGGCCTGATCGCATTCGCCGGGCGCGCTTTCCTGCAGGCGCCGCTCACGATTGACTACGACGCCGCGGTTGATTCCATCAACGACCTCGACACCAAGACCATTCCAGAAGGCGGGACGAACATCTCGGACGCGATCGCGCTCGCGATTCGCACCTTCGGGAAATCAGCGACGGGAAATCGCGCGCTCATCATTTTCACCGATGGCGAAGAGTTGAGCGGTGACGCGATCAAGTCAGCCAAAGCCGCGGCCGAGGCCGGCGTGCGCATTTTCACGATCGGGGTCGGGACCGCGGGCGGATCGCTCATTCCGATCCAGAGCGAAAACGGCGGAACGGCATTCGTCAAAGACGCCAAGGGTGAAGTCGTAAAATCGAAGCTCGATGAAACGCGGTTGCGCGAGATCGCGCAGGCGGCCGACGGATTTTATCTCCATCTCGAAAACGGCCCGCGAACGATGCAGCAGCTTTTCAGCGACGGCCTCGGCAAGATGAAGGTGGCCGACATCAACGCGCGTCTTTCGCGGAAAGCGATCGAGCGTTACCAATGGCCGCTCGGCGCCGCCATCCTGCTGTTCGCGCTCGCGCTTTTGATTAACGATCGCCAGCGCGTCAAAGGCGCCGCGACCCGTTCGGCGGGACGGCTGACGGCCGCGGCCGCTGCGGCGTTAATTTTCATCTCGGCCAGTTGGGTCTGCGCTGCTTCGACTGGCCTCGATCTCTACGAACAGCAGAAATTCCCCGAGGCCTACGAACATTTCCAAAAAACGCTCCAGGAAAACCCCGGGACCCGGCAGGGCGACCGGATTGAATTCGACGCCGGGGCGGCAGCCTACAAGATGAAGGACTACAACAAGGCGCTGCAGTCGTTCAGCCAGGCCTTGCTCTCGAAGAATCCGCATCTGCAAAGCGAGAGCCATTACAATCTCGGCAACACCCTTTACGAGCGCGGCGAAGCGGAGAAGAGCGACGATAAAAAGCTGAACAACTGGGAGGGCGCGCTCCAACACTACCAAGAGACGTTGAAAGCCGAGCCGCAAAACAAGAACGCAAAGGACAATTACGAGTTCGTCAAAAAGAAGATCGAGGAGCTGAAGAAAAAACAGGAACAGAAGACGTCGCCCACACCCACGCCTTCACCTTCCCCGTCACCGCAAAAGGATCAGAAAAACGATCAGAAAAAGGACGACAAGAACCAACAGCAACAACAAAAGAAGGATCAGCAGCAGAAGAACGACCAACAAAAGGATCAGCAACAGCAGTCGCAAAACGGACAAGGTTCAGGCAAAGGCGACAAATCGGAAAACCAGCAACAATCGCCCACCCCAACTCCGACCCCGCCGCCCACGCCAACCCCCGGTGAAACCGCGAGCCCGAGTCCCAGTCCCGGCGAAAGCGCCAGCCCGAGCCCCAGTCCCAGCGAAAGCGCGAGCCCGAGCCCGACTCCAGGCGAAAACCAGTCCGCCGGAGAATCGCCGACTCCTACGCCCGGCTCTTCGCCTTCCGGAGGCGAACAGGACGGCGCCTCGCCGACACCGAGCGAGGAAGGAACTCCTTCACCGACACCGGGTTCCGGCGATCAAAGTGGAGACAAAAATGGCGAACAGCCCAGCCCGACGCCGGCTGGCACGCCTAACAAACCCCTGACTGGCGACGTGAAAGGCGCGGGCGCAGAAAAGCCGAAGGACAACCAGCAGGCCCAGGCCGCCGAAGCGGAACCGGAAAAAGAAGGCGAGATGAGCCCGAAGCAGGCCGCGCTTCTCTTGCAGGCGATGAAGGACGAGGAAGAGAAAGTCCAGCTTGATGAACACAAGCCCGTGCGTCCTGTCTATAACGATTGGTAATTCCCGACCCGATGCCGTTCCAAAATTTTTCTCAATCCAGCCGCGCCTTCGCTCGCGTCCGAACACGCGCGGCCAGGCTCGCCTTGCTGCTCTTGCTGACGGCGATTTTTTTTCCGGTCCTGCGACTGCGGGCAGATGAGCCAACCGTCACCGCCGTCCTGACCAGTTCGGAGACGGAGGTCGACCGGCCCGTCCAGTTACAGATTAAGATCGCGGGAGACGCAAACGCGATTCCGCCTAACGACATCACGGTCGACGGCCTCGACATCCGTTACACTGGCCAGTCGCAGATGGTCGAGGGGCACAACTTCCGTTTCACCTACAGCTTCGTTTACAACTACACCATCCTGCCCCTTAAAGCGGGGACCTACACCATCCCCGCCCAAGCCGTGAAAGCGAACAGCGGCACCCTCCGCACTCCCGCGCTGACCCTGAACGTCTTGCCTAACGACGACGGCACCACGACCTCGCGCCGTAGTTCGACCAAGGGCACACTGAAGGACATTGTTTTCGCTCAACTGGTCGTCCCCAAGAAAACGGCCTTCGTCGGCGAGGTCGTTCCGATCGTCATCCGTCTCGGATTCAACAGCCGGGTGCCTGCTCAGATGGGCGAGCCGCCGCGCGTGGAAGGACAGGGCTTCACCGTCGAACCGCTGGCGCAACCAGAGAAATCGATCGAGCAAGTTAACGGCCAGACCTTCCAGGTCCTCACCTATCGAACGGCCGTGACTGCCGTCCGCAGCGGTAAACTGGAGCTCGGCCCCGCCGAAGCGAAGGCAATTGTGCAGGTGCCGCGCCGGGCCACTCGGGGGCGCTCGCCTTTCGATCTCTTCGGGATGGATGACCCGTTCTCTGACCCCTTTTTTAACGATCCGTTCTCCGGCGGAGTGGAACAGCGGATCGTCGACCTGAAGAGCCAGCCTTCGACGATCGAAGTGAAGCCGCTCCCGCCCAATGCTCCGGCCAGCTTCGCCGGCGCGGTCGGAAATTTTTCCCTAACGACCGATGTGAAACCAAGGAACGCGCAGGTCGGCGATCCGCTCACCGTCACCGCGGCCATTTCCGGTCGCGGCAATTTCGATCGTGTGACCGCGCCGACTCTGCAGGACGATCGCGGCTGGCACACCTATCCGCCGGGCTCGAATTTCAAGCCGGATGACCAGATCGGGGTCAGCGGGACAAAAACTTTCGAGATGGTGCTCACGCCTAACGAACCGAAAAAGTCCGTGCCGCCGCTTGTCTTCACCTACTTCAATCCGCTCAAGGAACAGTATGTGACCCTGACCGGCGACCAACTTTCGGTCGTGGTCGAAGGCGGCACCGCCCCCAGCGCCACTCCGGCCATCGCGAAAGCTGGGAGAGCACGGCCGCAACCAAGCGCGCACCCGACCGTCGCGCCTCAGGGCACGGACATTCTTTATCAACTGACCGATCACGGAAGCTGGAGTCGAACGTTTGTGCCGGTCTTCCAGGAGCCGGTTTTCTGGGCGTCCCAGGCGGTGCCATTGCTCGGTTTGATTGGATTTTTTGGCTGGGAAATGCGCCGGCGGCGTCTCGAAAATCGGACGGGGCAACGGATCGCCGCGTGGGAAGACGAGAGCGCGGAGTTGGAGCGAAAATTGCGTCGCGCGGGCGATCCGCCGGACCAGTATTATGCGGAGGCGTTGCGCGTAGTACAGCTAAAGACTGCGCTCGCGCGGAGGATCGAGCCGAACACGGTCGATGCCGAGACGGCCGTCGCGGCTTTCGATTTGCCCGACGACCAGCGCGATCGGGTGCGCGAGCTTTTTCGGCGAAGCGACGAGGTGCGCTACAGCGGAAGCCCAAACGGAAACCGCACCGTCGCCGAAGAGACGCGGCGTGAAGTGCTGGAATTGATCAATCGCCTGAACTGAAATGCGCGCGTTTTTCCTCATCCTCGCCGCCTTGCTTGACCTAACGATAAGTGCATTCGCCGTTTCAGGCACGCCGGTTAACCCGGAGTCAGCCTTCGCGAAAGCGAACGCCGATTATGCTGCGGGTCATTTTCCAGAAGCGGTCGCTGGGTACGAATCTTTAGTCCAGAACCGTCAGTGGAACCCGACGCTCTTTTATGATCTTGGGAACGCGTATTTCCGAAAGGGCGATTCCGGCCGCGCCATTCTGAACTACGAGCGCGCGCTCGCGCTCGATCCGAACCACGCCGAGGCGCGGGCTAACCTGCAATTGGTGCGCGACCAGGCACGCGCGCTCGAGCTGGCTCCGAGCTGGATCGAATCGCATCTCGGTTTTCTGACCCGCGACCAATTCGCCTGGCTGGCGGCAGCGGCTTTCTGGGGTGCGGCGGCGATTTTCTGCGGGCTCTATTTTGCGCGCCGCCGGGCGGTCGTATGGATTTTCGCGCTGGTGTTGCTGGCGGTGATCTCGGGCGCTGCGGCCTTCGCGGTTTACCAGCTCGAAACCGGCAGCGCGGGCGCCGATCTTGCGATCGTGACAAAGAAGAACCTCCAGGCCCGGCTCGCGACCGCGGAAAGCGCCGGCACGGTGCTGCTCCTGCCGGCTGGAAGCGAAATCAAAGTCCTCAGCACCCGCGGTGACTGGTCGTATGCGGCTTTGCCTAACGACCTGCGCGGCTGGATCCCGGCGCAAAGCGCGGAACGGGTGCGGCTTTAAATAAGGCCCCCTCGCTGGCGAAGCCGAGACCGGAGTTGCCCAGAAGGCAACGGCTACAATCGGCCGCGCAACGTGTAGACGCTTCTCTCTGCGAAGCGCGGCGCCCGGCTCCCGTGGCGGGGAAATCGCCCGCGCGTCCAAACCCGCCCGGGGCACGAATCGTCTGCCATGAGCAAGAAGCTGAAACCAGGCGACGAGGTGGAATGGCGAACCTCTCAGGGGAAAACTTCCGGAGTGGTAAAAAAGAAGCTCACCTCGAAGCGCAAGATCAAATCGCATGTGGTCGCCGCTTCGAAAGAGAACCCTGAATACCTCGTGCAGAGCAATAATTCCGGCGCGCTCGCCGCCCACAAACCTGGCGCGCTCCAGAAAAAGTCCTGAGCTCGCTGTCATCAATGTGGAAGGGGCCTTTGCACCCGATTGGGTTGCGGTGCGCCAGCCCAATCGGGGTACAAAGGCCCCTCCCACGTTTGAGAACCTTCGGTTTGTCTTCATCTTGATCCGATGAATGCGGAAATGGATCTCGGAACCAACAAAAAGGCGTTCCAGATCAATCTCGACCGCAAACGCTACGGCACCTTCGCTGAGATCGGCGCCGGGCAGGAAGTTGCGCGGCGATTTTTCCAGGTCGGCGGCGCCTCAGGCACGATCGCCAAGACGATGTCGGCCTACGACATGCAGTTCAGCGACGCGATTTATGGCGCGACCGATCGCTACGTCAGCCGCGTCCGGCTCCAGACGATGCTCGACCATGAGTATTCGCTTCTGATCAAGCGACTCGATCAAAAGATCGGCGACGAGTGCACCTTTTTCGTGTTTGCCGATACCGTGGCGGCGCGCAGTTTCAAGCAACGTACCGAAGCCCATGGCTGGCTCGGGATGCGCTTCCAATCGGAGACGCGGGGCGAGCCGAGCGAAATCATCATCCACGTGCGGATGCTGGACGAGGCGAACGTCGACCAGCAGGAAGCGCTCGGGATCATCGGGGTGAACCTGATTTACGGCGCGTTCTATTATCATCAGGAGGAGAAATTGATCGCTTCGCTGCACGAAAATCTGCCGCCGGAAAGAATTCAGGTCGACATGATCAAATTCTCCGGACCCGCCTACGCGGAGGTCGACAATCGCCTGATGAGCCTGCAACTGGTCAGCCAAGGCCTGACCGACGCGGTCATGTTCACGGCCGACGGCGAATCGGTTCAGCCGGCGGAAATCCTGCACAAGAAGGCGATCATCGTGGAGCGCGGCAGCTTTCGCCCTGTGACCTACGCGACGAACGACATGCTGGAAGGCGCGCGACATCTTTTTTTAAACCAGCCGGAGGCGAAGGAGGAAGAGCTTGTCGTCCTGATGGAGATGACGCTCGAAAATCTGCTTTCGGAAGGCCAGCTCAACCACGCTGATTTCCTCGCCCGGGTCGATGTCCTCGGTTCGTTAGGGCGGACGGTTTTGATTTCGAAGTTCGGCGAATATTATCGGCTCGCGAGCTATCTTTCCCGCTACACCAACCGGATGGTCGCGCTCGTTATGGGCGTGCCCAGCCTGCACGAGATCTTCGACGAAAAATATTATCTCAATCTCGAAGGCGGCATCCTCGAGGCGCTTGGCCGGATGTTTAAGGGCGGTCTCAAACTTTTTGTCTATCCGATGGAGGACGAAAAGACGGGTGAGCTGCTGACCGCGAACCAGCTGCAGGTCGCGCCCAATCTGCATCACCTTTATCAGTACCTGATCGAGAACGGGTTCATTCAGGAGATCACCCAATTCCATCGCGAGTATCTGAAAATCTTCCCACCTGAAGTGCTCGCCAAGATGCGGACCGGCGATCCGGCTTGGGAAAGAATGGTGCCGCCGGAAGTCTCGGAGATGATCAAGGAGCGCGGCTTTTTCGGTTATCGGCGTTCCGACGCGGCCTGACCAAAATGTGGAAAGGGCCTCCGCGCCCCGATCGGAAGTAAAGTGGCGGCGAAAAATCGCGGCACAAAGGCGGCTCCGACATTTTTCCAAAAGCAATCCCCACTCGGCAAGGTTGTCGCTTTATGAAGCACAAGACCCCGGCCAAGTCCTCCAACCTTTTAGAGGCGATAATATTTGCGGTAACCGCGAGCGTTTTCCTCGAGCTTTTTGCGCAACGCCTTCTGCGGGTCGCAGACCTCGCCACTGCCCAGGATCAGAGCGACGCAGAGCCTTACCATCCCGACGAAATCGTCGATCGCGACAAACTCCGCCGCGATCGTGCCTTCCGACGTGACGTTGTGATAATTCCCGAGCGCCAGGCTGGCCGCCGCGCAGGTATATCCGTAAAGCTGATAGGCCGTCGCTTCGCAGGTTCCGCCATCGAGCAGACAGCGCTGCACCGGAATTTTTCCTGCCGCCGCAGCAGCCAGCAAACGAGCGGTCGCAGGTCCGTCGAAGGTCGAAGCCTTATCCCCTACCCGCACGATCGGACCCTTGCCAATCTCGGCCGTCCCACGTGGCGTGCTCGTTTCCAGCGAGAGTATCGTTAGGCTGCGCGGCAGGATTTCCGCCTTAGCCAGTTTGATCGCGCCGACGAAGCCGATTTCCTCCGCCCGGGTGAAAAGCCCGGCGCAACAAATATTCGCTCCGCGTTCCTCCAGCTCGCGAAAGACGCAGAGGATTTCCGCGCAGCCAATCAGGTCGTCGCAGGCGCGGGAATGGATGTGTCCATCGCGCATCTGGAAAGGCGGCAGGTCCCACATCTCGAAATCGCCAAACGATTTCTTCTTCGGATCGCTCCGGAACCGCGACGCGACCGACCCGAGAAATTCCATTTCGCCCTCCTCCCTTCGGACCCAGCCGGGATGGTCCATGTGCGCGGCCAGGCCCCAACCCGGCGCCCGTTTCCGTCCCCGTTGATAATAGGCGACGACATTTCCGAAGGCGTCGCGCTGGAATTTCACGTGCGGCATTTCCCGGAGCTGCGCTTCGATTTCCTCCCGCACTGCCTCCTCATGAAAAGGCGCGGTCGGTTGCGTGGCCAGCGCCTCCACCACCGCGAGCATTTCCTTTTTGCGCATCGTACCTAACGATTCCCCGTCTGCAGCTGCGCGAGGGGGACAAATTCACTTTCATGCAGGACCGCCGGCTTCGTCCCGCGCATGAGCCGCCACCACTGCCAGGCAGAGCCGGTCACGATGGCGAAGACAAGCGCGAGAAAAGCGAGCGCGATGAGCGCATCGATCCGCCAGATCAGGGCCTGGCGCGCGAGATCGACGTTGGTCGCCGTGGTCACCATCCCCTTTTCCAATTTGTCCGCCCCGCTCAGGAAACCGAGCCGCGGATCGGGCGAAAAAACCTTCAGGTAACCGGCGGAAAACGTGACCACGATCATAAAGAGGAGAGGAACCAGCGTCGTCCAGATGTAGCGCGTTTTGCCCATCTTGATCAGGATCGTTGTGCCAAGGCAGAGCGCGATAACAGAAAGGAGCTGATTGGCCAGACCGAAGAGCGGCCAGAGACTGTTGATGCCGCCTAACGGATCTATCACGCCCTGATAAAGGAACCAGCCCCAGGCCGCCACCAGCAGCGCGCTCGCAAAAATGTTTGCGCCCCACGATCGGGTGTTGCCAAACGGGCGCCAAACCTGGCCTAACAAGTCCTGGAGGAGGAAACGCCCCACCCGCGTCCCGGCATCGAGCGTGGTCAGGATGAAGAGCGCCTCGAACATGATCGCGAAGTGATACCAAAGCGCGAGCGCGGTCGGGTTGGCCGTGATGCGCGAAAACATGTGCGCCATCCCGACGGCAAACGTAGGCGCGCCCCCGGCGCGGCCGAACATCGTGCTCTCGCCCAGTTCGCTCGCGAGTTGTTTCATCTCCGGCTCGCTCACGGGGAAGCCGGCCGCCGCGACCGTCGCGACCACTTCGCTCGGCGCCCCCTTGGCGTTGATCGCAAAATATTGACCCGGCGGAAGGACGGACGCGGCGACCAACGCCATGAGCGCGACCATCATCTCGACCACCATCGCGCCGTAGCCGATGTCGCGGATGCGCGTCTCGCTCTCGATCATTTTCGGCGTCGTGCCGGAGGCAATCAGCGAATGAAAACCGGAGACCGCGCCGCAGGCGATCGTAATGCAAACAAAAGGAAAAACCGGTCCGGCAAAAACCAACCCCGAACCGTCGATGAAGCGCGTCAGCGCGGGCATTTGCAGCGTCGGATGAATGACGATCACCGCCACCGCCAGCGCTGCGACCGTGCCGAGTTTCAAAAACGTGCTGAGATAATCACGGGGCGTGAGCAGGAGCCAGATCGGCAAAGCGGAAGCGGCAAAGCCGTAAAACATCAGCGCCCAGGCGAGCGATTTTTGATCGAAGCGGAACCAGCTTTCCAAGACCGGAAAATGCGCCAGAAACTGCCCGCCCCAGACGGAAAAGAGCAGGCCTAACAATCCGAAAATCGTGATCCAGCCGACCCCGACCCGGCCGCTGCGCAATCCGATCCCCATGATGACGGCGATCGGAATCGTCATCGCGATCGTGAAAACGCCCCACGGACTCTTGGCCAGCGCCTGCACCACCACCAGCGCCAGAACGGCGAGGAGGATGACCATGATGGCGAGGACGCTGATGAGAGCGAGCGTCCCAACCGCCGTGCCGATTTCTTCTTTCACCATCTGACCGAGCGTTTTTCCGCGACGCCGAACCGACGCGAAAAGAACGATCATGTCGTGCACACCGCCGCCTAACGTGGCCCCGATCAAAATCCAGAGCATCCCCGGGAGATAGCCGAATTGCGCGGCCAGAACAGGGCCGACGAGCGGGCCGGGCCCGGCGATGGCGGCGAAGTGATGCCCGAACGCCATCCATCGATTGGTCGGAACGAAATCTTTGCCGTCGTCGACAACGAGGGCGGGGGTGGCGCGTTCGTCATTGAGGACGAGGACTTTTGCCGCGAGCCACTTGCTGTAGAAGCGATAGCTAATCGCCATCGCGCAGAGGCCGGCAGTCACGATCCAAAGGGCGTTGATCGGTTCGCCGCGGGCAAAGGCTGCAACTGCCACGGCTGTCGCCCCGAGGAGTGCGATTCCCAACCAGAGTAGAAACTTCAGGACCCGGATCATTTCGGCGAGCCGACTATAACGCGGCGGCGGGGACTCGATCAAGGTAGCGCAAGCTTCCAGTTTTCAGCCTAACGAATCGCGCCAGCTGGAAAGTCGGTCCACCCTAACGAAACCCGGCAACTGAAGTTCGCGACCACCTCGACCAAAACACGCAAGCTGGAAGCTCGCGCTACCCTAAAGAATCGCGCATCCGTTCGAGCTGCGCGAGCTGATCGACAAAATCGTTCTCGCGCTGGCGATGCTCGGCCACCACCGCGGCGGGCGCGTTCGCGACGAAATTTTCGTTCGCCAGTTTCTTCCGCACTGTGATCAGCTCGGCCTCAGTTTTGGCGATCTCTTTGCCGAGCCGTTGCCGCTCCGCCTCGAGATCGATCAGACCTTCGAGGGGCAGGTAGAGTTCGCCCAGCGGCGTCAGCGCGGTCGGGGTCCCTTTCGGTGGATCATAACTTTCCGGCAGCTCGAGCCGTTCCGCGTTGAGCAGGATGCGGAGGACGGCCACTTCTTCTTCCGGCAATGGTTGCGACGGCCGGAGGATGAAAGTGACCCGCTTGTTGGAAGCGATATTGAAGTCCCGTCGCAGACGGCGCCCGGCAATAACGGTCTCGAACTTCGCGTTCGCGGTCGCCTCGTCGTTAGGAGTGAGGCCGTAGTGCCGCTTGAATTCGTCATCCAACGGACTCGGCCAGGGCGCGAACTGGATCGACTGCGCGCCCTGGTCATCTGGCAGGTCGCGATTGAACCCGAGCCCGTGCCAGAGTTCCTCGGTAATGAATGGCATCAATGGATGAAACAAACGCAACGTGTGCCCGAGTACGAAATCGATGACGGCGAGCGTATTCGTCTTGCGCAGGTCAGGTTCCCCTCCGGG
>JBPCLI010000043.1:0-10137 GCA_051003415.1 Chthoniobacterales bacterium | reverse complement strand
TCTCGTCAAAGGTTTTATAGGCGATGGCACCCTTTGCGGTCAGCCATGCGGGCAAACCGGCAAGGCCTAACGCGCTATCGCCAGAATTGAGATTCAGTAGAACAATGAATTGTTTGGGGGGGTTCTGCGCGTTGGCATCAGCGACTTGGCTGTCGAGATCCGTCCAGGAAAAATCGTTCTCACTCGTGGGTTGTATGTCGACCCAGAAATATTTCTTGTATTTCCCCTGTGTGTGGGGGCTCGTCCAAGCAGCTCCTCCACCCCCAATAATTCCATGAGGAGAATAAAATGTAGGAATCGGAGTGGCTGTTGGGGTTGGGGTTTGTGTGGGAGTCGGTGTCGGAGTTGGGGTAGGGGTGGGTGACGGCTTCTTTGCCTCACTAATGCTGAATTGAGACAACCAAATAACCAGGAAAAGGGCTGTAAGCTTTTGCATTTTGCGCGCCATGCGTGTAAACTACTGAGTCGCGTCTTGTATGGCATTTAATAATTTGGTCATCCTATATTTGCGCTCGTCCCGCAGTCGTGTGAGCGGAGGCTTGCTCTAGTTTTGCAGGGCTGCAAAGAGCGAGAATGAGCCAGCAAAGCGCCAACGCCGTTGTCATGATCCGGCCGAGCGGTTTTTATCCGAATCCGGAAACCGCGCTCGATAACGCCTTCCAGGAGGAAGATGGCGACGAGCCGCGCGCCGCAATTTCGGTCTGGGCGCGGGCAGAGTTCGATCGAGCAGTCGAGATGCTGTCTGCCGCGGGAATAACCGTCCACATCTTCGACGATATCCCGAATCCCCCGAAGCCGGACGCGGTTTTCCCTAACAATTGGTTTTCCACTCACCACGATGGGCGGATTGCGCTCTACCCGATGTCCACTCCGTCGCGTCGGGCAGAGCGGCGGCCCGACATCATCGAGAGTCTGCGCGAGAGCTACCACGTGACTGAGGTGATCGATTACTCGCCCTATGAAAAGCGAGAGCTCTATCTCGAAGGCACCGGGAGCCTGGTCCTCGATCACGAGCATCGCCTCGCCTACGTTTCGCTTTCGGGGCGGGCTGATCGCGAGCCACTGGAAAAATTTTGCGCCGATTTCGATTATGAACCGGTCACTTTTCAGAGCACGAGCGCCGACGGCCGGGCCATTTACCACACCAATGTCATGTTGTGCCTCGGAACGAGCTTCGCCCTCGTCGGGCTGGCGATGATCGCAGACCAAGGGCAGCGGCACATGGTTCGGCAACGGCTGGAAGCGACTGGGAAAACCATCGTTCCATTGACTTCGGAGCAGATAGAAAATTTCTCGGGCAACGCGCTCGAACTGCAAAACGAGCAAAGCAAATTGCTCGTCCTTTCCGTGCGGGCCGTGGCTCAGCTCGGCCCTGAAGAACGCGCCACGATCGAGCGTTTCGCCCGCCTTCTTCCCCTCGACCTGCCCACGATCGAGCGGGCCGGCGGCAGCGCCCGCTGCATGCTCGCGACCGTCCATCTGCCGCCTCGTAAGTCGATTACGGCAGGAGATTTTCGCCCCAACCAGGGGGTTGGCCCGGAGGTGCAGTCGGGCATACCTTAAATGGCGGAGTTGAATCCAAACGGAGGAATACCCGGGCAGAAGAAGAAATCTGGCCCGCAAAAGCCCAAGCACCGCGCCAGCGGCGCACCTTGGAGCGAAGCGCCTGCCGTGAAGAAAACCGCTGCCACGCCGGAACAACCCGTCATCATGGGCCGGATGGAAAGAACACGCCGTCTCCTCCTCGCCGCTTTGCGAGTCTGGGAGCTGAAACGCCGGCCGCTCGAGTAGAGGGCGAAAAGTTTCCGCCGGGCGAAGCCTGCTCTAACGAGTCGTTGTCACCCGCACCGTATACGCCGAAGTTGTTTTGCGTAGCGTAGTTTCAATCCGCGCTCCCTCGCGAGTGAGCCGCGCACTGTCGTTCGCAGAAAAGGAGATGCTGGGTCGTGCATGCCCTGCGCAGAAATCAGCAGACCGTAGAGAAGGTCGTCGATCTGGGAGTGTTTGATCCCGGGCTTTTGCTGGCAGTGGCGCGCTCGCCAATTCTAAAGAACGGGTCGTTAGGCGCAGGCGCGGGGTGGCGCCACGTAGCCCGGCACGATGCCGGAGAGCGCTTGGATTTTTGTTCAGGGTCGTTCTCATGCATAAGGACGATGTCTTGTTGATCTGCATAGCGCAAAGAACAGCAATAGCCTGTTCGCCCGAGCTACCACCGCGGGACCGGTAGGCCGGTATCGGCGTAGGCCGCGTCGGAATAACCCAACCTTTCCAACACCGGGGCGAAGATTCGATCGAGTTCCCGGATGGTTTCTGATTGTAGTTTTTCGCGGTGATCGCCCGGCGTAACTTTGCGCTTGTGCGACCAGACGTCTCCTTCCCCGGCCGCCACGCTGTTGGCATGACGTTCGGTCACGGCGGCCCGCGTCTCCTCCGGATCTTTCAGGTCAAAAGCGCCGATAATTTTTTCAAGCCAGGAGGGAAACGAGAGCACCATCTCTTCGTAGGAAACCGCCGTCGTGTTCGGCCGGCTGAGTAATTCTTCGAGATAGCGTTGGTAGCGATCGAGCACGGTGCCGACATGCTTTTTGTAACGGGAACCGATCCCGTAATCGCCCCGATAATCGTAAAAGGGCGCGCTCACCATATCGAGGACGAAGCGATCGATCCCGGCCTCCGCCACTTCTTTGCGGTAACCAGTCTGGGCCTCGATCTCGCCCGCGTGCATGTAGCAGTAGGAGAAAAACATCGAGACCAGGACATCGCGCGGATCGCGCAGGTGCAGAATGACACTCGCCTTGTCCAGCGCCTTGCTCGGGACGAAAAACCGGACCGGACCGAAACAACCGCGCTCCTTTGCGAAAAAATCTTCGCCGGCAAACATCCGCTCGAAAGGTAGCTCGGATTTGTTCGGCGAATAAAAACGTATCCGGTTCAGCTCGCAGATGTCTTTGAGGACACGGTGCAGCACCATCGAGCCGGCCTTGTGCGTGGTGTAAGCGATGATGTTGCGGCTCGGATCGCGCCATTTGTTTCGGAAAAGCATCTGGTTGGAGCCACGCAGGCCTGAGCCCAAGTTTGTTTTTCCCGGGCGCTTTGTCCATTGTTTCAAATGAGACGGCCATGGCTCCCGATAGTTTCCGCGCTTTTATACGTGCCCGGCGCCGCGCTCGCCGTACCTAACGATCCCGTGATCAGCGCGCTTTACACGCGCAGCCTGGCCGGGGACCCCGCGGCCGTGGCGAAATGCATCGCGGCTCTCGAAAAATTGCTCGTTACCCAGCCTAACGACCAACTGGCCCGCGTCTATCTCGGCAGCGCCTACACTCTGCGCAGCCGCGATCTCTCCATCGGCCCGGCCAAGCTGAGCGCCCTCCGCAAAGGCATCGCCCTTATGGACGAGGCGGCTGCCAAAGCGCCGGAAAACGCCAGCGTCCAACTGACCCGGGCGGTCACCAACCAGGCCCTGCCCGCCTTCCTCGGCCGCCGCAAAGTCGCACGCGAACAGCTCGAGCAACTCGTTACCCAAATTGAAAAGGAACCCGCAAAACTCACTCCCGCCGATCGGCAACTTCTTTACCTGAACGCTGGCGAAGCCGCTCAGAGAGCAGGCGAGACGACGCGGGCGCAGGTCCTTTGGCAACGTGGCGCCGCGCTCAAGTCCGATCCGCGATTGAGCAAAGAAATCGCCAACGCGATGGCCTCCGCGGCAAAGTAATTTGTGAAAATCTGTGGAATCTGTGGCCCATTCCGCCATGCAGGAAGATCTCGAACGCGTCCTTTTTGATGAGACCACTATCCTGCGCCGGATAGAGGAGCTCGCCGCGGTCATCACGGGGGAATACCACGGCCGCGAACTGACCGTCATCGCCGTCCTCAACGGCAGCCTCATCTTCGCCGCCGATCTGCTCCGCCGCATTCCGCTGGCCTTGAAGCTGGATTGCCTCAGCGTGGCCAGCTATCACGGCGGCACCGCCACCACCGGAGAAGTGGTCTTCAAACAGATCACCCTGCCGGACGTGGCCGGTCGGCACATCCTCATTCTCGACGACATCCTCGATAGCGGCGTGACGCTCGCGGCCATCCACGACAAGCTGAATGATGAGCGCCCCTTGAGCGTGAAGATTTGCGTCCTCCTCCGCAAATTGAAGCCACGGCTGCGTCCGATCGAAGCCGATCACGTCGGGTTCAACATCGGGGACGAATTCGTCGTCGGTTACGGGCTCGATTACATGGAACGTTATCGCAACCTGCCCTGCATCGGAGTGCTGCGGAAAGAGAAGATCGCTCCCGCGCACCAAGCCTGATTCGGCCTAACGAAAAGACGGACAATCCGGAAGATGCAGGTGCAATTCTTTTCCCAGCTGAAGGAAATCGTCGGGACGAGCGAACTGAACCTCGATCTGCCGGACGGGATTTCGGTCGCGGATTTGCTCGCCCGCCTCTACCGCGATTTTCCGGCCCTTGCGCAATGGGATCGAAATCTCCTCGTCGGAGCCGGGGTCGAGTTCGTTGGCCGTGATTATCGGATTCAGCCTAACGACCAAATTGCGATCATGCCACCGGTCCAGGGCGGCTAGTCGCGGAAATTCTTGAAGTAAGTCGCAACCCCGAAGTCCTTGCTCTTCACGAAGGCAATCACTTCCTGCAGCTCGTCACGTTTTTTTCCGGTCACGCGGATCTGCCGGTCCTGCAGTTGATTCTGCGTTTTAAAACCCTGTCCCTTGATCGCAAGGATGATTTCCTTCGCCTTGTCGCCTTCCAGGCCCTGCTGAATTTTCAACTCCTGGCGCGCGTGACCGATCGAGGAAATGGCCGGCTCTTTCTGGTCGAGATTTCGTAAATCGATCCCGCGCTTGGAAAGCTTGCCAATGACAATTTCGCGCAGCCCGCGCAGACGCGAGGCGTCTTCCGCCGTCAGCGTGATGGCGTCCTTTTCAAACTCGATTTCGGCCACGGTGCCCTTGAAGTCGAAACGGGTGGCCAACTCTTTCCGCGCCTGGTTGAGGGCGTTATCGATCTCCTGTTTGTCTATTTCAGATACGATGTCGAAGGAAGGCATGAGAGGATTGCTGATTTCGGATTTCTGATTGCTGATTGAAGAGTTGGCGCTCTCGTTATGTTCCGTCATTCCTCGCCCGCGCCAATGAATTTTTCCAATCGATCTCACCTCGTAATCGTGCTCCTGCTCGTGCTCGGTCCAACCGCCTGTCGGCGGAGCATCACCGAGGAAGAACGAACCGCACGCCAAGAGGTGCGCGCAGCGCTGCACGGCCGCGCGTTCGATCAGGCGATTCCGCTCGCCCGCCGCGTCCTGCGTTTCGCGCCTAACGATAACGGCGCCTGGGCCCGCCTCGCCCAGGCCCAGTTTGGCCTCGGCGACTTGACTGCCCTGCGGCAAACCCTGGCCGACTGGAGGGGAGCGGTAAAAAGAACCTCCGCCAAATACGATGAGTATCGCGGCGACCTGGCTTTTGCTGAAAACCGGCGCACCGAAGCGCTCGCCGCCTGGACAAAAGCGGTCGCGCCGAAGGATCGCCGGCTGCGTGTTTTCCTCAAGATCGCACGCCTCGAACAGGCCGACGGACATTGGCCGGAGGCGGCCGCCGCCTGGACGCGCGGGATGAAAGGTCGGGCAACAGCTGAGGTCTTGCTCAACCGCGCGCTTTGTTACCGCCATCTACACAGTTGGGATGCCGCCCGGGCCGACGTCCAGCGCGCCGCCCAGCTCGCGCCAGATAGTCCTCTCGTTAGGCAAGCACTTTCCCTGAATGATCGGCTCGGCAAATTTCTCGCCGAGGTGCGCGATCTCGACCGCGACCTGAGTCTTCGGCCTAACGATGCCTCGCTCCTCGGCGATCGCGCTCTTCTCTTCCTGCACGCGGGAGACGCCGCCCTTGCGCTCGACGACGCCATCAAGGCGGCAGGCTTCGCGCCCGGCGCCGTCCGCCCGAAGCTGTTGCGCGCCCTAGCGGAGCAGATGCTCGGCCGGGCGCCGGACCCGGCCTCGCCGCCCGGTGTGCAATTGCAAGCGCTTTCGCCCGATTTTTTACAAACGATCAGGCGGCTCGACGCCGAGATCGCAGCCGAGCCAAAAAGCGCCGATCTGCTGACAAATCGCGCCTGGCAACTCAACGAGATCGGGCAGCCAAAGTTCGCGCTGGCCGACGCTGCGGCGGCCCTCGACGCTGACTCAAAATCGGCCGGTGCCGCCGCCGAGGCGAGCTACGCGCTGGCCAAGCTGAAACGCACGCCCGAAGCCTATGCGCGGATCAAACAGGCAACGGAGCTGGACGCGAATTTTTCCACGGCCTGGCAGTACCGCGGTGAATTGGAAATGCAGCAGAGCGATTACCTGGCCGCGACCGAATCGCTCTCGCGCGCACTGGCGATCAACCAGACGGCCGCCGCTCTCGTCAAGCGCGAGGAGTGCTATCGAGAGCTCGGCCTGCTGGCGAAAGCGGAGGGCGATCGCAAATCGCTGCAAGAACTCAGCGCCCCGCAATGACGATCGCCTAACGAATCGCTTCGAGGCTGACGTTGCCGCTTCCGGTGCGCAAGCCTAACGAGACCGGCGGGTCCGGCGCAGTCGCCGCCGTCAGTGTTTGCCCGACGCCGAGATTCGTGGGCGGCGCAAAATGAAATTCGTCGTGGATCCGTCCCCGACCAGTCCGCGCCTCGACCCGGAACTGCGCGGCGCTCGGTAGGCGGACCGCGACCCGCCCGCGCTCCACGGCATAATCGAATTTCGCGGGAAGTTTCTCCCACCATTCGAAAAGAGCTTCCAAGACGCCGTTCCGCGCCCGCGCCCGGATTTCGGCATAGGAGTTGATGACGAGCAGTCGCCCGTTCTCCATCGCGAGATCGACTTTCGCGCCACGCAAGCCCTGCAAACTGATTTCCCCACTGGCCATTTTGAGTTTGAGCCGCGCCGGCTCGGGCACGGTCAACGTGTATTCGATCGTCCCAGAGCGATCCGCGAGGAGGCCGGACACGGGCGGAATAACTGTGCGCACCATGAGCGCGGAAGACTCGGACTTTGTCTCCACGCGAATCTGCTCCAAGCGAGGTGCAGTGTAGGCTTTGCGTACGGCCACCAACCGCACCCGCGGCTCATTCCAACCATAAATGTGAATCGACCCGTCGCCGTGCTCGAGCGTGAGCGCGCCGTCCAACGGGAGCGGAAAAATTTCCTCACTCCGCTTTTGCAACGGATCTTCCGCGCGCGCGGCCGCGATCAGGCCGAGTAACGAGCAAAGGATGATCGAGAGGTTCCGAGACAACGGAAGCAACAAAGTCCAGCGCGTGATTTCGGCAACGTCCTTTCCAGGAGAAGTTGTCCCGTCGGCAAATCCCGATGACCCCGACTGGCCCGCTTGACGATTCCCCCCCACCGTGTTGCGTAACGGAGGTCGTTGACGCGCCGCCGATGACCTCCACACCTGCTTCATGACCAGTTCTACGTCCGCCAAATCGATTTTGCCTAACAAACCGCCTGCCATTCTTTCGCTCATCGGCCACACCCCGCTGGTCGAGATCACCCGGATGGACACTGGCCCCTGCCAGCTCTTCGTGAAGCTGGAAAACCAGAACCCGACCGGTTCGATCAAAGACCGGGTCGCCCTCGCCATGATCGAAGCGGCCGAGCGCGAGGGGAAATTGCAGCCTGGGGGCACGATCATCGAGGCGACCGCGGGCAACACCGGCCTCGGCCTCGCCCTTATCGCCGGCGCAAAGGGTTACCGCATCATCCTTGTTATCCCGGACAAGATGTCGCAGGAAAAAATCGCCCACGTTCGCGCTCTCGGGGCAGAAGTTCGCCTAACGAGAAGTGACGTGACCCGAGGACACCCGGAATATTACCAGGACGTGGCAGCGAAACTCACGGAGGAAATTCCGGGCGCGTTTTACGTCAACCAGTTTGGCAACCCGGCCAACCCGCTGGCCCACGAGACCACCACCGGCCCCGAAATCTGGGAGCAGATGAATCACGACGTCGATGCAGTCGTGGTGGGAGTCGGCTCCGGCGGCACGCTTACCGGGCTCGGGCGTTTCTTCAAAAACGTGGCGCCGCAAACAGAGATGATCCTCGCCGATCCGACCGGCTCGATTTTGTATGAATGGGTCAAGACCGGCAAATTGGAGAAAGCCGGCAGTTGGGCGGTGGAAGGGATCGGCGAGGATTTCATTCCCGATATTGCGGAGATGTCGTATGTCAGCGACGCCTTCGAGATCGACGACACGGTGAGCTTCGAGGTCGTACGCGAGTTGCTGCGCAAGGAAGGCATTCTCGGGGGTTCCTCTACCGGCACGCTCCTCGCCGGAGCGCTGCGCTATTGTCGCCAGCAGACCAAGAAGAAGCGAGTCGTGACCTTCATCTGCGACACCGGAAACAAGTATCTCTCGAAGATGTTCAACGATTTCTGGATGGCCGAGCAGGGCTTCGTCGAGCGCCCAAGCGAGGGCAACCTTTGCGACCTCATCTCCCACCGGGCCCAAAAGGGCGAAGTCATCTCGGTCGGGCCTAACGACACCATCCTGACCGCCTTCAAGCGGATGCGCTCGGCCGACGTCTCGCAGCTCCCGGTCATGAACGGAGACGAGCGCGCGGTCGGGATCATCGACGAATCCGATATTCTGGTGCATCTCCATCGGGAACCGGCCAAGTTTAACGAGCTCGTCAAAGAAGCGATGACGGACAAGCTTGAAACCTTGTCGCCGCAGGCCAACATTTCCGACTTGTTAGGCGTATTCAATCGCGGCCGGGTCGCGATCGTGATGGAGGGAGCCAATTTTCTCGGCCTCATTACCCGCACCGATTTGCTTTCCTATCTTCGTCTCAATATGTCGAAGTGAGGACGCGCCTATCCGAGCAAGCCTCAAGCTTGGCGGCCGGCGGACTCTTCCCCTCACCTATTTTCCTGATTCATCGCCATGAAGAAAAAACATCATCTCGCCACGCGCGTCATTCACGCCGGCCAATCACCCGATCCGTCGACCGGCGCGGTCATGACCCCAATTTATCAGACCTCCACCTACGTGCAGGAAAGTCCCGGCCGGCACAAAGGCTACGATTACGCGCGCTCGATCAACCCGACTCGCTCCGCCTACGAACGCTGCGTGGCCAACTTGGAAAGTGGCACCCGCGGTTGGGCCTTCGCTTCCGGTTTGGCCGCGATGTCAACCGCACTTGAGACGATCGACAGCGGCTCACACGTGCTGGTGAGCGACGATCTTTACGGCGGCACCTATCGGCTTTTCGAAAAAGTCCGGCGCCGTTCCGCCAATCTCGATTTCACTTTCACCGACATGAGCGACCCGGCGAAAGTCGAAGCCGCGATGAAGCCCGACACGCGGATGGTTTGGGTCGAGACTCCAAGCAACCCACTTCTCAAGCTGGTCGACCTCGAAGTAGTCGCGAAAATTGCCCGCAAGCACAATGCGATCTCGGTTTCCGACAACACCTTCGCCAGCCCCTGGATTCAGCGCCCGATCGAGCTCGGCTTCGACCTGGTGATTCATTCCGCGACCAAGTATCTCAACGGACACTCCGACATGGTCGGCGGCGTCGCAGTCGTCGGTGACAACGAGGAACTCGGCGACCAGATGCAATTTTTGCAAAACTCCGTCGGCGCAATCGCGGGACCGTTCGACAGCTTCCTCGCCATGCGCGGGCTGAAAACACTCGCTCTGCGGATGGAGCGGCATTGCGAAAACGCCGCCGAGCTCGCTGCCTGGCTGGAAAAAGAACCGAAAGTGCGGGAGACAAAATATCCCGGCCTAACGAGTCATCCGCAGCATGATTTGGCGAAGAAGCAGATGGGCGATCGTTTCGGCGGCATGGTGACGCTGATTCTCAATACCGACCTCGCCGGGACGCGGCGTTTCCTCGAAAACACCCATCTCTTCTCGCTCGCGGAGAGTCTGGGTGGCGTCGAGAGCCTGGTCAATTATCCACCAATCATGACTCATGGGGCGATTCCCGAGGAAAAACGGATTGCACTCGGCATCACCGAGTCGCTCGTGCGGTTGTCAGTCGGCGTGGAAGATGTGGAAGACCTGCGCGACGACCTGAAGACCGCGCTCGCCGCGATTTGATCTGGGGAGCGCACGCGCCTCGCGTGCTCCGTTGGCTCTGGT
>JBPCLI010000042.1:0-5288 GCA_051003415.1 Chthoniobacterales bacterium | reverse complement strand
TGGTGACTTTCTCGCCGTCGATGGTGAGCGGGTATTGCCGGCCGAAGCGCCCGCGCACTTCGCGCAGGGCGGTTTTCATCTGCTCCTGCGTTTGGCGATGGACGAAATTGACGACCGGCGCGTTCTCGTAGGTGTCGCCTGGCGGGGGGGCGCTGGTGAAGCCGTTCGCGGAATGGAGCTGACCCGGCTGTATTTCGCGCGCCGGTTTCGGTTCCGTCGTGATGAGGTCGTTCGGATCGCGCAGGAGCTGGGCGGCCGATTGGTTGTCGGAAAACTTGGCGCGCAGGAAGCCTTCGTTGGAAGTGTTCTCGAGCAGGCGCCTAACGAGATACGACATGCCGGGGAGAAGCTCGCCGACCGGCGAGTATTCGCGCACCCGATAACCCATCTCGACGAGGGCGCGCTTGATCGGGCCCGCCATTCCGTAAAGGAGCTGGAACTCGAACCGGCTCTCGTCGATCCCGAGCTCTTCCGCGAAGGACATCGCGTAGGCAATGCTGCGCACGTTGTGCGAGCCGAAGGCGGCGGTAACGATCGATTCGTTCTCGAGCAAAATGCGGGCACAGGCTTCGAAGCTAGCGTCGCTCTCCGGCTTTTGCAGAAAGACCGGGCAGGCCCAGCCGTTCTGTTGGGCGATGATTTTCTCGTAGTCCCAATAGGCGCCTTTCACGAGACGGACGGCGAAGCGCGTGCCGCGCTGGCGGCCCCAGTCGATCAGGTCGCGCAGGTCGCGCTCGGCGTCGCGCAGGTAGGCCTGGATGACGATGCCGACGTGCGGCCAGTCGGCGAACTCCGGCTCAGTGAAGAGCTGCTTGAAGAGGTCGAGGGTACAGTTCTTCTGGGCATAGCTCTCCATGTCGAAATTGACAAAGGCGCCGACTTCCTTGGCCCGGCGCAGGATCGGGCGAAGCTTCGGCGCGAGGTGCACGATTGCTTCCTCCGGCGCGGCCGGGTCCATTTGCGAATAGAAGGCCGAGATCTTGAGCGAGAGATTAACCACCGGGAAAAGCTCGCTGTTTTTCCCTAACGGATCGGTCCAGCCGCGCGTCTCGCGCGAAAGTGTCTCCAGCAATTCCATCGCGCGGGCGGCGTATTCGTCGGCTTCTTTTTCGCTGACGACGGCCTCGCCTAACAAGTCAACGGTGAAGCCGATGTTCTCCTTCCGCTTCTGGCGCAGGGTCTTCATGACGTCGCTCCCATCTTTCCCGGCGATGAACTGGCGGGCCATGCCGGAGACGTTTTTTCTCAGGATGTAGGCGGTCAGCCAGGGGAAGATCCCAGCGGCCTTGAGCCCGGTCTGCATCATCGGAATGAAGCTGTCCATCCCGTGGAAATATTCGCGCAGGTGAGTGACGATATCGCCTGAGCGGCGGAGGGAAGCGAGGACGTCGACGAAGCGAAACATCTGCACCTTGAAGGCCTCGTCCTTCATCGAAAAAGCCATCATCTTTTGATAGAAACCGGCTTTGCTGAAAATGGATTCCGGGTGTTGGTCGACCAGCTCGAAAATTCGTTGTCCGCGCCGTTCGACGGCTGACTGCAGGGCAGTCATGGGGCGAGGATAAAGCGGGGCGCGCCTTTCGGCAAAGTGAGCGGGTCCGACGCTCGCGCCCTGTAACGTCCGCTGTCTCAGCGGATGGGGATCGGCACAAGAGCGCAATTTCCGCTGAGGCAGCGGACGCTACAATGACACACTCGAACAACGCGCCATTTTCGAATTAGCGATGAAACAAATTCTTCATGAAACTGACGCAACGAATCAAGGAAGCCGGCGCCGCAGGATACATTCTACTTTGGCTAATTGGCATTCCAATTCCGATCCTGCTCGTGATCTTTTTGATGCGCGGTTGCAGCTAGGTTGGCGAGGTAGAGGTAAGACGCCTGGCGGGAGATCTTGGAGTGGTTGGTCCAAGACGCGCTCCCGGCCCGGCGCAAGCTTTTCGTTAGGCCGGTTGCTGCCGCTCGGATTGTCGCTTAGGGATTTCTCCCGATGCCGACGAGCGACCGCCATCAATTCGCGAGCGATAACACCGCCGCCATTTGTCCCGAGGCCTGGGCGGCCCTGACCGAGGCGAATCAAGGCGCGGAAGTTTCCTACGGCGAAGATCACTGGACGAAAAAAGTCGGCGACCTGGTGCGGGAGATTTTCGAGACTGATTGCGAGACCTTTCTCGTCTTCAACGGCACCGCGGCTAACTCGCTCGCCCTTGCTCAACTTTGCCAGCCGTTCCACAGCGTCATCTGCCACGAACGGGCGCATATCGAGACGGACGAATGCGGCGCGCCCGGGTTTTTTTCCGGCGGGGTCAAGCTGCTCCCCGTCAGCGGGCAGAACGGCAAGATTGATCTTACGGCGGCCGCCGCCGTTCTCGCGCGACATCGCGATGTGCATTCGACCAAGGTGCGCGCGATCAGCGTCACCCAGGCGACGGAAATGGGGACGGTTTATTCGCCTAACGAGCTGGAGGCGGTGACTGCGTTTGCGGCGGAGCATTCCCTCGCCCTGCACATGGATGGCGCGCGTTTCGCGAATGCCGTGGCGTCGTTAGGCTGCAAGCCCCGGGAGATCACCTGGGAGCGCGGCGTGCAGGTCCTTTCCTTTGGCGGAACCAAGAACGGCCTCGCCGCCGGCGAGTTGGTCGTTTTCTTTGAACGCGCCCTGGCCCTGGAGTTCGATTACCGGGCGAAACAAGGTGGGCAATTGGCTTCGAAGAACCGCTTTCTCGCCGCACCCTGGACTGGGCTGCTCGCAAACGACGTCTGGTTGAAAAACGCGCGGCAAGCCAACGAAATGGCGCGCCGGCTTGAGGAAAAATTGCGCGCAACGGGCTGCCAGCTGGCATTTCCCCGCGAAGCGAACGCACTCTTCGTTCATTTGCCTAACGAGATCGCGAAGAAAATGCAGGCCTGTGGCTGGCATTTCTACAAATTCCTTGAGCCGGATGTCTATCGGCTGATGTGCTCCTGGTCGGTCACGGAGCAACAGATCTCCGACTTTACAGGGGATTTCCACTCGTCTGCGAATCTTCCCACAGCGGTATGAGATTGCCGGGAATTCTTTTTCCTCGTAATAAAAAAGAAGCTTGACGCTTTAGGTGGAAACTGCGAAACCCACTTCGTTAGTTCACAAATAAAAACTCAAAATTCAGATTTATGATGAAAGCTAGTCTTAATAAAATACCCTTCGGAAGTCTCGTGGTGGCCGCCGCTTGTTTATTGTCGATCTCCAGCGCGAGCGCCGGAAGTCTCACCCAGACGACCTCGCAGTGGAACATCGGGACCGTGCCGAGCCCAGACCTCGTTACGCCGGCTGACACTTTCAACATTTGTATCGTCGGCTTCAATTCCTCTAACGCCGGTGCGTTTCTCGTCTTGCCTTTGACGGCTACATTTGGCCTGACCCAGACCTTCCCGGGCGCCGGTCTCGGGGGCCAGACGGTCACTGTCACCTCGAGCGAGTCGGTCGGACCCACTATGACGACCGACACGATTACGATCAGCGTGCCGACGAATTTCGATCCGACGGGCACGACAATTGGCGGCCTCCCGGTGACCACGCTGGAAATGGATATGGGCGGCTACAATGCCGGCACCAACACGCTAGATTTTACGCTGCCCCTCACTTCGCCCACTTACACGGGCTCGTTACTCTACTCGGGTGGAACGCTCGCTCTCAACCCGACGCCAAATAGCGTGTTATCGAACGGCAATATGTCGCTGGCGACGGCTGAAGGAGTAAACGCGGGCGGAAGCGATCTCGCGCCTTTTGCCATTCGCAGCTTCACCTTCAACGTCAGTTACGCGAGCGTGCCTGAGCCCACCAGCTTCGTCCTCTTCGCCATCGGCGGTTTGGGTCTGCTCGTCATGGTCCAGCGTCGGCGCCACTTGAGCTAAGCGCGCAACTTTTTAAAAAGGCGGCGATCGGAAACGGTCACCGCCTTTTTTGTTCGTCCCAAGCGCGCTCCCTTCTCCGGGGTGGACGCTGCCTGTCCCGCAGAGAATCTTCGCGAATGAACCCGCGCGATCTTCCGATCTACGAACTCGAAAATGAGATCGTAAACTCGTTAGGTTGGAATCCGCGCCTGATCCTGCAAGCGCCGACCGGTTCGGGAAAATCGACGCAGGTGCCGCGGATGATGCTCGACCGCGACCTGCTCGCTGACGGCGAGGTCGTCATCCTCCAACCGCGCAGGCTCGCAACCCGCATGCTCGCGCGCCGGGTGGCATCGGAACGAAATTGCCGGCTGGGCGACGAAGTCGGTTACCAGATTCGTTTCGAAAAAGTCGCCTCGCGCAAAACGCGCATCCGATTTGTGACCGAGGGCATTCTGCTCCGCCAACTGCTCCAGGATCCGGAGCTGCGCGGCGTGGCGGCGATTCTTTTCGATGAATTCCACGAGCGTCATCTCTATGGCGACATCACTCTAGCGCGCACGCTCCAATTGCAGGAGACGACTCGCCCGGACCTCAAACTCGTCGTCATGTCGGCCACGCTCGAATCCGACAAATTGGAAAAGTATCTGGCACCCTGCCCGATCCTCGTTTCCAGCGGGCGGATGCATCCGGTGGCGATTGAATACCTCACGAAACCGGTCCAGGGCGAAAATTATCCGATCTCGGATCTGGCGGCCGACGAACTCGAGCGCCTCGCCGGACAGACGGAAGGCGACGTACTCGTCTTCATGCCCGGAAAATACGAAATCACACGCACGATCGCTGCCCTGCGCGCTTCGCGGCTGAGCGATCGTTTTGTCGCCCTGCCTCTTTACAGCGAACTCCCGCCTTCGGAACAGGACGCCGCCCTCGCCCCTTCGGCCAAGCGCAAAGTAATCGTGGCGACCAACGTCGCGGAAACTTCCCTAACGATCGATGGCGTGCGGGTCGTGATCGACAGTGGCCTGGCGCGGATCGCGCGTTTCGATCCGCGGCGCGGGATCAATACTCTGTTTATCGAGAAGATCAGCCGCGCCTCGGCCGAGCAACGCGCCGGCCGTGCCGGCCGGACTGCGCCTGGCCATTGCCTGCGACTCTGGACGGAGAGCGAACATCTCGAGCGCGCCGCGCAGGAATTGCCGGAAGTGAAACGCCTCGATCTCGCGGAGGTGGTCCTGACCTTGAAGGCGAGCGGAATCGAAGACGTCGCGGGATTTCACTGGCTCGAGCCGCCCGATCCGAAAGCGCTCGAAAACGCCGAGCAACTATTAAGCGATCTTGGGGCAATCGCGCGCCGTAAGGTAGCGCAAGCTTCCAGCTTGCGGGTGCAAAACGAGCAAGCTGGAAGCTTGCGC
>JBPCLI010000041.1:0-15001 GCA_051003415.1 Chthoniobacterales bacterium | reverse complement strand
TGACAATTTCCCGAAAGCCCCCTCCCCACCGCGAGGAAGCGAACAAGCGCGTCGATCTTGGCCTCCATGGGAGCGCAAGCTCCCCGCTTGCTCCCTCTCTCCAATCTGGAAGCTTCCGCTACCCTTCTGCCTGCGTTGACAAAGCAAACCCGGACTCGATTGTTTCCTTGCCATGAGCCTCGACTTGAACAGCCTCCTGAAAGACTGGCCGCATGAATCTGGCGCGATCAAGGTCCGGAAAGTTCCAGGCCTTGACGGCCGCGAAAAATTGCAGCTCCGGATCGATCTCGGCCTTCTTCAGATGGAGATGGAGGGACGCCCCGACGGTCAGCGGCCGCACAATTGCGACTCCTACCTCGTTTATCACCAGCGCCGGGCCGTGCGCGCAGCCGAGCGGGGCGAAGAATACGAGCTGACGCCTGAGCAGTGCGGCGAATTGCAGCAGGAAGGCATTCAATTCTACCACCGCTACCTGAGTCTCTTTCAGATCGAAGAATTCGAAGGCGTCATCCGCGATACCCAGCGCAACCTCGATCTTTTCACTTTTGTCGACGAACACAGTGAGCGGGAGGATCTCGTCTGGAGCTTCCAGCAATTCCGCCCGTATGTCCTGATGATGAATACGCGCGCCCGTGTCTCGATTTTGCTCGCTGATGGGCAGTTCGGCGACGCGATTCGCGAGATCGAGAAGGGCCGCGACCGGATTAGCGAATTCTTCCAGCATTCCGCTTTTCCCGAGCTGGAAGCGAAGAGTTCCGAGATCGCGTTCCTCGATGAATGGCTCGAGGAAGTGCGCGCCAGGCGCCCGCTCACGAAATTGGAAGTGATGGAGCGGGAAATGGAACGGGCGATCCAGGGCGAACGTTACGAGCGGGCCGCCGAATTGCGCGACGCCATCCGAGTCATCAAGGCGCAGGCGTTGTAGCCGGGGACGCTGTCCCTGGCCGCCTCGCCTAACAAATTCAATGGCCGGCTCTGACTCCAGCCTGACCGCGAAGGAACGCTGGGCCCGCAAGATGAGCGGGAAAGCGAAACCAGCCGTCCGTTCCGCAAGCCGGCTCCCGCCCGGGCAGCATCTCACGCCGGGATTCCCGGTCCTCGATCTCGGAGTGCGCCCCGATATTTCGTTAGGCGAATGGCGTCTCGAGGTCGGCGGCCTCGTCGAAAATCCGCAGACTTTTACCTGGGCAGAATTCAACGCTCTTCCGCAGTTCGAGGATGTGAGCGATTTCCACTGCGTCACGACCTGGAGCAAGTTCGACTGCCGCTGGAGCGGGGTCGCGTTCTTCACTCTCGTCGATCTCGTTAGGCCAAAACCGGAGGTGCAGCATGTTCTCTTTACCAGCTTCGACGGTTATTCGACTAACGTCCGCCTCTCCGATTGCCTCGACGACGACGTCCTGATCGCAACCAAATTCGACGGCAAACCCGTCACGCGCGAGCACGGCGGGCCAGCCCGGATCATCATCCCGAAGCTCTACGCCTGGAAGGGCGCGAAGTTCGTCAAGACGATTGAGTTCACCGTTGAAGACAAGCTCGGGTTCTGGGAAGTGCGCGGCTACAGCAACACGGCCGATCCGTGGACGGAAGACCGCTTCTCGTGAGCGGCCCGCCGCCCGCCCCACGCAAGCTCCTCGTCATCGCTGCCTTTGCGGCGCTCTATCTCATCTGGGGGTCGACCTATCTCGGCATCCTGCTCGCGATCGAGTCGATTCCGCCGCTCCTCATGGCTGGCACCCGCTTTTTCCTCGCGGGCGTCATCATGTATGTGATCGCGCTCTGGCAGGGTGCGCCGAAGTCGTCGCTCGCGGAATGGCGGAGCGCGTTTATTGTCGGCGCCTGCCTGCTTTTTTTCGGCAATGGCGGCGTGACCGTCGCCGAGCAATGGGTTCCCTCCGGCCTCGCTTCGCTCCTCGTCGCGACCGTGCCGATTTACATCGCGATCCTGGCCTGGCTGACCGGCTCCGCTCCTCGTCCACGGCCGCTGGTTATGCTCGGATTGGCCGGCGGTTTCGCCGGCGTTGGGATTCTGGTTGGTCCAGCCATTACCGCGCCGCCGACGGCCGGTTCGCAGCATGCCGGTTTGGGGATGTTGATCCTGCTTTTCGGCTCGCTCCTCTGGTCGATCGGTTCGCTCTATTCGCGCCGGGCGCGCAACTCCAGTTCACCTTTCCTCTCCTCTGCCCAGACGATGCTCTGCGGTGGCGGACTGATGATCCTGGCCGGCCTCGCTCATGGCGAAGCGCGCAATTTTCATTTCAGCCACGTGACCGCGGTCTCGTTAGGCGCGTTTGCCTATCTGGTGCTCATCGGCGCGGTCGTGGGTTATACTTCCTACATCTTTTTGCTGCGACATTGCGATCCTTCCAAGGTAGCGACCTACGCTTACGTCAACCCGGTGGTGGCCGTCTTACTCGGCGCTTTTTTCGCCGCTGAAACCTTGTCCCTGCGGACGGCCGTGGCGGCGGCGGTCATCATCGGGTCGGTCGCGCTAGTCATCACCGCCCAGCAGGCGAAAGAAAAAATGCCTCTCCTCTCACGGCCGCAGTTGCACAAACGACGCGGAAGCAGCTAATAAAGCGGGAGGGAATGAAGCCGGAAGACGCCAAGACGGTCGCCGCGCTCCAGGCCAACTGGCGCGCGGAACGAGAAACAGCGTTGGTTTATCGCGACCTCGCGGCGAACGAGGCCGACGAAAAACGCCGCGGTATTTTGCTCCGGATGGCGGAGGCAGAAGAACGCCACGCGCAGCGCTGGGAAAGCAAGTTGCAGGAGCTCGGCGCCGCGCCGCCGGTTTTGAAAAACGACTTACGGCGGAAACTGAATCGCTGGTGGAACCGCGCGGCCGGCGCCGACGTGGCGATCCGCCGGATGGAAGCGGCGGAAGATCGCGACAAGGAACGCTACGAGGCGCAGCGCGCCGCCGGGCTCGGGACAAACGATGAAGAGCGGGAATTCCTGCGTCAGACGGCGCTGGAAGAAAAAGCCCATTCCCGCGTCCTGAACACGATGGGGACAAACAGCCCGCTCTCGTTAGGCCCGAAAGGCTTGCTCGACTCGATCTTAAAGCGCGAACGCTGGCACGGCCGCGGCGGCGGCTGGGTAGGCGACGCGATTTACGGCGTAAACGACGGGCTCGGCGCTGTCTTCGGTATCGTCTCCGGCGTGGCCGGCGCGACCAATAACCAGCAACACGTCATCCTCATCGCCGGGCTCGCCGGTATGATGGCCTCCGCCCTTTCGATGGGCGCCGGCGCCTATCTGGCGAACAAGAGCGAGCGCGAAATTTACGACGCCGAAATCGCGCGCGAGAAAGCGGAGGTCGATGAAAATCCCGAGGAAGAAATTGAGGAGATGGCGCTCTTCTATCAGCTCCAGGGATTCTCGCCCGAGGAGGCGCAGCGCATGGCCGAGCGGCTGGCCGAGAGTCCCGAGCAGATGGTCCAGGCGATGGCGCAGAGCGAGCTCGGTTTATCCCAGCATCATTTCCCCAATCAATGGACCTCCGCCTTTTCCGCCGCGCTCTCGACCGCGGTCGGCGCCTTTATTCCGATCATTCCGTTCTTTTTCATGAGCGGATTCCCGGCCGTCATCGCAGCCTTCATCGTCAGCATCCTCGCGCACTTCGCGGTCGGCGCGGTCAAGTCGCTCATCACGATCCGTTCCTGGTGGGCTTCCGGGATGGAAATGACGGTTGTCGGAATTATCGAGGCGGTCGTAACCTACGGCCTGGGCCTGGCCTTCGGAGCAATTGGTTAGGCACTCGTTAGGCATGAGCATCTCACCACTCGCCGTCATTGTCCCGGCTTACAATGAAGCCCGGCGCCTGGGCGATAACCTGCGCGCTCTTCTCAGTTATCTCGAGAATTACCGCCCGTCCGCGCAGTTGATCGTGGTCGACGACGGCTCGAGCGACGACACCGCGCAGGTCGCGGAGGAATTCTTTGCCCGGCACCCCGACGTGCCGGCGCGCGTTTTGCGCTTTGCCGATAATCGCGGCAAGGGCCACGCTGTCCGCGCCGGTTTGCTCGCCGCCGAAGCGCCGATCGCACTTTTTTCCGATGCCGATCTCTCCACTCCGATCGCCGAGCTGCCGAAAATTGTCGAACCGATCGAAGCGGGAAACTGCGACATCGTCTTCGGATCGCGCGCGCTCGATCGGAGCCTGATCGGGAGCCGGCAACCGTGGCGGCGCGAGCAGGGCGGGAAGGTTTTCAACGCGCTCGTCCGCCTCACGACCGGGCTGCCTTTCTCCGACACGCAGTGCGGCTTCAAGGCATTTCGCATGGAGGCGGCACGTCCAATCATCGAGCAGGCGCAGATCGATGGCTTTGGCTTCGATGTCGAACTGCTTTTCCTCGCCCGCCGCGCCGGCCTGCGCATGCTCGAAGTGCCGGTCCGCTGGAATCATCACGAGGGGAGCAAGGTCCATATCGTGCGCGACAGCTTGCGCATGTTTTCAGAAGTCGTGAGTTTGCGTCAGCGGGTCGCGCGCGAGGCAGACCGCATTGTCGCGACTGGCGCGTCCCGTTAAGGGATCGCGCTCAGGGCAGACCACGTTGTGAAATCTTCCACACTTCTCGTTAGGCTAATCTTTGTCGTTCTCCTGTGTGTCGGCTGCTCCGGGGCACTTGGGCAGGAGATTCGCCGCGCACTTCCCGTCGAACCGACAACCAGCCCCGCGCCGCGAGTCGCGCCTAACGTCCCGCCGCCGGCGCAGATTCCTGCGACCCAACCGCCGGCGGTGCCACCTCCCGCCAGCACAGCAAGCGTTCCGGCCGGTCCGGCCTCGGTCAACGACACCGCGCATTTTCTCGCCGGGCTACCGGTTTCGGCGGGCTCGCCGCTCGCTGCCCTCACGCTCGATCCCGCCTGGCAGCAGCACGCCGCCTTTCTCGATGAGGCCTGGGCCAAATTGGCCGCACGCCAGTTCACTGGCATCCGCAACTGGGAGGTCAATTACCTGCCCGACGCGACTCAGCCACTGCCGGTTGTCTTCTACATGTTCAGCGGGCCGGATTTTCTCTACGCCCATGAATTTTTCCCAAACGCCGGCACCTATATTCTCGCCGGCACGGAACCGATCGGGCCGCTCCCAGAGGTTCTCCGTTTCGGCGGTCCGGCGCTCGCGCCCGCCCTGCAAAACCTGCAAAAATCGCTCAACAACGTGCTTAGTTTTTCGTTTTTTATCACCCAGGATATGAAGAGCGACCTGCAAAATGAGCAGCTCAAAGGGACGCTTCCGATTTTCTACGTCTTTCTGGCCCGGGCCGGGAAAACCATTACCGACATCAGTTTCATCACGCTCGACAAGAGCGGCCAGCCGCACCCGTCTTCGCCTAACGAAAAGTCGAAGAGCCTGACACCCGGGGTCAAGGTCACCTTCTCGAACGCGCACAGCGGCGCGGCGCAGACCTTTTATTATTTCACGACTGATCTTTCGAACGAAGGCATCCGCGCGCAGCCCGGTTTTCTGAAATTTTGTGCGGCCCAGGGAACGGGCGCGAGCCTTCTCAAGTCGGCCTCCTACCTGATGTTTGAGAACGGCTTCTCCCGCGTGCGCGATTTCCTTCTCGAGCACAGTAAAGCCATTGTGCAGGATGATTCGGGCATCCCGATCGCCGCTTTCGACCAGTCGAAATGGATGCTCCGTTTCTTCGGCAGCTACGCCGGGCCGATCGATCTCTTCAAGCAATACTACCAGCCGCAATTGTTAGGTCTCTACCAACAGAGCAACCCGGCGCCGCTCAGCTTCGGGATCGGCTATCGCTGGAACCGTCGGCAATCGACGCTCATCATCGCTACTCGGCGAGGCGAGGAAGTCTCACCGCTCCAGACCGAACCGCCGGCCTCCGCGCCGCAGGGGGATTTACGAAAGCCGTGAAAAAGAATTTCCCATCGCTCGCGGCACTCCTGGCTTGTCTCCTTTCTGCGAACGCTCACGGCGTTATCTTTGATTCAACTGCCGACCCAAACTTCAACACGACCGCGCCCGGTGGAACCCTGAGCGGGAGTGGCTGGCAGTACCAGGGAACGTGGGGAAGTTTTCTCGGCACGCCGATTGCGCCGCAATATTTCATCACTGCGGAACATATCGGCGGCACGATCGGCCAGGAGTTCATCCTGAACGCGGTCACTTACACGACCGTGGCCGTCTTCGACGACCCGAACAGCGATCTGCGCATCTGGAAAATCAGCGGGACGTTTCCAGCAAACTTGATCGCCCCGCTCGATACCGCGCCTAACGAGATCGGAAAGGACCTTGTCGTTTTCGGACGCGGCCGGCAACGGGGCGCGCCCGTGACCGATGCCGGCGGGTTCCTGCATGGCTGGCTCTTTGGCGATATCGATTCCGTGCAGCGTTGGGGGACGAACACCGCCAGCTCGACGCTGGATGGCGGACCAAGCGTAGGCCAATTGTTAGGCGCGGAATTCAATCACGGTCTCAACAGCACGGAGTGCGATCTCTCGCAGAATGATTCTGCTGGGGCCGTTTTCATCCAGGATCCGGCGGACAACATTTGGAGACTGGCCGGCATCAACTACGCGATCGACGGGCCCTACAAAACCTCACCGACCGATCCAAATTTGTTCGATGCCGACATCTTCGATCAGAACGGTTTCTATTACTCCGACAATTCTCCCGCGAGCGGTCCTGGTTCCTTTTACGCTTCCCGGATTTCTGCGAATCTCGCTTTCATCCGAAACACGATCGGCGTTCCCGAGGTGGTGTCGGCGGTCTCGCGCAAGATTCACGGATCGGCCGGAGCGTTCGATCTCAACCTGCCAACCACGGGCGTTCCCGGCCTCGAGTGCCGCTCGGGCGGAGTCACTGGCATTTATCAAATGATCATGACCTTCGCCGGCAACGTGACGGTTGGCGGAGCGAGCGTCACTTCCGGCCTCGGCAGTGTCAACACCTTCGCGGTTAACGGTGCGGCGGTCACGATCAACCTCACCGGAGCTGCAAATGCGCAGTGGCTGGTCATTACCCTTACCGGCGTGACCGAAGGCACCAAAACGGGCGACACATCTGTCGCGCTGGGTGTGCTGATAGGCGACACGACCGCGGACGGGACCGTCAATTCCGCCGACATCGGTAAGACCAAATCGCAGTCCGGGCAGGCAGTCACGGCGTCAAATTTCCGCCAGGACGTGACCGCAGACGGATCGATTAACAGTGCGGACATTTCTCTCGTAAAATCGAAAACCGGTAGCGCGCTCATCCAGGCATCGCAACCGCGCGGCAGATAAACAAGATGCGCGCGGAAGAAGATCGCGATTTCTTTCCCGTCCGACTCCGGTGTACACAGGCGGCCATGAGCACACGCATTTTCTTAATCCGGCACGGGGTGACGGTCTTGACGGCGGAGGATCGTTTCGCCGGGGCGAACGATGTGGAACTTTCCGATGAAGGCCGCGGCCAGGCGCGCGGCCTGGCGAAACGTCTGAGCACGGAAAAGGTGACGGCGGTTTACGCTTCGCCGCTCGGCCGCACGGTGGAGACGGCGAGCATCATCGCCAAGCCGCACGGGCTGGAGGTGATCAAGCGCGATGGGTTGCGGGAGATCTCGCACGGACACTGGGAACAGATGACCCGGCAGGAAGTGGATCGCAAATATCCCGAGGAGGCCGCGGCCTGGGAGGAGGACCCCTACACCTTTGCGCCCGAGGGCGGGGAAAGCGGTCTCGCGGTGACGGCGCGCGCGCTCCCGGTGTTGCTCGAGATCGTGCGGACGCATCGTGACGGGACGGTAGCGATCGTCTCGCACAAGGCGACGATCCGGCTTCTGCTTAGCTCGCTCCTTGGGTTCGATCCGCGGCGGTATCGCGATAACCTCGACCAGAGTCCGGCGGCCTTGAATATCGTGGACTTCAAGGACGCGGCCCATGCCCGGCTGACGCTCTTTAATTCCACCTCGCACTACAGCACGGGGGACCATGCCGTGCCGTCGGTTCCGAGCAAACGCCTCTCGAAGTGGTGGGACGAGGCGAAGGATGAGGGATGACGGCAGAGGATGTAGACCTCGACCAGAACACTGCCACGACCGGAGTCCTTCAGATACCGATTCTCGCGTTGCCCGTTCCAGATTTGTTGCGCCTAACCGGGAGCCCGCCGCGTTTTGCAAGCCTCAGCGGCCTCCGTTTCGGCTGAACTAAATTTTAAAATGCGCTTGCCATACTTTCTTCGAAGCCCAAGACTCGATCCTTATGAAAAAGCTGGTGTCTGAGGCTCGGGCGGCTTCCCGCTGCGAAAGTTTCGACAATGTTCCGGGAATCATGGGATTCCTGAGAGGCCTTCCACTAACGACGATCGCCCTCGTGGCGTTCCTTAACCAACCAGCCCTCCTAGCTGGCCCGCTCCAAACCAGCGAAGGCAAATCAACCGCCGTCGAGATGGCACCGGCGCCCGATTGGCGCGAGTTCGCCATCTCACCGGTTTCGAATCCGATTTTCTTCGAGGATCCGCGGATTCGCACGGAGGTGCGGCTGATTTATTTGTATAACCGGGTGAGCGATGACCTCGCGCTGGATATAGGGAACGTTCACGTCCCCCTGGGTGGCGCGGATATCCACGCCTTCGGCGCCCAAATCCGTGTGGCTCTTACTCCGCGGCTAGCCCTGATCGCGACCAACGACGTGGGAATTGTTTTCCGGCCCGACCACCCGATTCCCGGCACGGCCTTCAACAACGCGACCGGTTACTCCGATCTCGATGTCGGCTTCAAGTACGCCCTGATTGACGATCCGGCGCATCAGTTCCTGCTCACCCCGATCGTGACCTACGCCATCCCGACCGGCAGCCGGGAAGTTTTCCAAGGCGACAACTCGGGCATCTTCGACGTCGCGGTTTCGACCGAAAAGGGCTTCGATCACTTTCATCTCATCGGCAACCTAGGCTTCCGCCTCCCGGTCGACCGCGACCGCAACAGCACAGAGTTTCATCTCAGCCTGCACGCCGATTACGCTGTCTGTCGCTACTTCATCCCCTTCGTGGAATTCAACAGCTGGACCGTGCTCGATAGCCCGGACGGCACGAAAGGGCCGTTAGGCGCGTTCAATACCGCGCTCAACACGGAAGGCGCGGACCTGATTAACTTCGGTGCGCCCAATCCAACCGAAACGCAGGCCGCGATCGGCTTCGGTTTCCGCTCAAAGCTTCTCAAGAACGTGGATTTCGGCGTCGTTTACGAACATGCCGTGACCTCGCCCGAAGGGATTTTCGAGCAACGCGTCACGACCGACCTGATCTTTCATTTCTAACGGTCTGGCCATCGTCGGGCGGGGGAGCAATTCTCAGGCTGTCGTTAGGCGATGAGGATGGGAAGCAACGAGCCGGCGGGCGGGAGCGGAAATCTCGCCCGGCGGCTCGGTCTTTTTGGCACCACGATGGCCGTGATGGGGGGCATCGTCGGGGCGGGGATTTTCATTAATCCCTACATCGTTGCGCAACAGGTCCACACCGAGCCGCTCATCCTCGGGGCGTGGCTCGCGGGCGGGTTGATCGCACTCGCCGGCGGATTCATTTACGCCGAACTTGCCGTGCGACTGCCGGTTGTGGGCGGCCAATACGCCTATCTGCGCGAGGCGTTGCATCCGGCCGTTGCGTTTATCTACGGCTGGGTCCTGCTCCTTGTCATCCAGACCGGCGGGATGGCGGCAGTGGCGGTGACCTTCGCCCGCTATTTTCTAGAGCTGACGCACTGGCCTTTGCGAGATTCGTTAGTCGCAGCCGCGGCGCTCGCAATTCTGACCGCAATCAATTGTCTCGGGGTGCGGATCGGAAGCCGGGTCCAGTCCATCCTCACCCTGGCTGCCATCATGGCAATCGGCCTCCTCGAAGCGGTCAGCTTTTGGCATGGCGCTCCCTCCCAGATCACCTGGCAGCCGCTGCTCAATCGTCCGGCGTCGATGAATCTCCTGCTCGCTTTCGGAGCGGCCATGACGCCGGTCTTTTTTGCCTACGGCGGCTGGCAGACGTCGAGTTTTCTTGGCGGTGAAGTGCGCGATCCAGAGCGGACTTTGCCGCGCGGTCTGATCCTCGGCGTGCTCGGGGTCATCGCGGTTTATGTTTCGGTGAACTTCGTCTACCTGCGCGCGCTTGGGGCGGAGGGTCTGGCCCAATCGACCACCCCCGCCTCGTCCGTCATGCGCGGCTCGTTAGGCACGCGTGGCGGCCAGTTGATTGCAGCCGGGATCGCATTCTCTGCCTTCGGATTTCTCGCACAATCGATGCTGACCGCGCCCCGCGTTTATTTCGCGATGGCGCAGGACGGCGTCTTTTTTCGCGGGGTGGCCTGGGTCCATCCGCAAACCCGCGTGCCGGTGGTGGCGATCATTTTGCAAGGCGTCTGGGCGATCGTGATTGCGCTCGCCGGGACCTTCGCGCAGGTCGTGAATTACGTCGTCGCGATGGACTGCATTTTCTTTGGCCTGACGGCGGTCTGTCTTTTCGTCCTGCGACGGCGGGAAAGCGCGCCGGCGGCCTATCGGGTCCCGGGACACCCCTGGACGACATTGCTTTTCATCGCCGCGCAATGGCTCATCGTCCTGAGCACGTTTGCGCACGATCCGAAGCGCGCCTTTGTCGGGCTCGGAATCGCGCTTTTCGGTTTGCCCATCTACTTTCTCTGGCGATGAATCCGGAGCGAAAACGTTCGCGCTACATGGAATGGGCCAAGGCTTCTTCGACGGCGCCGTTCAACCTCGCGACCAGTGGCCTAACGAGTGTGATGCTGGCAGACTTTCCACTCCAGGTCGAGGAACTGGAAATTACCGGCGGCGGCTACGGATATCGACCGTTGCTGGAGCGGATCGCGCAGCACACCGGCGCTCCGGTGGATTCGATCGTGACCGCCGAGGGCACTTCTATGGCGAATCACCTCGCCATGGCCGCGCTTCTCGATCCGGGCGACGAGGTGGTGATCGAAGAACCGACCTACGGGCTGCTGCTCGATGTTCTCCATTATCTCGGCGCCCGGGTAAAACGTGCGGCCCGGCGGTTCGAAAACAATTTTGATCTCCTGCTCCCGGAGATGGAGGAGGAGATCACGCCCGCGACCCGATTGGTCGTGCTGAGCAACCTCCACAACCCGAGCGGTGCCCTCATTCCCCTGGAGACGCTGCGTGCGATCGGCGAAATGGCGCAGCGGGTCGGGGCCCGAGTGCTGGTTGATGAAGTTTACCTCGAGATGCTTTTTGGGGACGCGCCGCCTTCCTCTTTCTCGTTAGGCGAGATTTTTCTCGTGACCAGCAGCCTGACGAAAGCGTATGGCCTGAGCGGTCTGCGCTGTGGCTGGATCCTGGCCGCGCCGGAGCTGGCACACCGGATTTGGCGGTTGAACGATCTCTTCGCCGCCACCGCCGCTCACCCCGCGGAACGCATGTCGGTCACGGCGTTCGAACATCTTGGCCATTTTCGTGAGCGCGCGCGCGCGGTCTTGGAGACCAATCGTCCACTCCTCGAAACCTTTCTCGATTCGCGAGCGGATCTCGAATGTTCTCGCCCTCCCGCCGGCTCAGTATTCTTTCCGCGGCTGTCTCACGGCGAGCCGGACGTTTTTTTCAAACTGCTGCGCGAGAAATATGAGACCTCGGTCGTACCCGGCGCTTTTTTCGAGTCGCCGCGTCATTTCCGGATCGGGATCGGCGGCGAAACGACGACTCTGCGCGCCGGTCTGGAAAGACTGGGCGCGGCCCTCGACGAGTTTGGGGAAAGTTAGGCGTTTCGGGAAAGAAAGAGATTCAGGGAGTCGAGAAAACCGCGCGACCCGGGCAATTTTCCGGTCCCGTGCCGAACCGATTTCTTCACGATCTTTAGGGCCGCGACCCAATGTTCGGTCGGGAGAAGGATCTCCACCTCGGTTCCGTCCGGGCCGATTTTCTTTTCAAAAACGGAGTTTCGCAGCAGAGCCAATTGTTCCCCGAGGCCTTGGAGGATCTGCTCGGGCGGATTCCGTGCCGCGCTAAGGGTGGCTATTTTCCCTCTCGCTCTCGCCGCAACCCGCGTGAGCAGCGAGATGATTTGCGAATCGCTCAGTCGAATATTGTTCGCATTCGCGATCCGATCGCCTTCTCCGATTTTCTTTTCGATCGCGGCGACAACCGCGATGAAGAACGGGGAGTCGGTCAGCGCAGCTTTTGGCATGAAGAAAAAAGCGGGCGGCTAGTAACCTAGCTCCGCTTTTCTGGCTTCGGCCGTCGGTAGAGGATCTTTTTTTATTTCGATCGGACCCTGCCCGGACTCCTGCACGCGATGGGCCTCGGTGGCGTTGATCTCGACGTCGGATTGAAATTCAGCCGGCACATCCTCCTCCGCATAAATGGCGTGCACCGGGCATTCATCGACGCAGGCCATGCAATCGATGCATTCCTCGGGATGAATCACCAGTTGCGCATCGATCTCATAAAAACAGGCGACCGGACAGACGACGACGCAGTCGGTGAACTTGCACTGGACACACTTGGTGGTTACGACATGAGGCATAAATATTCGCGTGGCGGTTAGTGAGGTGAAGCCGAGGCCGCGATTTTACGGCACCGGAGCTGCAAAACTGATAACACCGACGGGTTCGATCTCGCAAGCACCGTCTTCCCCGGTCGCACGTTCGCGGCGCATGCCTAACGAAGTCGCAGTCTTCGATTGCCACGCCTTCAGAAAAGCCGTAATTAGATATCGGCGTCACAACGGCGCATCGGAGTCGGGGAAAAAGCGCAATGTAGTTAGAACAGACCATGGACAAACCCAGCACGCAGGAATTCCAAAAACGGCTCGGCCGCGTGGAGGAATTGATCGCGGCGCTGGAGAGCGCGCCCGACGAAGGGATGCGCGAGCAGGTGCGCGAGCTGATTCAAAGCCTGCTGGAAATGCACGGCAAGGGTCTCGAGCAAATCCTGAATGTGGTTTACGACTCCGGTATCGGCGGTTCGACCGTGATCGATGAACTGGGGCGCGATCCGCTGGTTTCCGGCCTGCTGCTTTTGCACGGGCTGCATCCACTCGACCTCGAGACCAGGGTGCGCCACGCGATTGAGGAAGTGAAGCCGCGACTTGGCCTCCATGGCGGAAGCGTGGAGTTGCTCGGAGTGAGCTCGGAAGGTCGTGTTCATTTAAAGCTGCAGGGAAATTGCCATGAATGTCCGTCGTCCCGATTGACGCTCCGGTTTTCCATCGAGGAAGCGCTCTACGCCGCCGCTCCGGATTTGACCGGCCTCGATGTGGAGGGCCTGCCGGAAGAAAAAGCACCGGACGCGCCTAACGAATCCGTGCCGGCGCCGAAGTTTACCGATTGTCCCCTCCCGAACGGGAGCAGCCAAACGGCCGCAACAGCAGGAGCAACCATATGAACAAACCACCACAACCAGTGCACATCCCGGGCAATCCCAAGGGCGAAGAACTAGCGCTCGACAATCACGAGCCGGGCCGCGGCCATGGCGGGAAGAGTTACACCACGGCGCGCGACGCCACCGGGATCAACCCGGAAGCGCGCGGGCCGATTCATCCCGACATGCCGAACCTGCAGCCTGCCTAAGGGCTGTCTTCGGTTCCATCGACGCAGCGTGGCGCGCGCACCGGCTGAAACCGGCCGCGCGGCGCACTGTCTTTCTCTCTCTGATGAGATCATCCTCCTTCGCGACTCTGCGCCGTTTCGCTGGCCCGCCGAAGAACGACGGCGCCCGGCCCCCTGCGCCGCCCGCGCCGGAAGTGGAACAGTGTGAGCTCTGCAGCCTCCGGCTGCCGCCGACTCATCGACACATGCTGGAGATGGCGACCAGGAGAATCGTCTGTTCGTGCGATCCGTGCACGTTGCTCTTCGAAAAGGAAGAGGCGGCCAAATTCAAGCCCATCCCGCGCGATTCGCGCCCGTTGCCGGATTTCCAGATGAGCGATCTGGAATGGGAAGGGCTTTCGCTCCCGATCAGTCTTGCCTTCTTTTTTTACGACACGCCTAACAAAAAGATGGCGGCCTATTACCCGAGCCCGGCCGGCGCGACCGAATCGCTCCTTCCGTTGACCGCCTGGGAAACGTTGGTCGTGGCCAATCCCATCCTGCGCAATCTGCAGCCGGATGTGGAAACGCTGCTTGTCAATCGCACCCATGAGACGCGCGAATATTTCGTCGCGCCGATCGATGTTTGCTTCGAGCTCGTCGGGCTCATTCGCGTGCATTGGCGCGGGTTTTCCGGCGGCGAAGAAGTCTGGACGGCGATCAATGGATTTTTCAACCGGCTGAAGAGCTGATGCCTGATCTCGATTTCAATGTTCTCGGAGTGGAAGCAGCCAATTACGGCATCGTGCCGCTGCTCCATTTCAAACTCGAGATTACGAACGAGCCGCCAGAGGAGATGGTGCAGAGCGTCATGCTGCAGGCGCAGATCCAGATCCATCCGACGCTCCGTTCCTACGAGCCGGAGGAGAAGGAAAAGCTGGGCGAACTTTTCGGAACGCCCGATCGCTGGGGGCAGACCTTGCGCGCACGCTTGTGGACCCACGCGGGCGTCAATGTGCGGTCATTCGCCGAGCGAACGGAGGAGGTTTTGCCGGTGCCCTGCACCTTCGATTTAAATGTCTCGGCGACGAAATATTTTTATGCGCTGGAGGATGGCGAAGTGCCGCTTCTCTTTCTCTTTAGCGGAACCATTTTCTACGAGAACGACGAGGGCCACCTTCAGATTTCGCAGGTCTCCTGGAACAAGGAGTGCACCTATCGGATGCCGATCACGATTTGGAAAGAAATGATGGATCATCATTATCCCAACACCGCCTGGCTCGCGCTCGAGCGCGGCTTGTTCGAGCGGCTCTATGCCTTTCGGCGACGGGAAGGCCTGGCGGATTGGGATCAGACCATCGCGCGGCTCCTGCCGCGGAACGGCGAGGCCAAATGAAAAGGCGTGCCGAGCGAACCCAGAGAGCGCACGCGACTCGCCGCGAGGGACTTTTTCAGGACCGCGAGCGTTGTCTGGTCACGAGGGATTTCGCAGAAGAAAATTTCGCCAGGGC
>JBPCLI010000040.1:0-40719 GCA_051003415.1 Chthoniobacterales bacterium | reverse complement strand
CGCCACGCCTTCCCGGACCGATATGATCTCGTGGAAGGCGCCGTAAATCGCGGGCCGCGCCAGGTCATTCATCCCGGCATCGAGCACGAGAAAGCTTTTGCCCTCGGTATGTTTGATGAACTGCACTTCCGAGATCAGCACTCCGGCCGAGGCGGAAATGGAACGGCCCGGTTCGAGGAAAAGATGCAGGCCGAGCGGGCGGACGTGCTGCAGCACTTCGTCGGCGTAAGCGCTCACCGGCACCGGAGTTTCATCCTTGTAGCGAATCCCAAGCCCGCCGCCGAGATCGATCCGGCGCAACGGAAAACCATCCGCCAACAACTCGCGCGCTAAATCAGTGATTTTGCGAAACGCTCGATGAAAGGGAAGCAGGTCGGTGATCTGGCTCCCGATGTGACAAGCCACCCCCTGCACTTCGAGATGGGGCAGCGCCCGCGCTTTGCGATACGCCTCCCGCACTTCGGTCCAGGGGATGCCGAACTTGTCGGACTTGCGGCCGGTGGAAATTTTCTCGTGCGTCCCGGCATCGACATCGGGGTTCACCCGCACGGAAATTTTCGCTTTCACGTTCCGGGCTGCGGCGATCTCATTGATCATCTCAAGCTCTTCGGACGACTCGACATTGAGCTGGCCGACAGCCGACTCGAAGGCGAACGCAATTTCGTCCTTCGTTTTCCCCACTCCGGAAAAAATGATTTTCCCGGGCGCGATACCGGCCAGGAGCGCGCGCCGAATTTCTCCCGCGGAGACAGTGTCGGCCCCTGCGCCCTCCGCCTGGAGCAGCTTCAGAATCGCGATGTTGGAACAGGATTTAACCGCAAAACAAATCGTCGCCGGCGCACTGGAGAAGGCCTGCGCGTAGTCGTTGAAATTCGCGCGCAAACTGCCCGCGGAATAAAGATAAAAAGGCGTGCCGATCTCGGCCGCGATCTTCGCGACGGCGACTCGCTCACAGAAGAGCTCGTGGTTTCGATAAGGGAATGACATGCTTGTAGGCATCACGCCCCCGAGAGCGGGGCGCAAAATGCTGGTCAGTTTCATGTAGCGCTGCCAAATTCGCCAGCTCGATGTCACCGTGGGAAATCGTCCCGCTCATCCCCGCGCTGGCCGGTCTTCTCGGGTCTCTCGCGCCGCAGCGGGCGATTGCGCCTAACGAACCGGGTGTGGTCGGCCTCTCCGCTTTTCAGGTGCAGGTCTCGATCCGGGCACAGCCAAAGGCATGGGAATGGTAATGGCGGCAGCCTTTCTCATGACCCTGCCGGCGATCGCAATTTTCTTTTGCGCCCAGCGCTATCTCCTGAGCGGGTCACCCTGACCGGGCTGAAAGGTTAGACGCCTAGAACGAGATCCGGCCACCGACCGCGATGCTGGGAGAAAAGACGTTGTAGGATTGGCCACCCGCATTGGAATAGTTTCCGACAAAAGTAAGCGAGCCGCCGATCGACACGTATTCGTTAGGCGACCAGGCGACCGAACTGCCGAGACTCAGATTGAAATCAGCGCGGGAAGAGTCGTTCGGGTCGTTGGTGTAAAACTGATATTCCGGCCGGATGAAAGCGGAGACCTGCAGTTGTTCGATCGGCCGATAAAGAATCGCGGAGCTAAGGTAGGGAGCGATCCGGTCAAAGGCGGATGACTCACCGTGCCGCGAGTAAGCGCCCACGGCGCAAAGGGCGTAAAGCGGCCAATGCCCGAGGGGCTGGTAATGGTTGAGATTAAGATTAGCCAGCCCATAGCGATAAAACTCGCCGGCCGATCCACGCGGGGAATAAAGGCGGCTAACCCCGTAGGAGCCGTTGATGAACCAGGTGTCGTTGCGGTTCAGGTCGTATTTGAGGTCGAGTTGGAGGGTCTGCGAGTCAAAGTCGAGACGCGAGAAGCTCGTATAACGAAAGAAGTTCTGCTCAAAGGTCAGGCGCGGAGTAAAGTCACGCACCGCGTAAGGGACGAAGGAGGCATCGAATCGGCCGTTCCAAAAAAAGGCGTCCTGCTCGCCGCTCTGAGTGAGAAAGGCATTGGTCGTATAATTGAAACTCTGGAGGGTCGAGAAGGTAAACATCTTCGGGGGCGGGGTGCGGGAAACAAGGTCGATTTCACCCAGCTCCGGATCGGTAATGCGGTAAGGCGCTCGCTGCTGGAGCGCTTCGGTTCCCTGGCGATTGACGAGATCCTGTTGCGTATTGATTTGCGCGGCCTGGTCATCCTGCGCCAGCGCGGGGGAACTGGCTCCCAGGTTAAGAGCAAAGCCGAGGCCGATGAGTAAGGCAAAGCGGAATAAGACAGACTGAAACATAAGGATTATTGCGAAGACGAGTGAGGACGAAGCCCGGGGAGGCGGTTAGCCGCCGGGTGGGATTTGCACGACGACGTTGTTGCTGTCTTGCCCGTTGCCGAGGGTGCCGCTGATCGTTTGGGTGCGGCCGTTCCCGGTTACGGTGAGGGTGAAATTATCGGAGCCGTTGGGGGTATTGAAACTGTGCCCAAAGAAGGTGTAAGTGCCGGCGCTGAGGATGCCGTTGACCGCGATGTTCTCGACGCGCAGATTCGGCGGCACGTCGATTATGCCTCCGAGATTGTCGTGGTCGAGCACGGCAGTCGCCCGGCCGCTGTTGAAAGTGACACTGGGATTGGCAAAGAAGACTTCCTGTTGATCCGGCAGGATGAGATGGAGGTCGAGATCGGCCGTGCTCATCCAGACGAGTTGGCCGCGCAGAACGCCTTCACCGCCGACGGGAAGAATGCCGCCGCCGTCGCTGTTCGTCGATGTGCTGCGGCCCAGTTGGTCGACGCTGGCATCAAATGAATTGCGGTTTGGTCCATAGGCGACCCAGGCGAGATTGGCTGGCTGGCCGGTCGGGGCGCCGGTCGCGTCGATGAAGCCGCGACGCTGGTCCGATTGATAAGCCGCCACCGCCTTTTGCAGATCGCCCTGGTTGAGCAAGTCGCCCTTGAAGCCATGAATGAGCGGCGAAGTTTTCAGGAACCTCGGGAGATCAAACTGGACCACGCCGGGCGGACGGCCGGGCTGCGCAACCAGCATTTCGCCCGCGCCTAACGAGAATTGAAAAGTGCGAACCCGCCCGTGTCCGTCCTGCCAGGTGGAACTGCCTTTCACTTTCCCCTCCAGCATGCCGAGAATGGTGGTCGTTTCCGCGGGACTAAGCTGCCCCTTTTTCTTTCCCTTGCCGCTGGCAGAGGTGGAAATGAAGCCGGTCGAGCCAGTGATCGCAGCGGTCACCGCGCCGGAACGGATTTCGACCCGGCCGGATTTGGTTGGCTTCGAGAAGAGGACCGCGCCACGTTCGCAGTCCATCGAGCGGGTCTGCGCATCGAAAGTGAAAATCGCGTTGGCGCCGATGCGGGCAAGGGTAAGATCGGTGAACTGCAGTTCCGCGCGCGATTCGGTGCCGGTGCGGACGACATTTTCGTCGCGGACTACCGCGCCTTGGGCGACGGCGCGGGCCGGCGCATTCAGATTCGGCGCCAGCGTTACAACGTTGTATTTTTGACGGACGGTCGCTTGAGAAAGATCGGCCGCCCCGGCGACCGAGAGGCCGGCCGCGAGTGCGCAGGCGAGGAGCAAGCCGAAGCGGAAAGGCACTGGGAAAAAAGATTTACGATTCATAGGATATAGCGCATCACGCGGCGAATGCGACGAAGTGTCAAGCATGAAAGCTTTGCGCAACCATGGACCGGTTTGCTAGGAGAGTTTCGTGCATTTCCATTTTTCCCGACGAACGGTTCACGCGCTGATTTGCGGGTGCGTCTTCGTCGCGCTCGCGGCGATTTATCGACTGGAGGAAGCGGGCTATGGCAATCGCCTAACGAGTTGGGAATATCGCTTCCGTGACGCGATCACAGTCTCGGGTCGCTTCGAGCCGCCGGATGCGCGCCTGGCTTTTCTCGGGATCGACAGCAGTTCGGTCAATTTCTCACAACTGGATTTAGAGACGATCGCGGCCGGTCTCTCCGCGGGGAGTCCCGAAGCGCGGGCCTTGAATCTGATCGCGCTGGGTTGGCCGTGGTCGCGCGAAGTTTATGGGCTTCTGGCAGAACGTCTGCTCGCCGCCGGCGCGCGCGGGGTGGCTTTCGATTTGCTCCTGCCCAAGCCCGGCCCGGGCGATGACTTTTTTCGCGCTGTCATCCAGCGGCATCCGAAACAGATCGTGATCGGAGCGAACTTCACTTCCAGCGTGATCGGTCCGGGCGAAGAAGCGTGGTCGCTTGATCTTCCGACCAGGACCGTGGTGGCTGATCTCGCGCCCGCCAGCCCGTCGATTGGTTATGTGAATTTCTGGCCTGACTTTAACGGTGTTGTCCGGTCCGCCTACTTTTGGAGCACTGTCGACCAACTGCAGGGCGCGCATCCGCCGCCCGCGGTGACGCCGGAGATTCCCGCCGCGCTCTCCACGCGCGCGGCCCGCTGGTTTGGCCTAACGACTCTAGCTAATCCTTTTCGGCCTCACCTGATCCGTTGGAGCGGGCCCCCGGGAACATTCGTGGCCATTCCGGTTTACCAGGTTTTTGTGCCGGCTTATTGGGAGCGAAACTTCGGCAGCGGGTCGCTCATCCGCGACAAAGTGGTCGTCGTCGGCCCGGCGGGAGATTGGGCGCACGACGAACATCCGACCCCTTTCGGAGAAATGCCCGGACCGGAAATTCATCTGCAATCGATCAACGCACTGATTCATCACGCCTTCCTCCGCGCGTGGCCGCCCTGGGCGATGTATTTGTTGATCGCGCTCGGTAGCTTCGCGGCCTGGCTCCTGACCGCGCTGGTCATGAAAATCTGGTTGCGGCTCGCGGCTTTCGTGGCCGGCGCGGCGGCGTTTCTTTACGCGATCAAGCTCGCCTACGATTACGCGTCCGCAATCGTGCCGGGCATTCCGCCAGTGCTGGCGTTTGCGGTCAGCGGGCTGGTTTCCTTCATCTACGATTACACGCGCGAGACGCTGGAAAAGCTGCGCGTGCGCCGCACTTTGGAGTCCTACGTTTCCAAGGAAGTCGTGCGCGACATTCTCGATAATCCGGCCAGCTACCTCAACGCCCTGGGAGGCCAGCGCACGAAATGCGCGCTCATCATGACCGACCTGCGCGGCTTCACCACCATGTCGGAAGAAATGGAGTCGCACCAATTAGTGAAACAGCTCAATGAATACCTCTCCGCTATGGTGGAAGACATTTTCGCCGCGCGCGGGTCGGTCGATAAATTCATCGGCGACGCCATCCTCGCGGTCTGGGGACACCTGAACAGCAGCGGTCCGAAGGAGGACGTTAGGCTCGCGTTGCAGGCCGTCCTGCGCATGCAGGAGAGCCTCCGCCGGCTTAACGACGAATGGACGAAGCGCGGCCTGCGCAACTTCCAGATGGGGGTCGGACTGAATTACGGCGAGGTCGTTTTCGGCAACATCGGTTCGGCGAAAAAGATGGAGCCGACCGTGATCGGCGACACGGTCAACGTAACCGCGCGGTTGGAGAGCCTAACGAAAAATTACGGCCGCGATCTGCTCGTCGGCGAAGCGGCGGCCGAGCTGTTGCGCGATCAGTTCAGGCTGCAATTTGTCGATCGGGTGGCGGTGAAAGGCAAGACCAAGCCGCTCGATCTCTACGCCGTCATCGGCCCGGCGGAACAAAAACTCGAAGCGATCCTGGAAGAATATCTGGCTCTCTTTGCGGCAGCGCGCAATGCCTACCGCGGACGCGATTTTTTCGAGGCCGATCGCCAGTTCCGCCGCTGTCTCGAGCTGCGGCCGGACGATCAACTACCCGCCGTTTACCTTGAGCGCTGCGAAATTTTCCTGCGCCAACCACCCGCCGAAGATTGGGAAGGCGTCTGGATCGCGGAGCACAAGTGAGCGCTCGTTAGGGCGCTTTGTCCGCCTCAATGTCGATCGAAATTGTGACCTCTTCGCCCACCACCGCGGTGCCTTCGACCGCCTTGCTCCAGGTCAGGCCGTACTCGCTGCGCTTGATCGGCTCGGGCGCCACCTGCCAGCCGCTGATCGCCTTGTCGCCCATTCCTTTTCCTTTCCCGAGGAATTTGGCGTGCAATGTGATCTCTTTAGTCACCCCGTGCATCGTCAGGTCGCCCAGAATGTCACCGCTGTCGGCGCCGGTCTGCTTCACGCTTTTGCTTTTGAAGGTGATCGTTGGGTACTTCGCCACATCGAAAAAATCGTCGCTCCGCAGATCCTCATCCCGTTTGTCATTCTTCGTGTTCACGCTCGTAGCGTCGATCGTAGCCGTGACCGACGATTTCTCCGGATGTTGCTGATCGACGTGGATCGTTCCTTCAAACTTCGTGAAGCTGCCGTTCACGTAACTGAAAAAGTGGCGGACTTTGAAACTGATCGAGGAATGGACGGGATCGAGCTTGTAAATCTCCTCGGCACGGACGGAGACGACGCTGCCGTAGAACGCGGCGAGCAAGAGGAGAGAAAGATACTTTTTCATGCGCGGAAGTTAACGAACCGCGAGGGCCGAGCCAGAGATTTCTGCGCAGGGAAAGGTTACACCAGCGCCCGGAGCAAGCCGCCGCGTCCGCGCGGCATTCGACCGAAGAGCGAGGCAAGAGCGGCCGCCGGATCGCTTTTCAGCATGGCGGCATCGTGCACGCCGGCGAGACGCGCCAGTTCAGCTTCAAAATGTCGAACTGCCCGCCGGGTAGCGTCGTTGACGTCAAGAAAACCAAAGGCGCGCTGCAAAAGATGGAAGAGTTCCGGGGCCGGGTGTTCCAGTTCGGTGCTAATCTCGATCCATTCCACGAAATAGGAGGCGGCCTGGGTGCGCAGATAATTTTCCCGGATGCCGCCGAACGGATTGTGCAGGACCACCTCGGTCAAAGTATGCAGATGGGAGCGGCGAGAGCGCTTGAGCTGGATTTCCGTCTCGAAAAAAAGATCGAGTTTGCCCGCAAAAGTGCTCTTCGGCCGGCGCGCGCCTTTCGCCACCGTCTCGATCGTGCCCAAGGACTCGGTGCACCAAGAAACGATGAGGCTGGTGTCGCTTAGCTTGCGTTTCCGCAGCAGAATGGCGTTGGTCGTTTCCATCTCTTCCGCTCCCGGGCGTCTTCCACCAAAGATCCGAGCCTCTCGTTAGGCAAGGCTCTGTATCGAAATAAGCCAGACGGTCGCGTCATCGAAAATGTAATAGAGCGCGATTGCGACACCCGGATCGGAGCCATCGGCAGGAACCAAACATCGCCGACGAGCTGCAGCCCACTGGCGGGATCGCGCGCTAGCACATACTCCGCCGCTTGCACAAAAGCATCTGCTTCGCGCCAATCGGCCAGAAGCGCATGCAGGTCGCACTCGAAATGATGCTCCCGAATTACTTCGCGGCTCGGCAGGTCCGGCACGCGTCGTTAGGCCGCGGCCCGCGACCGGCGGGCAAGAATCCGGCGAGCTGTCGGTACGAGCGTTTTCGCGTGGGCCAGCTCCGTCGCCGTTGGCCCGCGAAAACCGATCAACTCAACGCCAGCCGGCACCTTTTCACCCGCCGCCTTAGCCTTCGCCACGACAGCGGCGACGCGCGCCCGGCGTTCTCGTGCAGTCTCGGCTTTGCGCGGTGCTGACTTCATCGGAGGAAAAGATAGCAGTTGGACTGCCAGGCGGTCAACGCAGTTAGCCCGCGGCCAAATAATCCGGAGTCTACGGGGCTCGAACCCGCAACCTCCGCCGTGACCGGGCGGCGCTCTAACCAATGGAGCTAAGACTCCTCGAAGGATGATGCCACCGTAGGATGCCGGGCCGCTCCCAGCAACCGATTTTTAGGCACCGCCGCGGCACGAGGTTTGCGGCCTGAATCCGGCACGCGTATCGTTTTTTAGCAGCCTCACCGAGAAAAGGACGAAAGGGAATGAGCGACGAATCGAACCAAAACCCGGATGACTACGGTGCGCCCGACGACCCACGCCAGATGAGCCTGCTTGAAGCCTTCGACCGAGCGGTCAGCGCACTGCCCCTGGATGATTTTGCCCGGAAACGCTTCCTTGCCCTTCGGGCCGAGATGGAAGCCCAGGAGGAGATGGTGGGCGACGCGCGCGAGATGATCGAGAAACTCGAGCAGGTGATCAAAAAGGTCACTTCGCCGGCCAATCGGATCGGCACTTTTCTCGGCAGCCCGGCGCGCGACACGGCGCAGATCGTAGTTGGTGGCGCGGATTATTATTGCAATGTCGATCCGCGGGTCAGTCTCGCGAAGTTGCAAAAGGGAACGCGCGTTTTGGTTAACGAAGCGTATGTCATCGTCGGCGATCTCGGTTTTGAAACCGCCGGGCCGGTGACCAAGGTGGCAGAGGTTCTTGGCGAAGATCGGATTCGCGTCGGCGCGGAACATGGAATGCAATCGTTAGTCTTGCAGCGTTCGGCGCAGCTCGCGAAGGCGCCGCTCAAGGCGGGCGACGACGTGCGGGTCGATGCCAATTATCGGGTGGCGCTTGAGGTCCTCGCCAACCCGCAATCGCGCGATCATTACCTCGATGAAGTGCCGGAGTTGCCGTGGGAAAAAGTCGGCGGCCAGGAGGAGGCCCTTCAGGCGATCCGCGACGCGATCGAGCTGCCACTCCTGCACGAGGAGTTGTTTCAGAAATTTCAGCACGCCACTCCGAAAGGTTTCCTGCTTTACGGCCCGCCCGGTTGCGGCAAAACGCTGATTGGCAAAGCGACCGCCTATAACCTGACGAAGCAACTCCGCGGCAAATCGGGCGCCGACATGCGCGAGTATTTCATGCACATCAAGGGGCCCGAGATCCTCAACATGTGGGTCGGCGAATCGGAGCGGATGGTGCGCGAGATTTTCGCGACCGCGCGCGAGAAACGGCGCGAAGGCTACATGCCGTTTCTCTTCATCGATGAAGCCGAGAGCATCCTCGGGACGCGGCGCGCTGCGCGTTACTCGAGCATTCTTTCCACCCTCGTGCCGATGTTTTGCACCGAGATGGACGGGATCGATTCGCTCAACGAAGTCGTGATTATCCTCGCCTCTAATCGCGCCGACCTGATCGATCCCGCGATCCTGCGCCCGGGCCGGATCGATCGCAAAATCAAGGTCAACCGTCCGAACAAGGAAGGTGCGCGAGAGATTTATCGCATCTACCTGACCGACGACCTGCCCTACGACGCCGCGCTGCTCGACGGTGCGGAATCAAAAGCCGCAGCAGTCGACGCGCTTATTGGCCGGCTACTCGAGACGCAGTTTTCGAAGAAGGAAGAAAATCGCCTTCTCGAAGTGACCTTGCGCAGCGGTCGCAAGGAAGCGCTTTTCCGCAGCGACGTGATCAGCGGAGCAATCATCGCCTCGGTTGTGGAACGCGCCAAAGGGATGGCGATCAAGCGCGAGATTGCGAGCACTGTAGCCGGGGACGCTGTCCCGGGCCGCGAAGAGGGCATCAGCGAGGCGGATCTCCAGGTGGCATGGAACGCCGAGTATCTCGAAAACGAAATCCTGCCCGCGACCGACATTACGGAAGATTGGCTAAAGCTGATCGACTACGACCCGGATAACGTGGTCAAGATCTCACCGGTCAGGATGCTCGACCGCGCGAAAGCGAAGGCAGACTCCGGAGTTATCTAGCGGCAACGCCGCAAGATTTTCATTCGCGCACCGGTTCTTTTGCGCGGATAGAATTCGTTATTCCGATGAAGGCATTTCCATTCATGCTCGCCGTTGTTTCTGCCACCACACTCGCGTCAGCTCCGGGATCCAACCAACCCGACCAGGCGAAACTCGAGGCCATGACCGCCCGCTTCGCGCCGACTGAGATCACGGCCGATCTCTCGAAATTGTCGCCTAACGACCACAAGGTGCTGGCGAAACTGGTCGAGGCGTCGCAGATCATCGACGGCATCTTCCTCCGCCAGGCCTGGGCGGGAAACCCATCGATGTTGCTCGATCTCGCGGGCGACCAGAGCGCGGAGGGCCGCTCCCGGCTGCACTATTTCCTGATCAACAAAGGCCCCTGGTCGCGGCTCGATCATAACGAGCCGTTTGTCCTGGGCGCGCCGCAGAAACCGGAAGGCGGCGGCTTTTATCCACCCGACGCGACGAAGGCAGAGCTGGAATCGTGGATCAAATCGCTCCCGGCGGCGGACCAAAAACAAGCCAAGGGTTTCTTCACCGTCGTGCATCGCAAAGCGGACAAGAAGTTCACCATCCTCCCCTACAACATCGAGTATGAAGGCGAGCTGACCCGCGCCGCTGGGCTTCTGCGCGAGGCGGCGGAGGCGGCAAGCGAGCCGACCCTGAAGAAATTCCTCACCACCCGCGCCGACGCCTTCCTGAGCAACGACTATTACCCGAGCGACGTTGCCTGGATGGAGTTGACCGGCGCGATCGAGCCGACCATCGGGCCTTACGAAGTTTACGAAGATGAGTTCTTCAATTACAAGGCCGCCTTCGAGGCCTTCATCACCGTGCAGGACGAGGGCGAATCGGCCAAGCTGGAGAAGTTCTCCGGCCAATTGCAGGACATCGAGGACCATCTCCCGATCGACCCGAAGTATCGCAACCCGAAGCTCGGCGCGCTCTCCCCGATGGTGGTGGTGAACGAAATCTACTGCGCCGGCGACGCCAACCACGGCGTCCAGACCGCCGCATTCAATTTGCCTAACGACGAAAAGGTGACGGAGGAGAAAGGCTCGAAGCGCGTCATGCTGAAGAACGTGCAGGACGCCAAGTTCGCCAAGATCCTCATCCCGATTTCCAAAATCGTGCTTTCCTCGACCGACCAGAAGAACCTCTCCTTTGACGCCTTCTTTACCCACATCGTGGTGCACGAGTTGATGCACGGCCTCGGGCCGCACAACATCACGATCAACGGCCACGCCTCCACCGTGCGCCAGGAAATGAAGGAAGCCGGCAGCGCGCTCGAGGAAGCAAAGGCCGACATCTCCGCGCTCTTCGCCCTGCAATACATGATCGACAAAGGCGTGGTCGACAAAGGCATGGAGCAACCTCTTTACACGACTTATCTCGCCTCCAGTTTCCGCACCCTGCGTTTCGGAACGAGCGAAGCGCACGGCCTCGGGATGGCGCTGCAGTTGAATTACCTGCTCGACGCAGGCGCCTTATCGGCCAACACGGACGGCACCTTTTCGGTCAACGCCGACAAGGTAAAAGCCGGCGTCGAAGGCCTGACCCGTGAGATCATGACGATCCAGGTGGAAGGCAATTACGCGAAGGCGAAAGATCTGCTGGCGAAATTTGGAGTCGTGCGCCCGGAAGTGCAGCAGGCGCTCGACAGGATGGGGAACATCCCGGTCGACATCGAGCCGAAGTTCACCACCGCCGAGCAACTGGTGCGGGAAAATCCGTAGGTCGGTCGGGGCGCGACTTCGTGATGGGGAGGGCGCTCTTGCTTTGCGCTTTCCGGTGGCGGGCTGCTCGCCTACCGTGCGCTCGATGAAGACGAGCTTTCTTTTCGTAGCATTTCTCGGAGCGGCAAGCGGGCAGGCTGCCCTGGCGCAAATGACACCGGCGCAGACGCCGGATATCTCAAACAAGGCACTCATCACCCATGCTCCGCCGCATCTCGAGGCCACCCGGTCTGCGGCGGCCGCGACGTTGCACAAACTGGCGGACGACTTCTACGCCTGGCGCAACGAGCAATTCCCCGTCCGGAGCAGCGACGCCGGCCTCCACACCTGGGATGATCGCCTAACGGATTATACTCCGGCCAAAATCGCCGACCGCGCGAAGCACATTCAGGATCTGCTCGCCCAGGTGAAGGCCATGCCGACGGCGGAGTGGCCAAAGGACGAGCGAATCGACTGGCTTCTTTTCCGTTCGCAACTGGAGGGGTTCGCCTTCGACGACCGCGTCTGGCATTCCACCAGCCGCGACCCGCAAACTTACGTCGGCGAATGCAGCAACGGGATTTTCTCCATTCTGAAAAAGGATTACGCCACTCCCCAGACCCGAGCCAAGGCCGCAACCGCCCGGCTCCGCGCGATGCCGGCGATGCTGGCGCAGGGCGAGAAAAACCTCGACCAGCCGGTGAAACTTTTCTCCCGGCTTGCGATCGATTCCGCGCGGGCGATCGACCCGCTCTTCAACGACAGCCTCGTGACCTTGGCGAAGGATCTCGCCCCTAACGAGAAGGAAGAGTTGACTCAGGTGCGCGACGCGGCGCTCAAGGCGGTGCACGAATTTGCCGATCATCTCGAGAGCCGGTTGCCGCAGATGGTCGACTTCGCGCCGATGGGTGAAAAGAATTACAACGACTACCTGAAACACGTCCTCCTTCTGCCCCTGAGCAGCGCCGAGGTGGAAATGATCGGCCGGGTGGAGCTGGCGCAGTACCGCGCCTATGAAGCCTGGCTGCCCGATCCATCCCTGGCCGATCCCGACCCGTCGCGGAGCAAGGATGTTCCGCCGGATCAGGCGTCGTTCCTGAAAGCCTACGAAAGCCGCGAGGCGGGCATGATCCAGTTCCTGAAGGACAAGCGGCTCGTGACGCTGCCGGGTTACCTAGGGAAATTTGAGATCCGGCAACTGCCGGAAGCGTTCAAGCCGACCAGCCCGGGCGGCTTCATGAATCCGCCGGGCGTTTACGACCAGGATCCGACGGGATTTTATTTCATCCCGACCTACAACCGTGAGTCGAAGAATTTTTACATCCGTGCCGCGATCGAGGATCCGCGGCCGATCCTTGGGCATGAAGGAATCCCGGGCCACTTCCTCCAGCTCTCGATCGCCAACCACGTGAAGGACGAGATTCGACGGCAGCACGGGGATAATCTCTTCGTCGAGGGCTGGGCGCTCTACGGCGAGGAAATGCTGATGCGCGAAGGGCTTTATCCGGCGGACTCCGCGTCGCAGGGTCAGGTCCTGCGGCTGGCGCGTTATCGATCCGCTCGCATCGGGGTGGACGTGAATCTCCACACCGGCAAATGGAACTTCGAGGAAGCGGTCAAATATTTTATGGAAGCCGGCGGCCTCGATCGCGAGGCGGCGGAAGGCGAAGCGGCGGGGGCGGCTTCGAGCCCGACTCAGAAGATCAGCTACATCACCGGGAAATGGCAGATCATGCAGCTGCTAGGCCGTTACCGCGACCGGATGGGGAAGAACTTCCGGCTCGGTCAATTTCACGACGAACTGATCCAGAACGGCAGCCTGCCGCTCTCCGTGATCGAATGGATCATGCTCGACGATCCCTCGGCGGTGGACAAAGCGCAGTTGTAGCCCGGTAGGTCACATCCAAAGGCGAAAACGGCAAACGGTTGCCTGAGAGTTCGGGAACATGGCAACCGTTAGCGACCCATCTAGAACAATTTGGCGAGCCCCTTGGCCTCGCCGCCGAGGCTGAACTGGCGGACCTTCTGCATGATTTGGGTAAGTATCCCGCCCGGTTCCAGCAACGGCTTCACGACGCTCGCAGCCGCGGAATCTGAGAGAGCGCACGGCGCGGATTGAAACTTCTCCCACGGGGTCACCGACCCGTTACAACGCATCGCCGCGTGCGAGAAGCGCGCGGGTGGGAAGCCGTTAAGGCCGCTTCTTCGGCGAGGTCGGCGTCTCTTCGGGCGGGAGCATGCGCCGATGAGCGCGCGGGGTAGGAGTGGGCGTCGCGTTCGCCTTTTTGATGTGATACTCCAGACGCGCCTTGCGGTTCTTCGCATCGACGTTGGCGGGATCCATGCTCAGGACTTTGTCGCAGTCCGCGATTCCTTTTTCGTAATCGCCTTTGAGTTCGTAGACGTAGCTGCGATCGAGATAGGCTTCCTTACTTTTCGGCTTGTCCTTGATGATCTTGCTGAAGTCATCAATCGCCTTGTCGTATTCCTTCAAGTTCCAATAAGCGAACGCGCGCCGGTCGAGAATCGCGGGATCGTCCTTCTCTTTCAGGACGACGTTGTAATCCTCGACGGCCTTCTGGTAATCCTTCTTTTGGAGATAGGCGAAGGCGCGGAAGCGGTAGGCGGGGATGCTATCCGATTTCAGGGAAATCGCCTTGTCGAGGTCCTGGATCGCTTTCTCGTAGTTGGCCTGGGTCGTGTAAACCACTCCGCGATTGATATAGCCGGCGGTGTTGTTCGGCTCGGCTTCGACCGCACCGCTGAAAGCCTTGATCGCGTCATCCATCTTGTTCGCGCCCTTGTAGGCGAGACCGAGATTGTTGTAATTGTTCGCTTCCTTCGGCTCGGCCTTAACCGCCTTCTGGAAAAGGTCGATCGCCTTTTCCCATTGCTTGTTCTTGGCCGCCTCGATCCCCTCCTTGCCGTATTTGTAGGCATCAGCTTTGTCGTCGCCGAGGGCGAGCGAAGGGAGGAGGAGCGCGAGCATTAACCAGGCTGTGATGGAGAGGTGGCGGTTCCAGTTTTTCATAATGAGAATACCTTTGTAATACGAACGAGCGGGCACTTTGGCCGCAAGAACTTGCTCCCGCAAGCAAGAAGCTGGGCGCGCAATCGATTAGGCTGGAGCGCTTTCGGGCGCGGCCTCCGGCTCGTCCACCCGGCGGATGCTAGTGGCGCGGCCGGTCGTTTCGTCGATCTCGACGAGCACGCCGCGGAGGCGCGATTCACCATGCGCGACGGGAAAGGCAGCCGGCAGGTTGGAAATGAAACGCCTAACGATCGGTTCGATCTCGCGCCCGAGAATGGAATGCACCGGGCCACACATGCCGGCGTCGCAGATGAAGGCTGTGCCCCGCTCGAAAATCTGTTCGTCCGCCGTCTGAACGTGGGTGTGGGTGCCGAGCACGGCCGAGACACGGCCGTCAAGGTAACGACCGATCGCAATTTTCTCACTCGTGGTTTCGCCATGTGCATCGACGATAATGTTCTTCGTTTGCGCGCGCATTTCGTTCACCGCCGCGTCCAGAATAGGAAACGGATTTTCCAAAATCGGCTGCATGAAAGTGCGCGCCTGGACGTTGATCACCCCCACTTTCCCTTTCGGCGTCTCGAGCACGATTGTGCCCGCCCCCGGCGCGCCCGTTGGATAATTCAGCGGGCGCAGGAGCCGCGGTTCGGTATCAAGAAAGGAGACGATCTCCTTCCGGTCCCAGATATGATCGCCGGTCGTGATGACGGAAACGCCGGCGCGGAGGAGATCGATCGTGATTTTTGGCGTAATGCCACGTCCCGCGGCGGCGTTCTCGCCGTTAACGATGATGAAATCCAGGGCCAGTTCCCGCTTCAATTCCGGCAGGCGCGCGATGACCGCGCTGCGACCGGCCTCGCCGACGACGTCGCCGAGGAAAAGAATCGTGAGCATGGCGCGATGATCGTATTAAACTCGAAAATCCCAAGTTGATGTTTCGTTCCATCGTTACGCGCGGTCTCGCACTCCTCCTCCTGCTTCCCGCGGCGCCGGCTGCGCGCGCGGTGGGCGAGGAAATGCCTAACGACTCGGCCGCCAACCTGAGCACGCTCGGGCGCAAACCGGACTGGAGCGAGCTGGAGCTCTACCAGGGCACGATCACGCACGACGAGTTCGTCGATCTGCTAAACCACGTCTACGCGACGCATGGCTACAACCCGGAACTGATCAAGATCGAGCCCGACGTCGCCCGGATCGCGACCGTGGCCGGCACGCAAAATTATTTCGTTCTGCATTTCGCCAAGAGCGCGGCTGACCGCCTGCCGGCCCCGCACTGGTGGAGAGCGCCGTCGGCGCTTGCGGCAACGACTGGCGCGGGACCCTTGGCGGGGCTTCACATCGCGCTCGACCCGGGGCATCTCGGCGGAACCTGGGCACGGATGGAAGAACGCTGGTTCAAGATCGGAGACGCGCGGCCTGTGCAGGAGGGCGACATGACGCTGAAGGTGGCGAAGCTCCTCGCCTCGCGGCTCCAGTCGTTAGGCGCGAAGGTCTCGCTCGTGCGCGAGAACACCGAGCCGATCACGCCCTATCGGCCGTCGGATTTCGAGGAGATCGCGCGCCAGTTCCTCGTCCGCACCGGAGTCACAGATCCGCGGGAAAATTTCGATGGCCCGGCCGACCCGGAGAAAGAAAAGACGGTCGCTTGGCAACGCGAGCTGCTCTTCTATCGCAACAGCGAAATCCGGCGTCGCGCAAGTCTGGTCAATCGGCTCCAGCCCGACCTTGTGCTCTGCCTGCACTTCAACGCCGAGCCCTGGGGCGATCCACGCCAGCCGACGCTCGTGCCTAACAATCACCTCCACCTCCTCCTCAATGGCGCCTATCTTCCGCCGGAGCTGGAGCTGGACGACCAACGCTTCGAGATGTTGCTAAAACTTCTCAGTCGCTCTTTCCCGGAGGAACTGGAAATGGCGGAGACGATCGCGGGCACGATGGCGAAGGCGACCGGGCTGCCGCCCTACGTTTACAAAACGGAAAACGTCACCCCGGTCGGGGCGAGCGGATACGTCTTTGCCCGCAACCTGATGGCGACGCGACTTTATCGCTGCCCAACGATTTACCTCGAGCCCTACGTCATGAACTGCCGGTCCGTTTTCGTCCGGGTAAAAGCGGGCGATTACGAAGGAAAACGAAAAGTGGCGGGAAAAAGGCAGCGCAGCATTTACCGGGAATACATCGACGGCGTAGTTGCAGGGGTGCTCGACTATTTCAAAAAAACGCGACTGTAGACGCTTCCCTCTGCGAAACGCGGGCCTCTGCGCAGCCGGAATTTGCCGCCGCGCTTCGCAGAGCGAAGCGTCTACAGCGCGGCGATCGCGGCGCGGAGGTCTTCGGCGGTGACATCCTCCGAGACACTGGCCCGGCCAATCTCGTGTGCGACGACGAAACGGATTTTGCCGTTGACGAATTTTTTGTCGCGCGCGAGCGCGGCGGAAATTTTTTCGCGCGGAAAATCCGCCGGCAGCGCCGTCGGCAGATGGTGCGCGGCCAACGCGGCGCGAATCCTCCTGGCGTCGCCTACCGAACAGTTTGCCCGCCGCACGGAGATGGAGGCGGCGGCGATCAATCCGAGGCTCAGCGCTTCCCCGTGCAACATCTGGCCAGGGCCGGCGGCATGTTCAATCGCGTGCCCGATGGTGTGGCCGAAGTTGAGGAGCGCGCGCACCCCGGTTTGCTCGCGTTCGTCTGCCGCCACGATCGCCGCCTTGAGCGTAAGATTTCGTTCCACCAGCGCCGCGAGGTCCGTCGGCGCGACCGGCTGAGCGGCCATCGCGAAAAGTTCGGCATCTTGAATCACGCCGTGTTTGATCACTTCCGCAAAACCCTCATTCCAAATCCGCTCCGGCAATGTTTGCAGAGTCTCGAGATCGGCCACGACGAGCGCGGGATGAAAAAAAGTGCCGATCAGGTTTTTTCCCGCACTCGAATTTACCCCGGTTTTTCCGCCGATGCAGCTGTCGACCTGCGCCAGGAGTGTGGTCGGTATTGAAACGTAAGGGATGCCGCGCAAATAAATCGAGGCAACGAAGCCCGCCAGGTCGCCGATCATTCCGCCCCCTAACGCTACCAAAAACGAGGAACGGTCGAGTCCCGCGGCGCCGAGTTGTTCGCAAAGCGCACCAGCCTGGAGGAGCGATTTCGAGCCCTCGCCCGGCGCGATCGCGATCAACTCCGGGCGGAAATTCGCTTCGCGCAGGCTCGCACAAACTGTTTCACCGAAGAGAGGGGCCACGTTCGCATCCGTCACCACCGCGCAACGCTCGCCCTGAACGTTTTGCCTAACGAGCGGTCCAATCTGAGGCAGCAGGGCCGACCCAATCAGCACTTGATAACGCCGCTGCCCGGCTCGCACTTCGACTGCTTTCACGGATCCCAGCGGAAGCGGGAAGGATCGTCAACTGGACCGGTCGGATCCAGTTTGAAAGTCGTCCAAGAGAGACTCTCGGCGTGGAGGTCCGCAAAAAGAGCATTGATACTGTTCCGCTTCTGGTGGGTCCCCCCGACCGCAGTGCCACCTGGAACGCTCGCAGCCCGTAGCAAAGTCACTGCTGTGCCCGATACACCGGAAAATAATACCTGTGAACCACTGGCCTGCGCCGGAGCGAAAAGAATGAAGAGGCTCGGCTTTTGAATCTTGTCCGTCGACTTTTGAGCGGCATTTAAATTCAGCCCATAGCTGATCGGCGCAGTCGTGTCATTTTCCACCAGCGAACGCTTGTCGAACGGCGACTGAAAAATCTTCCAAGCCGGCAGATATTTCGGATGCAAACTTTTCATCCATGGGGTCGTGCCCTGATCCACAAAGATCACCCCGTCGTTGTCATTCAGGTAAGTCTGGGTCGCGATCCCGAGCTGGCGAAGATTGTTCATGTCCTGGGTGGCCCGCGCTTTTTCCTGAACGCTGCTGAAAACGGGCAAGGCGATGCCGGCTAGAATGGCGATGACGCTGATGACGACCAGCAACTCGATCAGCGTGAACGCGCGCAGCGATTTTTTCATACTCGGTTTTCGAAGAATCGCACCGTATCATCCTCACGGCGTTTTCCGTAAGTGAAATCGCTGGCCGAAGAAGCTTGCCCAGCTCCGGCGGTCTCTGTAAATAGAAGTATGCCTGATCCAATCGATCCGATTGATCCCATAGCGCCGTCGCCGCCGCCACCATCACCACCCGGGAGCGCAGCCGACGCGACCGTGCGTCCCACCTCCACTGGGCTGCCATCCAATGTCGCTGCGGCGCTCGCCTGTTTCCCGCTCATCGGCGGAATCATTTTCTACGTCCTGGAGAAGCGCGATGGCTTTGTCCGCTTCTACGCCATGCAGTCCATCATCTTCGGCGCGGCCTGGTTCCTCTTTAATATTCTTTCCTCGATCATGCACGGAATCCTCTGGGCCATTCCCGGGATCGGGCATTTGCTCGCGGGCCTGTGGGCGCTCGTTTCCGCGCTCATCCAAATCGGTTTCCTGATCGTGCTCATCATCGCGATTGTGAAGGCCTTCAGCGGCGTCCGTTGGGACATTCCCTGGGTCGGCCCGACCGCGCGCAAGCAGACGGAAAACACCGCGCCCTAAGCAATCAATTTGCCTGGTCTGCGGCCGACACGTCCGCCGCTACACCAGAAGCTTCACCACCACCTGGTTTAGGATCAGCTCGTGATCGAGCTGGCTGCTAACGATCTGAAGGTTGGCAGTCAGGCAGGCCTCCAGGCCGGCGACGAGACGCTCGGTCTCGAAACGATGCGCCTGGATGGCGGCGATGCCTAACGAGTAGCCATTGATCGAGCCGTCTTTCTTGCGCGGAAGATGCGCCGTTGCCTCGGCGGGAAGGCGGTTCAGGGTCGAAATGAAGGAAAAGGGCGCGCCGGGCTTCGGCAGGCGGAGACGCTGCATGAGATCCTTCGCGAGGAGAAGATTGCGGACCGTCGGGATGATCGCGACGAGCAAAATGCCGATCGCGCTTTCGCCCTGGTCGAGCAATCGCCTAACGAGCGTAAGCGCGTGGTCGAGATGGCGCACGGCGAGGGCGTTGCCGAGCTCGAAGATGACGCCGGCGCGGGAGAGCGGGACGAGGGCGCGGACGTTCTCGAGGCTGACGCGGCGTTCCTTTTCGCCGAGGAAGAGATCCAGTTTTTCGAGCTCGTTCCTGATCGCGCGCGTGTCCCCCCCGGTCAGGAGGACGAAGAGATCGATCGCCTCTTCGTCGAAGCGGAGCTGACGTTCCCGGCCTAACGACTGGACCAGATCGAGCGCGGCTTCCTCCCAGCCACTGCGATTGGAGTCGAGTTTATCGAAGACCTGCAGCTCCGCACGTTTGGCGAGGGCCTTATAAAACGAGCGGCGCTTGTCCACCTCGGGCGCGCTCAAGAGAAATTTCACTTCCCCGCTTCCAAGATCGCCATCGATTGCCGCGCTCAGATTTTCGAGGGCTTCCTGCACGGCCGTCGAACTGCCGAGTTTGCTGTCAGCGAGAAAGTTTGCGTTTTTCAGCCAGACCAGTTTGCCACCGCCGAAAAATGGAAGGGTTTGCAGCGCTTCGATCGCGGAACGAATCCTTGCCGCAGCCTGGTCGGCATTGTCCGCGCAACCATCGATGACTTCGACGCTAAAATCGCCTGCATCGGCCGGTGTCAATTGAGCCGCGAGTTCGGCCGCGGCTGTCTTGACGGCACTCTCATCCGAGCCGACGACGGCGTGAATGTTGGCGGTTTTGCGGGCGGCTTTAGCTTTCATCGGAAGACAGCGCGGTTTCGCACTTTATCACGGCGCGAAATTTCTGCGCGGATCACCGCTCTTCGGCGAGTAAAGCCTTAAAACGCTTTTCGAATCCCGGCAGATCAGAAAGGTCCTGTCCGTGAAATTTCGACCGGCGCTTCGGGCGGTGGCCGGCCGTCGATGACCCAATCGGGCTTGGCGAAATGGGTGTTGATGCGGAGGAGCACCATCTTCCCAGCGGCGGCCGCGCGCGCCATTTCGGATTCGAGAAGGGTCCATTTATAGACGCCTTCACTCGGTTCCAAGTCCTTCCAATTCTGACGAATACTGATGCCATCGACGCTCGGATTGGCGACGACGGGATCTCGGGCTGCGACCCCCGCGGGAGACAGGGAAAGACTCCGCGCGGCACGTCGGCCGACGCGAGCAGCCCGGAATCAGCACCCAGCATAGACGACGGCGGCGAGCCACGCGCGGGGCCTCAAAATGCGAATTCCGATTATCGTGGGGGCTGGGTTTCAACTGCGTCACCAGAATCTGAGCTTTTCTTGTGCCAATGAGACACGGAGCGGGATTCGCGCTAAGGTCGTGTCCGAAGGGCGTAAACGCCCTCGCGAAAACGTCCATTTCAGCCGGGAAATCCGTTGACAATTTCTTTAAATACTGTCAAAACTTACCTCTTCCATACTCCCCCAACGGCACCATTCTTATGAACAAGCGCATTCTTCTATTCGCGGCCCTTGTTGCCGCCGTTTCTGCCACGGCTTTTGCTCAGCAATTTACCGACGTGTCAGTAGCAGCGGGCCTTCACCGCGATCTGACGCGCGCCTGGGGCAACCCGTTGTGGGGCGATTTCAACAATGACGGGTTGCTCGATCTTTTCGTCTCTAACCACGAGGCGCCGGGCCCAGATAACGGAATCTATCCTTATATCTATTTAAACAATGGCGACGGGACGTTTACTGATGTCGTCGCCACTTCAGGAATCACAACACAACAGCCTGACACCGCAGCCTGGCAGGGAATTTCCATCGGGGATTACAACAGCGATGGCAACCTCGACTTCTACATCTCGGAGCCGCCTTTCCAAGGCGGCGGCCTCGCACCCACCCGTGACCTTCTTTTCAAGGGACACGGCGATGGCACTTGGGAGTATTCCAGCGATGTCGCGGGCATCGTTACCGCCCGCGACTACGGCGAATGCTCTTACTTTGTGGATTACGACAATGACGGCCAACTGGATATTTTCGTTAAGAATATCCCTAACACGGTGAATGAGCCGGGAGCCAATGTCCTTTACCATAATAATGGCGACGGAACATTCACCACCGTCGATGGTGCCGGCGGCCTGGCCGACGCGACCCACGGGGTGACCGAAGGCTCCATCTGCTCCTTTGCCGACTACGATAATGATGGCTACATGGATGTCGCATTTTCTGGCAATGGCACTGCCGAGGCCCTTTATCATAACAATCGGAACGGAACATTCACTGATGTCACTGACGCCGCCGGCATCACCCCTGGAATCAACTCCCAGGGCCTAGCCTGGGGCGACTATAATAACGATGGATTGATCGATCTCTACGTGTCCCACGGGAGCTCCAACGGGAAGGGCAACCAGCATAACAGCCTTTACCGCAATAACGGCGACGGGACCTTTATCAATGTGGCCGGGGAAGCCGGTGCTGATGACAGCACCCAGACCTGGGCCGCAGTCTGGGGTGACTACGATAATGATGGATTCCTCGATCTATTCGTCGCACGGCCTGGCACTGGCACGATCGGATCGGGCAATGCCAATATCCTTTACCACAACAATGGTGACGGAACCTTTACGGACGTCGCCACTCAGGAAGGGGTGGCGCTGGAAGATGGTCAGGTAACCTCGGCCCATAAGCTGGCGGCGTGGGGCGACTACAACGACGACGGATTTCTCGACCTATGTGTCAAAGACGGTATTGGACCGCACCTGGCCACTGGCGATGCCTACATTGGCTTGCACTATCTCTTCAAGAACAACGGCAACGCCAACCACTATATCAAGCTCTACCTGAATGGCGTGCAATCTAACAAGCATGGGATCGGAACGCGCGTCACCGTTATTCATGATGGCGCAATTGCCTTCCGCGAAAATAATGGCGGCGGCGGCGGTGAATGGGGCTCGCAAGGCGATGGCCCGCTTCATTTCGGCATAGGCTCTTCCTCGACTGCGACCGTCAGGATCACCTGGCCGAGCGGCATCGTCGATGTCTTACCATCCGTTCCGGCGAACACTTTCTTGTCGATCACGGAAGGTTCCAGTCCGGCGCCGGTGCAATCGCAGAATATCTCAACCCGCGTGACAGTGGACACGGGCGACAAGGTGGGCATTGGTGGCTTTATCGTTAGCGGAACGACGCCGAAAAACGTGCTCGTGCGAGGGATAGGCCCTTCCCTGGCCGCGGGAGGCGTGCAGAATTTCCTAGGCGATCCGGCGTTGGAGTTACACAAGTCGGACGGTACTATCCTGGCAAACAATAACTGGAAAGACTCACAGGAGTCGCAGATCGCCGCGACAGGTCTGGCCCCCACCGTTGACGCTGAAGCTGCAATTTACGCATCGCTGGCGCCCGGCAGTTATACCGCCATCCTCAGCGGAGCGAATGCCACCACTGGAATCGGCTTAGTCGAAGTCTACGATTTGGACGCGGTCGTGACCTCTCAGCTTGCAAACGTTAGTACCCGTGGATTTGTTGGCACAGGTGACAATGTCATGATTGGCGGCGTCATCATCGGGCCCCAGGGGGCAGCTGATGCGACTGCCGTAGTGCGGGCGATCGGACCATCGCTCGGTGCCGGGGTTTCAGGTACCCTGGCCGATCCAGTCCTTGAATTACACGACGGCAATGGCGCGATCATTGCCACGAACGACGATTGGCAGGACGATCCCGCTCAAGCCGCCCTTCTGGAGGCAGCCAACTTTGCACCGACAGACTCACACGAAAGCGCGATTTACACCACGCTGCCAACGGGCAACTACACGGCGATCGTTCTGGGGAAGAATGGCACGACCGGAATCGCGTTGGTCGAAGTTTATAATCTGAACTAGAAGCAAAGTTTCGTCGGACTAGACGGCGTCGACGGACTTTGAGACAATTGCCGACAGGCGGCAGAGGGTCCGGCGCCTGCTCTATCTGCAACCTGTTTCAAACCGCTTTCGTCCTGAGAAAAAAGAGTGCTCCAAGACTTAGACCAGCCGGTAACCGAGGCTGGGGAGAGCGGTCGGGCCGCAGGACCTGGGTGCGACTTCGCGGCGATGATGTTGATGACGATCCACGGACCGGGGCCTGCCGTGCCGAGTTGTGGGAGTGTCCCATCCTCCTTACTGGCGACGCGCTAGAGTTTACAAATTTGCAAACTTGAGTCGTTAGGGGTCGTATTGGCAAAGTTTGGTCGTCCCAAGGTGAAAATGCGATCAAACATGATGAGATTGCGATCAAACACGTTAAAAGTGATGTCGTTCTTGCCGTGTTTAATCGCACTTTTGGGCCGAAAAGCGGCCGTTTCCGGCCCACCAGCCTTCTCTAGAGCAATTGCCAAAAATGATTTCCGGGTGTGCCAGCAGGTTGTAGCCGAGGACGCTGTCCCCGGTTGGAGCAACCGTGACCACGCGCCAAGCCAGCCGGGGTCAGCGACCCCGACTACAACTTCGCCAGCCTGAAGCTTTTTTTGGCAATTGCGCTAGTATATACATAGCGGAATTTTCACGGGACAGGGAATCCCCGTTGGCTTCCAATCTCGGCGTGACAATCTGCGTGAGCCCGGCGCCCGTTGGTGCCTTCAGTTCCCCCGGATATCGGGCGCCATCTCCCACGCCGCTTGATCCAACTCGCTCAATCGGACGAAGTGGAAGATGGGACAAACACTTAAGCCGTCCCGGGTGACACGCGGCCGGAAAGCCTGACTTACTTGGCGATCTGCGGCGGCAGGTAATAAACTTCGACCAAACCGATACCCGTAGTCCCTCCCTTGCCCTGGACGAGGGCCGTATATGCCCCTGGCGGGAGGGTGGCCAGAATGGCGGATTCACGGGGATCGCTCGGCGCCAGGCCGGTATCGGAAATGGCAGCCGCGTTCGTATCTTGCCAATCGTCATTCAGTGCCACGACGAAGCCTTGAGCATTGTAAAGACTCAATGTCGGGTCTTGCAAGGTCCCGGTCACGCCAGTCAGCGACGGTCCGATGGCTCTGACTACTAAGTCGCCCGAGTCGGCTCCCGCCCCGATGATAAATCCGCCGATCATCGCGTTGTCGCCGGTCTCGACCGAACCGCGCGTGCTAATGTTGGCCAGATAAGTGACAGCGCTTGGATCATCCAAGTCATAGACCTCCACCAGTCCAATGCCCGTCCCACTGCTCTTTCCATACACAATCGCTGTATATAATCCGCTTCCTGGGACCTGGGGGTCGATTGGAGGCAGAGTCGCGATGATCGCCGATTCGAGATCGTTAGTCGGGGCCAAACCACTGGCTGTGATCGCGGTTTGCTGAGTATCCTTCCAGTTATCGTTAGTGATGATAGTTCCATCCGGCTCGTGCAACTCCAAGACGGGGTCGATCAACGCGCCGGCCACCGGCGGATTGTTAGACGCCAGCGAAGGCCCAATCGCACGCACAATCACCGTCTTGGACTCGGTGCCACCTGCGAGGATAAAACCGCCGATCATTACCTTATCGCCAGTCTGAACATCGCCGCGGGTTGAGATATTCAACGGCTTACTCTCGGCCGGAGTTGGCGAGGCGGAAGGCGACGGAGAAACGGTCGAAGTTGGACTCGGGGTGGGCGTCGGCGGCGGTGTCGGGCTTGGCGTGGGACCGTCCAATACCTCACCGGTAGCACTGACAAAGGGTCGCCCTACTCCGCCAGCGATCATGATTCTGCCATCGTTCAGTTCTGTCGCAGTATGATTTTGTCGGGCGACGGTCATGGTTCCAAAGGTGCTAAACTGGCCGCTCGCAGGATCATAGATCTCGACTGAGTCAAAGGCCTGTTGGCCGCCGCCGAAAACAGCGCCGCCAGTCACATCTCCACCTATGGCCAGCACGTGGCCGACCAAGGAACCCCAGGCTGGATTACTCAGGCGGATGGCGACATGTCGGCCACGAGTCTGGACCATATCGCCAACATCGGAAAAACCGAGAGCACTAGGGGTGTAGACTTCGGATGGCACCTGGACAAGGATGCCGCCCGAGATGAGGACCGTACCGTCCAAAAGCAAGGTTGACTCATGTTCCGAGCGCGCGCTGCTCATATTCGCCACACTGGTGAATAACCCGGTCGCGGGATGATAGAGCTCGGCGGTATTGGTTTCGCGCTCTCCGCCACCACTCCCGTTGTCGAGAAAGTTACCCCCCGAAACAAGAACAGTCCCATCCAGAAGCAAACTCTCCCGATGCCGCTTCCTCCCAAGAGCCAAGGAGCCGCTTAGGCTGAAGGTTTCCGTTGTCGCATCAAAAAGTTCCGTCGTAGCCGTCACTCCACCACCAGTCTGCACGCCCCCAACAACCAGAACCTTTCCGGTGTTGAGCAAGGTGGCGGCATGAAGAGCTCGGTTCTCGCTCATCGGCGAGGCTAGATGCCACAAAGTCGTCGCAGGGTCGTAAACTTCCGCGCTGGCCAGATCGCCGCCACGGCCGCCCTTGCCTCCGGTGACTAACACGCGTCCGTCCTGCAATTTCGTTGCCGTATGGCTCTTCCTCGCGTCCTTCAAGGAACCAACTAATGTGAAACTATTATTTGTAGGATCGAAGACTTCCGCAGAAGTCAGCATCACCGAGTCGGTGCTTCCTGCTTCCAGTAACACCGTGCCGTCGTTCAAAAGCGTCGCGCGCTGCTCATTGCGAGGCACCTTCATGTTCCCGATGGAAGTGAAAGCGTGCGTGACCGGATCGAGGATTTCAGCCGACTGCAGGGTTTGGTTCCCGGTCACACCGCCCACCACGAGGATCTTCCCGCTCAGTAGCATCGTGGCAGTATGGCCGGCTCGATTTTCGAGGAGCCCGTCGTAGAGAGTCCACGTTTTGGTAGCTGGGGAATAAACCTCATCCGCTGCAAGAAATCCGCTCTCCAAGGTAACACCGCCGATGACCACGACGCGACCATCGCCTTGCAGAATCGCCCGATGGTTGGAGCGATTGTAGAGCATTGAGGTATCAAGAGTGAAAGTCTGGGCCACCGGATCGTAAATTTCAGTCTCCTTATGGGGACTGGTCCCCGAAAATCCACCGGTGATGAAAACCTGGCCGGAAGGAAGAAGCGTGGAAGTATGGTTCGCGCGCGCGATTTGCATCGAGTTCGCGAGCGGCGTGAATAGCTGCGTGTTAGGGTCGTAGATCTCCGCGCTCTTGCTCGAGATGTTATCCACGTAACCGCCAGTGATAAGCACGGTGCCGTCTTGCAGGAGTGTCGCGAGGTGGCTCTTCCGATTAATCGGCAGGCCCGTGGTGGCAGTGAAGGAATCCGTCGCCGGATCATAAAGATCGGCACTCTTTCCGCCGTCGACTAAAACTTTCCCACTCCAAAGCAGGGTCGCGGTGTGTTGCGTCCGAACCACTTTCATTCCGACCTTGGTCTGGGTCCAAATGCCGGTGGCCGGATCGTAGGTTTCAGCCGATTGGATCGCGCCGACGCTGTTATCGCCGCCAGTCACCAGAACTCTTCCATCGTTCAGCAGAGTTGAGGTGTGATCGGCCCGAGGCGTGATCATCGATCCCGTGACGGTGAAAACATTCGTCGTCGGGTTGTAGAGCAGCGCCGAACTGAGGGTTGCGTTCTCGTTCACGCCACCGCTGATCAGAACCTTGCCGGAGGGCAGGAGCGTCGCGCCCTGTCCCGTCCGCTCGGGAATGAGTGGGATGGTCTGCGCTTGGATGCCCAATGTGCCGAAGACGATGAATACGAGGGCCGCTAGGGCCGTAAAAAGTTTGGTCATAAGTGACAGCGGAATCCGGGTGAAAAGCTTACCTCGATCGTAGGCGGAAAAGAGGCAATTGTCCAGAATTATCGGTAAAATACGAAACATCTCGGCTGACACCGTCGCCGCGGGGCGAGTGAATTACTGGGACCCCGAATTTCCTCGATTTACGGAAGGTAATATACCTCGACCAAGCCGACACCCGACCCCCCGGATTTGCCCTGGATAATCGCTGTATATGCTCCCGGAGCGAGGTCGCCCAAAATGGCGGATTCGCGCGAATCGCTTGGCGCGAGGCCGGTGGCGGCAATTGCGTTTTCATTTGTATCCGCCCAATCATCGTTCTCGCCAATGAGCGCACCTTGCGCGTCGAATAGACTCAGGGTCGGGTCGCTCAGCGCGTCGGGCACCGTAGTGAGTGATGGTCCGATCGCTCGCACCAGTACCTGCCCGGTGTGGCCGCCTTCCCCGATGATGAAACCGCCAATCATTGCATTATCGCCCGGCTGCGCGAAGCCGCGTGTGCTGATGTTTGCGAGGTAAGCGGCGGCATTCGGGTCATCGAGATCGTAAACCTCGACCAAGCCCACCCCGGTGGAGTTGCTTTTTCCGTAAACGATCGCGGTATAAAGCCCGGACGGAAGCGTCGCGATAATCGCCGATTCCGAGTCGTTGACCGGCGCGAGCCCGCTCGCTTCGATCGCGGTTTGCTGGCTATCCTTCCAATTGTCATTCACCACCACGCTGCCGTCGGGCTTATGCAATTCCACAACCGGATCAGCAAGAGCTCCATCGAGCGGAAGCGAAGGTCCAATCGCCCGTATGATCACCGTCTTGGATTCATTGCCACCGGAGAGAATAAAGCCGCCGATTAGAACCTTGTCGCCCGTCTCCGCGTCGCCCCGGGTCGAGATGTTGAGCAGTTTGCTTTCCACCGGCGTCGGAGTTGGAGTCAATGTCGGACTTGGCGTCGGTGTCGGCGTCGACGTTGGAGTGGGTGTCGGGGTCGGAATCGGTGTAGGGCTCGGCGTCGGCGTTGGAGTCAACGTCGGACTTGGCGACGGTGTCGGTGTCGGTGTCGGTGAGGACGTCGGCGACGGAGTGGGTGTCGGGGTCGGAATCGGTGTAGGGCTTGGCGTCGGTCCGTCCAGCAACTCGGCGGTTGTGCTGATGAATGGCCGGGCGACTCCGCCTGTGATCAGGATGCGGCCGTCATTCAATTCGGTCGCGGTATGGTTCTGGCGCGCCACGGTCATGGTCCCGAACGCACTGAACATTACGGTGGCCGGATCATAAATCTCGACCGAATCAAAAGCCTGTTGGCCGCCGCCGAAGACGCTGCCGCCTTGAATGTCACCACCGATGGCCACCACGTGCCCGACTAATGAACCCCAGGCCGGATTGGCCAGCCGAATCGCAACATGGCGACCGCGGGTTTGGATCATTTGTCCCACGTTCGAAAACGACTGGAGATCCGGATGATAAACTTCCGCGGCCACCGGAATGAGAATGCCACCCGAGATGAGGACGGTGCCATCCGAGAGCAAAGTCGATTCGTGCTCCGCACGCTGGCTGCTCATATTCCCGACCATGGACCAGATCCCAGTATTGGGGTTGTAAAGCTCGGCTGTCTCCGTTTCCCGGTCCCCGCCGCCCACCCCGTTCGCCAAATAATCACCGCCTTCGATCAGGACATTCCCGTCGAGGAGAAGGGCGGCGCGATGCCGCTTTCTGCCGAGCGAAAGCGGCCCAGTCAGGGAAAATGTTTCCGTGGCTGGATCAAAAAGCTCCGTTGTTTCGGTTACCCCGCCCCCAGTCTGCACCCCACCGACGACCAGAACCTCTCCGCTGTCCAAAATCGTCGCGGAATGCAGGGCTCGCTCTTCGTTCATCGGCGTAGCCAAATGAAATAGTTGCGTTGAAGGATCGTAGACTTCGGCACTCTTTAGATCACCGACATTGCCCCCCTTTCCGCCGGCTACCACGACACGACCGTCCTGTAACTTAGTAGCTGTATGACTCTTTCGGGCGTCTTTTAGCGAACCGGTAAACGAAAAGGAGTTACTCGCAGGATCGAATAGCTCTGCCGACTTGAGGTTGAACGCGTTATTGCTACCCGCGACGAGCAAGACTGTGCCATCGTCGAGTAGTGTCGCCCGATGCTGGTTGCGGCCCACCTTCATATCCGCGATCGCGGTAAACTCATGAGTGACCGGATCCAGGATCTCAGCCGATTGCAGCGTTTCGTTACCTGTCACACCACCAGCGACTAGGATCTCTCCACTCTCCAACATCGTGGCGGTGTGACCGCCCCGGTTTTCGACCATTGATTGATAGGCGGTCCAAGTCCCGGTCGCGGGATCGTAAACCTCATCCGCCGCCAGGAATCCGCTCTCAAGAGTTACGCCACCGATCACCACCACGCGGCCGTCACCCTGTAGAATGGCGCGGTGGTTAGATCGATTATAAGACATCTTGGAGGCAAGGGTGAAGGTTTTGAGGACGGGGTCATAGATTTCAGTTTCACTATGCGGACTGGTGCCAGAGAAGCCGCCCGTGATCAGAACCTTCCCTGAAGGCAAGAGAGTGGAGGTATGATTTGCTCGCGCGATATTCAGGTGGTTGGCCAGGACCGTGAAGACCTGGGTGGCAGGGTCATAGATTTCCGCCGTATTACTGGAGATACTGTTTACATATCCACCCGTGACGAGGACCGTCCCATCCTGCAGCAGAGTCGCCATGTGACTCTTGCGACTAATTGGTGTCCCGGTCGCCGCTGTAAAGGTGTTCGTCGCTGGCTGGAATATATCGGCGTTGGCGAGGCCGTCCACGAGCACCGTTCCATCGGGCAACAACGTTGCCGTATGATTGTTGCGGGCAATGGTCATCGCCTGAGTCAGGGTAAATTTTCCCGTGACTGGATCGTAGACTTCCGCACTTTGCAGGACAGCGCTCCCGTCGTCACCCCCGGTGACCAGGACCCGCCCATCGGGCAGCAAAGTCGAAGTGTGATCACCTCGGGCCACGATCATCGCACCCGTCGCAGTAAAAGTATTAGTGATGGGACCGTAGAGAAGAGCGGATTTCAGCGTCCCACTCTCATTCGCGCCGCCGGTAATCAGAACTTTGCCTGAGGGCAGAAGAGTCGCGGCATGCCCGCCGCGCTCCGGGACCAGAGGAATCGTCTGCGCTGGAAGAGAAAACGAGCCAATGAATACGCAAATCGCGAGCAACGAGGGTGTGGAGATTTTTCTCATGGAGAAGTCCAGTAGCTTATCCCGGGCAGGGGTACAATGTCCAGAATGTTCGTAAATAATCCGGTGGATTGTCCGGATTCAGTTAGGGAAGGTAATAAACTTCCACGAGGCCGACGCCTGTGCTGTCTGCCTTGCCCCGCACGATGGCCGTGTAGGCGCCGGGTGCGACAGCGGCCAGAATGGCCGATTCGGCCGGATCGGTTGGCGCGAGACCGGTCGCCGCAATCGCGTTTCCGTCAGGGGTTGCCCAGTCATCGTTCTCCGCCACAACATCCCCTTGGGCATCGTAAAGACTCAGCGTTGGATCGCTTAGCGCGTCGGGGACAGTCGTAAGGGAAGGACCAATCGCCCGCACAACGACCTGACCGGTCTGGCCGCCTTCGCCGATGATGAAACCCCCGATCATCGCGTTATCGCCCTGCTGCACATCGCCGCGTGTGCTGATGTTGGCGAGATAGGTCGCCGCGTTCGGATCGTCCAGGTCGTAAACCTCCACCAACCCTACCCCCGTCATGTTATTCTTCCCCTAAACGATCGCCGTGTAGGTCCCGGGCGAAAGCGTGGCGATGATGACCGATTCCAAGTCGTTACCCGGCGCCAGCCCGCTCGCTTCGATCTCGGCCTCCTGGCTATCTCTCCAGTTATCGTTAGTCACCACGCTGCCATCGGGGTTGTGCAATTCCAACACCGGATCAGCCAAGACTCCAGTCAACGGAAGCGACGGCCCAATCGCGCGCAGGATGACGGTCTTCGGCTCCGTCCCGCCGGTTAGGATGAATCCGCCGATGAGCACCTTGTCCGCGGTTTGTACGTCGGCCCGAGTGGAAATATTGAGCGGCTTGCTCTCCAGCGGCGTTGCCGTCGGCGAAGCCGAGGGCGACGCCGTGGGACTCGGAGACGCAGTGGGCGAAACGGTAGGTGACGGCGAGATCGTGGGGGTTGGACTCGGCGTCGGCGTGGGTGGCGGGGTTGGGCTCGGCGTGGGACCGGCGAGCACTTCGGCGGTCGCACTCACAAAGGGCCGGCCTACACCTCCGGTGATGAGAATTCTCCCGTCATTCAATTCCGTCGCGGTGTGATTCTGGCGCTCGACAGTCATCGTCCCGAAGTCGCTGAAAGTCCCCGTCGCCGGATCATAGATCTCAGCCGAATTGAGCGCTTGTTCCCCGCCGCCGAAAATCTGGCTGCCGGTAATCGCGCCACCTACGACCAAGACGTGACCGACGAGTCCGCCCCAAGCTGGATTCGTTAGGCGGAGAGCGCGATGCCGGCCACGCCCCTGAACCATCTGCCCTGTGGCGTTAAAAGTGGCCGACCCTGGCTGATACAGGTCGCTCGGCGAACCGGCGGTCGTCCCGCCGCAGACGAGCACTGTGCCGTCCAGGAGCAGATTCGCTTCGTGTTCCGAGCGCGGCACGTTCATGTCGCCAACCTGCGACCACAGCCCCGTTGCCGGATCGTAACGCTCCGCCGTCGCCGTCTCACGGTCGCCGCCGCCTTGGCCGTTAGGTAAATAGTTGCCGCCCATGACCAGGACCTCGCCGTCGTCCAGCAAGGCCGCGCGATGTCGTTTCCGTTGAAGGAAAAGACTTCCGGTACTACTGAACGTTTGCGAGACCGGATCGAACAATTCCGCCGTCGCGACCGATACCCCGCCAGTCGCAACGCCCCCGACGACAATCGCGTGTCCGTTATTCAAAAGCGTCGCCGTATGGAGCGCACGGACGCCGATCATGGGCGACACATCCGTGAAAAGCTGTGTCGCCGGGTCGTAAACCGCCGCGCTCCGGAGGTAGCCTACCGCGCCACCTTTTCCACCGGCAATCAGCACCTTGCCGCTCTGCAGAACCGTCGCGGTGTGGCTCTTGCGCGCGTCAGTCAGCGATCCGACTAACGAGAAGGAATTATCCGACGGATCGAAGACTTCAGCGGAGTTCAGATCAAAAGCATCGGTGCTCCCCGCCGTGAGCAACACTGTGCCATCGCCCAGCAGGCTGGCGGTATGCTGATTGCGCGGCGCCTGCATCTTGCCTAACGAGGTGAACTCATGCGTAACCGGATCCAGCATCTCCGCGCTTTGCAGAGTCACGTTCCCCGTCACTCCTCCCGCGACCAGGATGTTTCCGCTGAGCAAGGCCGTAGCGGTATGGCCGCCTCGATCCTCGATCAGCGATGCGTATGGCGACCAAACTGCGGTCTCGGGATCGTAAACCTCGTCCGTGGCCAGGAAACCGCTCTCCAGCGTCACGCCGGCGATCACCACCACGCGGCCATCACCCTGCAGGATCGCCCGATGATTCGACCGGTGATAGACCATCGAAGCGGTGAGCGTAAAGGTCTTCGTTGCCGGGTCGTAAAGCTCCGCCTCGTTATGCGGGCTGGTGCCGGAAAAACCACCGGCAATCAGTACCTGACCATCGGGCAGCAGCGTGCCGGTGAAATTCGCCCGCGCGATCTTCATCGAGTGCGTCGTCGGCGTGAAGGTCTTGATGTCCGGTTGATAAATCTCCGCCGTGCTACCCGCAATTCCGTTGACGTAGCCGCCGGCGATCAGGACGGTCCCATCCGGGAGCAATACCGCCTCATGACTCTTGCGATTGGCCGGGTTGCTGATCGTCGCGGAGAATTTCCCGGTCGCTGGATCGAAGATGTCTGCGCTCCCTGATCCCACCACAAGCACAGTACCATCGAGCAACAGGGTCGCCGTGTGATTGACGCGCCCAATCGCCATCGAACCAGTGAGCTTGAAAGTTCCCGTCACCGGATCGTAAAGCTCCGCACTCGCCAGCGGCAAGCCACCCCCGCCACCGCCGGCTATCAGCACCCTGCCGTCCTGGAGTAAAGTGGAAGCATGGGAGGAACGCGCGACCACTAACGAGCCGGTGGGTGTGAACTGACCGGTCGCTGGATCGTAAAGCAGTGCCGACTTGAGCGTCGCCGTCTCGTTAATCCCGCCAATCACTAGCACCTTTCCGGAATCCAGCAGCGTGGCGGTATGGCTGGTCCGCTCCGGCAGAAGCGGAATCGTCTGAGCATGAACCCCGACAATTCCGAGTAGACTAACGAGTGCGAGCGATCGTAAAAGGGCGACGCGAGGTTCCATGTGGATTCTCTCTTGAGAACGACAATCTAAACTACTTACACCCCGCCATTGCCCAGAAATTTCGTATGTTCTCCCGACCATTCTCGGCAATCCGTGGTCGTCCTCTATCATGCCGCAGCGCCGCCGCCTGGGCCGAAGGTCCGCGCCCCGGGACCAGAGGAATCGTCTGCGCTGGCAGAGAAAACGGACTAACGAGTGCGGCCAGCGCAAGCAGCAAAAGCAAGGAGAATTCTATCATGGGAAGGTCGAGCAGCTTATCGCGAGCAGGGGTTGAATGTCCAGAATGTTCGTAAAAAATCAGACGGCTTGTCCGAATTCCGCTAGGGAAGGTAGTAAACCTCCACCAGGCCGACGCCGGTACTGGTTACCTTTCCCCGCACGATAGCCGTGTAGGCGCCGGGCGGGAGATCCGCCAGGATCGCCGATTCAGCCGGATCGGTCGGCGCAAGGCCAGTCGCTGCGATGGCGTTTCCATCCGGGATTGCCCAGTCATCGTTCTGCGCCACGACACCCCCCTGCGCATTGTAAAGGTTCAGCGTCGGATCGCGTAGCGCGTCAGTCACGGTCGTAAGGGAAGGACCTATCGCCCGCACGACGACCTGGCCAGTCTGGCCGCCTGCGCCGATGATGAATCCCCCGATCATCGCGTTATCGTCCTGCTGCACATAGCCGCGTGTGCTGATGTTCGCCAGATAGCTCGCCTTATTCGGGTCGTCCAAGTCGTAAACCTCCACCAATCCCACCCCCGTCGTGTTATTCTTCCCGTAAACGATCGCCGTGTAGGTGCCGGGTGAAAGCGTAGCGATGATGGCCGATTCCAAGTCGTTACCCGGCGCCAGTCCGCTCGCGGCGATCTCGGTTTCCTGGCTGTCTTTCCAATTGTCGTTTACTACCACGCTGCCATCGGGATTATGTAACTCCAGAACCGGATCGGCCAGCACGCCGCTCAGCGGGAGAGACGGCCCGATCGCGCGCAGGATGACCGTTTTCGACTCCGCCCCACCGGCCACGATGAATCCGCCGATGAGCACCTTGTCGCCGGTCTGCGCGTCGGCCCGAGTGGAAATATTGAGCGGCTTGCTCTCCAGCGGTGTTGCAGTCGGAGAAGCCGAGGGCGACGCAGTGGGACTCGGAGACGCAGTGGGTGAAACGGTAGGTGACGGGGAGATCGTCGGGGTTGGACTCGGCGTCGGCGTGGGTGGCGGGGTTGGGCTCGGCGTGGGACCGGCGAGCACTTCGGCCGTCGCGCTTACGAAGGGCAGCCCGACGCCTCCGGTGACGAGAATCCTTCCATCCTCCAGCTCCGTCGCGGTATGATTTTGCCGCGGCTCGGTCATTGTCCCGAAACTGCTGAAGAGACCAGTTGCAGGATCGTAGATTTCAACCGAATCCTGCGCCTGCTGACCACCGCCGAAGACCGGGCTACCGATCGCGGAGCCGCCGATGGCTAGCACCTTGCCGACCGACGTTCCCCACGCCGCGTTCGTTAGGCGCAAAGCGACATGCCGGCCGCGCGCCTGCACCATTTGACCGACGGTGGTGAAAGTGGCGGTCGAGGGTTGATAAAGATCGCCCGGTTCCACCGTGGCCGTTCCGCCTGTCACCAAAACGGTGCCGTCGAGGAGGAGCGTCGCTTCGTGTTCCGCCCTCGCCTGGCTCATGTCACCGACCGGCGAAAAGGTTCCCACAGCCGGATCGTAGAGCTCTGCCGTCTGGGTCTCGCGATCGCCGCCGCCCTGGACGTTATTGAGAGTGTCGCCTCCCGCCACGAGCACCTTGCCGCTATTGAGCAACGCCGCACGGTGCCGTTTGCGCTGCAAGGAAAGTTTGCCCGTGCTGGTAAATGATTCCGTGATCGGATCGAACAATTCCGCGGTCGCGATCGAGACGCCGCCAGTCGTGACGCCACCGGTGATCAGCACCTTGCCGCTGTTCAATAGCGTCTCGGTGTGCAGCGCGCGACCACCGATCATGGGCGAGGCGGAGTGAAATAACTGCGTTGTCGGATCGTAAATCTCCGCCGTTTTGAGGTAGCCGTTTCCCTTCCCGCCCGCGACCAGGACGCGTCCGTCCTGCAGGGTGGTCGCGGTATGGCTTTTTCGTTCATCAACCAGGGTGCCGACTAACGAAAAGGTGTTGTTCGTCGGGTCAAACAGCTCGTTCGAATTCAGGTTGAACCCGTCGGTGCTCCCGGCGGTGATTAAGACTTTGCCGCCTGCCAGGAGATTGGCCCGATGCTGATTGCGCGGAACCTGCATCTTGCCTAACGAAGTAAATTTTTGCGTGGTCGGGCTGAGGATTTCGGCAGTTTGCAAAGTCACGTTGCCCGTTACTCCACCGGCGACAAAGATGTTCCCGCTCTTCAAGACCGTGGCCGTGTGGCCGCCCCGGTTCTCCAGCATCGGCTGATACGTCGACCAGACCTTCGTGGTCGGATCGTAAACTTCGTCGGTTGCCAGGAAGCCGCTCTCGATCGTCACTCCTCCGATTACCACGACCCGTCCATCTCCCTGCAGGAAAGCATGATGATTGGACCGGTGATAAGCCATCGACGTATCGACGGTGAAACTCTGCGCGACAGGATCGTAAATTTCCGTTTCGTCGTGCGGGCTGGTCCCGGAAAATCCACCCGTGATCAGGATCCGTCCATCGGGGAGCGGTGCCTCGGCCAGGTTAGCCCGCGCCACCTGCATCGTATGCGCCGTGGCGGTAAATAATTGCGTCGCTGGATCGTAGATCTCCGCCGACTTGGTCGCGATGAAGTTCACGTAGCCGCCCATCACGAGCATGGTGCCGTCCCCGAGGAGAATGGAAGAATGGCTCTTGCGATTCACCGGCGTGCCGATCGCCTTGGTAAAGGTTTGCGTGCCCGGATCGAAAATGTCCGCCGCCCCGTTTCCGTTCACGAGCACCTTGCCACTCGGCAAAAGCGTCGCTGTGTGCTGGCTCCGCCCGACCGTCATCTGGTGAGTGGTTAGGGCGAAAATGCCTGTCGCCGGGTCGTAAAGCTCGGCCGTTTGGATTGGGCTAAATCCCTGATCACCGCCCGTGATCAACACCCGCCCATCGGGCAGCAAAGTCGCCGCATGGTTGGCCCGCGCGGTGACGAGCGACCCGGTCGGAACAAGCGTTCCGGTCGCCGGATCGTAGAGGAGCGACGAAGCGAGCGTACTGCTCTCATTCACCCCGCCCACGACCAATACCTTGCCGGAATCAAGCAGCGTTGCGGTGTGGCTGGTCCGCTCAGGTAGAAGCGGAATCGTCTGGGCGCGAGCCCCAACAATTCCGATCAGACTAACAAGAGCGAGCGTTCGGAAAAGGGCGGCGCGAGGTTCCATACGAATTCTCCCTTGGGAGCGACCGTTAAAATTCCTGAGGTCCGATCATTGTCCAGTAAATTCGTATTTTCTCCCGCCTGCTTCCGGCAGGCCGCGCACGATCCGCCGGCTCGTAGCGCCGTTGCCCACGCGCCGAAGCTCCCATTGGACAGACGGGTATTCCAACCTACAATGCTCGCTCCGCGCTTCCGACTGGGACCGGCAAGTGACGCAGCTGCGTCCTCGCGGATTTCACACAGTCAGCAACCAAAATCACTATCATCTACTTTGAACACATCGCCTAAAACCAGTCATCTCGTCGCACCCCACGGCGGGCAACTCATCAACCTCATCCTCGGTCGCGAAGAAGCCGCCGACACCAAAGCCGCCTCGCGCGATTTCCCATCCTGGGATCTGACCCCGCGTCAGATCTGCGACCTCGAGATGCTCCTCAACGGCGGCTTCTCGCCTCTTACCGGCTTCATGAACAAGGCCGATTACGAAGGCGTCTGCAGCAACATGCGCCTTCAGAGCGGCGTTCTCTGGCCGATCCCGATCACCCTCGACGTCACCGAGGCGTTCGCGAAAGATCTCAAGCCCGGCAGCACTAGGGTCGCCCTGCGCGATGCCGAAGGCGTCATGATCGCCATTCTCCATGTCGAGGAAGTCTGGCAACCCGATCGCGCCGCGGAAGGCAAAGCCGTCTTCAATAGCGCCAGCCAGGCTCACCCTGGCGTCGCTTATTTGACGAACCGGAGCAATCCCTGGTACGTCGGCGGCAAGCTCGAAGGCCTCCAATTACCGAGCCACTACGACTTCAAGACCCTGCGCCAAACTCCGGCCGAGCTGCGCGCCGTGTTCGCCGACGCCGGCTGGCGCCGCATCGTTGCTTTTCAGACTCGCAACCCGATGCATCGCGCGCATGTCGAGCTCACCTTCCGCGCCGCCAAGCAGGTTGAGGCCAGCCTCCTCATCCACCCCGTCGTCGGTATGACCAAGCCCGGCGATGTCGATTACTTCACCCGCGTCCGCTGCTACCAGCTTCTGGTCGGCAAATATCCCGCCGGCACCGCCAAGCTCGCCCTCGTTCCCTTCGCCATGCGCATGGGCGGCCCGCGCGAAGCCGTCTGGCATGCTCTCATTCGCAAAAATTACGGCTGCACCCACCTCATCGTCGGCCGCGACCACGCCGGTCCGGGCAAAAACACCGATGGCGAACCATTCTACGGCCCGTATGAGGCCCAGGAACTTTTCGCAAAACACGAAGAGGAAATCGGCGTCAAACAGGTGCCGTTCCAGATGATGGTTTACCTCGAGGACAAAGATAAATATTTCCCCGCCGACGAAGTGCCAAAAGACGCCCGCGTCCTCGACCTCTCCGGCACCGAGCTCCGCAACCGGCTCAACGAAGGCCGCGACATCCCGGCGTGGTTCACCTACCCCGAAGTCGCGACCGAATTGCGCCGCAGCTTCCCACCACGTCACAAACAGGGCCTGACGATCTTCTTCAGCGGCCTTTCCGGTAGTGGGAAATCCACCATCGCCAATGTCCTCATGACCAAGTTCCTCGAAGTCGGCGGCCGTCCCGTAACCATGCTCGACGGTGACCTCGTCCGGAAGCATCTCTCCAGCGAGCTCGGCTTCTCGAAAGAGCATCGCGACATCAACATCCGCCGCATCGGGTACGTCGCATCTGAGATCACGAAGAACGGCGGGATCGCCATCTGCGCCCCGATCGCCCCTTACGAAGCGACCCGCAAAGATGTCCGCGCCCTCATCGAACCGCTTGGCGGCTTCATCCTCGTCCACCTCTCCACCTCCGTGGACGTGTGCGAACAGCGCGACCGCAAGGGTCTCTATGCCAAGGCGCGCGCCGGCATCCTGAAAGAATTCACCGGCATTAGCGATCCCTACGAGGAGCCCGTCGACGCTGAGTTGCATATTAATACTGCCGAACTCAGCGCCGAAGAAGCGGCCCAGGAGATCATCCTGCACTTGGAGCGCGAAGGCTTCATCGGTATGAACCGCGGCACCGCCTAGACCGGCAGCCCCATCCTTGATCAACGCCGCCCGCGTAAGTCGTGGGCGGCGTTTTTCATTTGTAGCGTCCGCTGTCCCCAGCGGAAACACGATCAAGCGCAGAATTTACCGGCACAGACCGCGGCCCCCTCAGCCCTATCCCCGGCAGCTAATAAGTAAACGACTGCACCTGCGTCACGGCCGGGTTGAGTCCGCGCGGTGTGCGCCGGCACCACATTCCCCGCGTTGGAGAAATTCAGCCGTCGATCGACTCCACCAGGTTCCCCGCCACGTCGTAAACATACATGCTTCTGTCGCCCCCGGCCCAGATGCCCTCCGCAACAGAACGGCTCCCCGCCAGGGCCGGCTCGTTAGGCTGTGCAAATTGCCTTCACCTTCGCGCGTCGCGGTGCTTTCATGGCGTCCGATGAAAAAAGTGAAACCGACACCGTCCTCCGGAAAGCAACGGTCCTACAAGAAACCAGTCCTGCGCAGCGAAGCGTTTGCCCGCGCGCTCCGCGAAGCGAAATTGCGCGTCGCCGGTCTCGGGGGCTTGCGCTCGCTCTTTGAAAAAGGCGCGAGAGAGTGTGCGTCGCTCCCGAGACGGCGGTTCAAGGAAAACTGGCCTTACCTCCAGACCATGCTGCGCCTGATCCGGGCCCACGAGCGCGGCGCATACAAACAGGTTTCTAAAAATGACCTGCTCTGGATTGTCACAGCGCTCAACTACCTGATCGATCCCTTCGATTTGATTCCCGACAGCACGCCGTTTCTCGGCTTCATCGATGACGCCATCGTGGTCGACTTCGTCGTCGATAAAACCCGGGAAACGCTGGACAAATTTATGATCTGGGAAACCAGCGGCGAAAGCGCATAAATGCAGCGGCGGCCGTGTTGGCCGGTTTCCCAGACAACCAGGATTCAACACCGATACCGAAGCACCAGAGGCGCTTCAATCTAGCGGACTTTTCACCCCGAGACCCGGCTTGTTGAGCACGTGCGTGTAAATCATCGTCGTCGACACATCCTTGTGCCCAAGAAGCTCCTGTACTGTGCGGATGTCGTAACCATTCTCGAGCAGATGCGTCGCAAACGAATGCCGCAGCGTGTGGCAGCTCGCTGCCTTGGCCAAGTCCGCTTTGCGCACTGCTGTCTTGACCGCGTTTTGCAGATTTTTTTCGCCAACGTGATGCCGTTGACACACCGGGCCGCCGTCCACCGTCCCACCGCGCGGGTCGAACGAGCGTCTCTCCGCCGGGAAAACCCATTGCCACGCCCACTGCCGCGCCGCTCCGGGGTTCTTGCGCGCGTAGGCCTCTGGCAGCCAGACGGTGCCAAAGCCCTCTGCCAATTCCCGCTCATGCACCGACCGCACCCCCGCCAGATGAGCCTGCAGTGCTGCTACCACCCTCACCGGAAGCATCGTCCTGCGCTCCTTGCCTCCTTTCGCCGCCCGCAAAGTGAGGTGGAGATAGCGAAAATCCACATCCTTTACCCGCAGCCGCAAACACTCGAGCAGGCGAAGCCCGCTCCCATAGAGCAGCTCTGCCATTAGACGATATTGGCCGCTTAGCTCGTGCAAAACAGCCCGCACCTCATCCGGGGCCAGGACCACCGGCAACTTGGGCGGGCGCCGCACCCGCTGCAGCCCTTCGATCGAGCCCAATTTCCGCTCCAGCACGATATCGTAGAGGAAAAGCAGTGCGTTCAGCGCTTGATTTTGAGTCGCCGCGGCGACCGAACGCTCTTGGGCGAGATAATTAAGGAACGCCGCCACCTCGGGTGCGCCCATCTCGCGAGGGTGACGCTTGTCGTGAAAAAGGATAAAGCGGCGGATCCAGCCCAGGTAAGCCTCCTCCGTGCGCAAGCTGTAATGGCGCGTCCGCAAGATCGACCGGATTTGGTCCAGAAATTTAGGCTTGGCAGGCGAGTTGGCCGCTGTCACAATCTCCGACATGCATTCGTTTTACACCGGACCCTGCCCAGCAAGCAACCGAAATAGGCGAAAGTCCCTTTCGTATAATCTCTGTTAG
>JBPCLI010000039.1:0-4492 GCA_051003415.1 Chthoniobacterales bacterium | reverse complement strand
CCGCGTGGTGCAGTTGCCGTAGCCGCCAGGTTCACTTCGTCTTCGTGCGCACGACGACCGCGGCCACGTCTTCGAGATTGACGACGGCGTCGTAAAATTCCGCGCCGCTCAATTGCGAAAGATGCGCAAGCCGCTCAGTGACCTGATCGACTTTGCCGCCGATCTTCTCGCCGGATTTCATGCGCAGCTCGACGTTCTGCCCGACCTGGCCCTTCAAGATCGACCCGACCGTATCGCTGTCCTGCAATCGCACCTGCACCTGGGCGATCGAAACTGAAACGAGAAGCAGCAGAAGGAGGAAGCTGAGGAGGGATTTCTTCATGGCGAAGGTTTATCTGCTACGGCGAGGGTTGGCCAGTCTTCCCACCCGCGTCGTAAAGGACGGTGTAAAGCCGGTCCATCGTCACCGGCTTGGTCAAGATCGCGATGGCGCCGGATTCGCTGATCTCCTTCGTCAGCGCATTTCCCGAGACCAGAATGATGCGCGCGTCTGGATGTCGGGCCAAAATATTGCGGCAGGCGGTGGCGCCGTTCAGACGAGGCATGGCGTAATCCATCAGGACCACGTCCGGGTGATGTTGGGTGTAAGCCTGAATCGCTTCCAACCCTGAGCCGACGACCGCCACGACTTCGTGCTGGCATTTTTCGACCATGGCGGAAAGCGTGCTCCCCACGCTTCTCTGGTCGTCTGCGATGAGCACGCGCATGGTCTAAAGGGCAGCAGTTTCCGTGTCCGCGGGTGTCGATGGCGCCAAGTTTGGGAACCTCATTTCCGACGGTACTTCTCGAGATACTTGTCGCGAAAACGCGTCTGGCGATTGCTCAAATCGATCTTGCGACCGTCGATGTAGGCCGCCTCGATGTGCGTGGGGAAGTCGAGCGGATCGCCGTCGGTTACGATCAGGGTCGCGGCCTTGCCCGGTTCAAGCGAACCGAGGCGATCACCCACGCCGAGCAACTGCGCGGGATAAAGCGTGACCGCTTTCAAAGCTTCCTCCTTCGGCAAATCGAAGGCCGCCGCCAGCGCAGCTTCGTAGGGGAGATTGCGCTCGTGCGCCGCTTCCGATTCCCGCCCGTGGGTGGCGATGCAATAACGAATGGCAGCGGCCTGCAAAACCGCGGGGTTGTGGAAAGCGCTGTCGTACGGATCTCCGCGGCGCGGCGGCAAAGCAGTCGTTAGGGCGATGATCACAGGCGTGTCGGTTTCCTTGAGGGGCGAAGTCATACGCCAGGCTTCACGGCCGCCGACGAGGGTGAACTTCAGGCCTTCATTTTTCGCCCACGCGAGCGCGGATTCGATCTGCTCGACTGAATCGGCGTGCACAAAAAGCGGGAGAGTGCCATCGACCACCCGCCCGAGTGCTTCCCAGCGCAGATCGGATTGGAAAATTGGCGCGGGATTTTTCCCGGCCGCGGCGTAGGCGCGCGCCAGCTGAAAGGAATCGCGAATTCGCTTCAGCGCCTTGTCGATGTCCTTCTGCTGATCCTCCGGTTTTTTCGGCGCGCGCGGCCGGCGATCGATCTCCATCTTCGGCCAACGCAAATGCATCGCGGCGGGAGCGCGCACGGTTAGGTCTTGCGGCGTCCAGCCATCGAGCCGGATCACAGCCGACTGACCGGAAATCAGCCCGCCTTCCGGCGCCACCAGCGCGGTCAGGATGCCGTTGCTTCGCGCCACCGGGATTAATTCGCTGTCCGGGTTGACGCTGGTGATCGCGCTCGCGTTTGGGTTGATCTCGCCCGTTTCCTCAAAATCCAGCGTCGCGCGGACCGCGCTGATTTCACTCAAGCCCAGCATGCTGTTGGCGTTGATCAGGCCGGGATAAAGGTGTTTGCCGGTTAGGTCCACCACCTCGGTTCCCTCAGGAATCGGCGCGTCCGCTCCGAGCGTGGTGATCTTTCCGTCGGCAAAAATCAAAGTCCCGCTGGCGATGTCCGGTCCACTCACCGGATGAATGGTCGCCCCTTTGAGCGCAATCGGATGATCCTGCGGTTTCGCCGGGATCACCTCGGAGGCGCGCGCGGCAGATGCACCGAGACACGCGCTCAGAAAAACCGCATTCGTTAGGTGAGAAAAGCGCATGTTCGTTTACGGAGCGCTACAGGTTTCGTCGCTCACGCCGAGTCCATAAATTCCGTCCGGCTTTTTCTCGTCGTTCTTCTTGCCGCCTTCGCCTTTGGTCAGCTCCTTCACGCGTTCGGTCAGCGCCTTCTGGACGAGCGCTTCGCGCTGGACGGCGAATTGCTTCTGCGCAGCCGCATCTTCGGTGCGATCAAAATATTTCCGCCCATCGATCCACGTCTGCTCTACCCGCGTGTAGTTCGAGAGCGGATTGCCGTCCCAGAGGACGAAATCGGCATCCTTGCCCGGCTCGAGCGAACCGATTTTTGCGTCGATCCGGAGTTGCTTCGCAGAATTGATTGTGACCAACTTGAGCGCTTCGTCCGCCGAAAGGCCGCCGTATTTCATCGACTTCGCGGCCTCGGTGTTGAGCCGGCGCGCGAGATCGGAGCTGTCCGAATTTACCGAGGTCAGGACGCCGCGATCGTGCATGATGGCGGCGTTCTCGGGGATGGCATCGAAGGCTTCGATTTTGTAGCCCCACCAATCAGCGAAGGTCGATCCGCCCACGTTGTGTTTCGCGATCTCGTCCGCGATTTTGTAGCCCTCGAGGATGTGCTGGAGCGTGCCGAGCGTGATTTTGAAGTCGTCCGCCAGGTGCAGCAGCATGAGCACTTCATCCTGTCGGTAGGAGTGGCAGTGGATGATGCGTTTACCGTCGAGCACTTCGGCGAGGGCTTCGAGCTGCAGATCGCGGCGAACCGGGAGGCCGCCTTTGCGTTTCAATGCGGCTTCGTATTCCTGCGCCGCGCGAAAACGATCGCGCATCAACTCCTCCACGCCCATGCGCGTTTGCGGATAACGAGTGGTGTATTCGTCGCCCCAGTTCGATTGCTTAACGTTTTCGCCGAGTGCGAATTTCACGCCCGGCATCGCGCCCTCGAATTTCATCTCCTCCGGCGACGCGCCCCAGCGAAACTTCACCACCTGATTTTGCCCGCCGATGGGATTGGCCGAGCCGTGCAATAAATTTGCGCTCGTCGTGCCGCCGGCCAGCTCACGGTAAATCGCGATGTCGGTCGCATCGACCACGTCACCGATGCGCACTTCGCAGGTGACCGCGTGCGTGCCTTCGTTCACGCCGTTGCTGATGGCGGTGTGGGAATGGCAATCAACGATGCCGGGCGTGACCTGAAGATTCTTGCCATCGACAACGGTGGCGCCGCCGGGTGCTTTTAAACCGGGACCGACTGCGGTGATCTTCCCGTTGGTCACGAGCAAATCGGCGTTCTGCAAAGTGCCTTGCGGGCCGGAAGTCCAGATGGTCGCGCCTTGGATAAGCACCGCCGCCGGCGCGGCCGGAATGCCCGTGCGTCCGAAAGCGCCTGCCGGAAACGTCTCCGGAAAATCGAGCGGCTGATCGCGCGGCGATGGTTTTTCTTCCGCCGGCTTAGGCGTGTAGGCGGCGGTGCGCTTTGCGGTCCAGGCGAACGCGGCCGCCTGCGGGCCGTCGCCATCGCCGTTCATTTTGTCGGCTGTGATCCGGCCGGAGAAACGAACCACGCCTTCCCCTTGCTCGAAAAGTTTGGCTGGCACGACCAGGCCGATCGCATCGCCCTTCGCGGTCACCACGATTTTTTCGTCACCGATCTTGGCCTCTGGTTTCTCGAGTTCACCGTCGATCACCAAGAGCAGCGTTTTTTCGCCCGCGCTCAACTCCCAAGTCCCGCGCGCATCGCGGTCGTCCGCCAGATCAGTCTCGTAATAATGGCCGTCCACCCAGGTCGTGAGCACCTTCGCGTTCTTATCCGCGAAGAGATCGCCGTTGGTGATGACGAGATTGGCAATGCGGCCGGGCGCGATCGTACCCATGCGATCGGACACGCCGAACATTTCCGCTGGACCACTCGTTAGGGCAGCGAGCGCGGCGTCCTCGCTCAATCCGCGCCGCACCGCCAGCCGCAGGTGCGACCAGAATTCCTTCTCCGGCTTCTCCAGGCCTTCCGTCGTGAGGGCCAAGGGGATGCCCGCGGCCGCGAGCAATGCCGGATTGCTCGGGGCGCGATCCCAATGCTGCAACTCGTGCAGATCGTAATCGAGCGCGCGCTCCGGATTTTCCACCTCAGGCACTTCGGGAAATGCAAGCGTGAGAATGACCGGCGTCTTCTTGAGCGATTGCCGGACGCGGTATTCGTAGCCGTTGCCGAGGAGGATCGGCTTGAGCTTGAATTCATCCGCGACCTTCAGCGCGCGCAGCAAATCTTGCTCGTCCTCCGTTTCGAAAACAGTCGGCTGTTTGTGCGGGGCGAAATCGGCCAGCGCGGCCAGGCTGGCGTTCGCTTCCGGGCGTTCGGTGGCCGCGGGATTCTTCGCGTAGGCTTGCTGCGCGGCCAGATACCAGCCCGCGTCCAGCCACGTCTGCCGGATGAG
>JBPCLI010000038.1:0-11918 GCA_051003415.1 Chthoniobacterales bacterium | reverse complement strand
GCGACCGGTTTGGAAAGTTCGTTTCGGCGGGCCGCCGAAACCCACAGGCCAGCGGCCTGTGCTCCCCGGAAATCTGGAGCCGCGCATTTTCTTAGGATCCAAACAACTCGCTTTGCGGTCCGACCGGGGGCTTGATCCCCAGCTTTCGGTAGGCGTTAGGCAGAGCGACCCGCCCCTGGGCGGTCCGCTTGATGTAGCCTTCCATGATCAGATATGGCTCGTTCACTTCCTCGAGTGTGCCGGCCTCTTCGCCGACTGCGACCGCAAGCGAACTCAGTCCCACCGGTCCGCCGTTGAATTTGTAGATCAGCGTTTCAATGATCCGCTTGTCCCATTGATCGAAACCGTCGCGATCGATTTCCAGCATCGTCAGGGCACGATCCGCGAGGTCCGCCGTGATGCGGCCGTCCGCCTTCACCTGCACATAATCGCGCACCCAGCGTAGCAAGTTGTTCGCCGTCCGTGGGGTGCCGCGGGTGCGGGTCGCGATTTCCGCCGCACCCGCCGGATCGATTTCGACATTCAACAGGCCGGCGCTGCGCAGGATGATCTTTTGCATTTCCTCTGCCGAGTAATAATCGAGCCGCGCCGTCATCCCGAAACGCGAGCGCAACGGCGCGCTTAACATCCCCGAGCGCGTGGTCGCGCCGATGAGGGTGAACTTCGGCAGCCGCAATTGCAGACTCCGCGCCTGCGGCCCCTGGTCGATGATGATGTCGAGTTTGTAGTCCTCCATCGCGGGGTAGAGATACTCCTCGATCGTCGGCTGGAGCCGATGAATTTCATCAATAAAAAGGACGTCGCCTTTTTCCAGGCTCGTCAGCAATCCGGCCAGCTCGCCCGCTCTTTCGATCACCGGGCCGCTCGTGTTCTTGATGTTCACGCCCATCGCGTTGGCGATGATATGGGCCAATGTCGTCTTGCCCAATCCAGGCGGGCCGCTGAGCAAAATGTGCTCGAGGACGTCGCCTCGTTTTTTCGCCGCCTGGACCAGCACTTCGATCCGTTCGCAGACCTTTTCCTGGCCGGTGAACTCGCTGAACATCGGCGGCCGCAGCGAAATTTCGAAGGCCGGATCGGGTATGGACGGGACAACAGCAGGCATCGGAGAAATTAGACAGGATTTACAGGATTATCAGGATGAAGAACCGGGGCGTGTCTTTTCACCTCTCGGTACTCTTGTAAATCCTGTTAATCCTGTCTGCCTTCTAATCCAGATTTTTCGTCAGGACCAATTCCGTTCCGCGACTGCGCAGGACGTAATCTACCTGGTCAAAGGCGTTGCGGATGAGATGCAGCCCGAGGCCGCCGGGCCGGATCAAATCGGCCGGCCGGCTTCTCATTGCCTGCGGTTCGGTCTGTTTCCCGTAGTCACGCAGCCGAACACAGACACAATCATTTTTGCCCTCGAGCGAGAGGGAGATGAGCTGGTCATCGCGCAAATGGTAGGCGTGCCGGATGATGTTGGTGCAGGCCTCGTCCACCCCGAGGACCATGAGCGTTCGCTGCCGCTCCGAAAAAGGGAACTTCTCGAGAAAGCGTCGCACGCAGTTGCGCATGAGGGCGAGATTTCCGGTGTGACTGCAAAATTCGATTTGTTTCTTCGTTTTCCTCATCGCGCCGCGGCCGCCTAACCATTTGCCGCGCCCTTGTTGGCGCAAAGCTGGCGAATTTCGCATCCGTCTGCAACGAGTTTCTTAGGGTAGCGCGAGCTTCCAGCTTGCACGTTTGCATCCGCAAGCTGGAAACTTGCGCTACCATTTGCTGGCAATCGCCGGCCGGACATGCACTATTTTTGCATGTCGAAATGGTTCATCCTGTTGCTCCTTCTCACCAGCCCGGCCCTCGCCCAGGGGCGGCCGACCGCTTACCAGGCCATGCGCACGGTCGGCCTGCAATTGAATCGCGATGCCGTCAATCACGTCATCTCCGTCACCGGCACAAACGGCGCTCCGCAACCCGAGAGCTGGAAGATCCTGCTTGATGACCCGAAGGCTCGCGGCGGCGTCCGCGAGTTGGAAGTGAGCAACGACAAGATCATTTCGGAGAGGACACCACTGCGCTCCGCGGTCGAAGGCTCGTTAGGCGCGACGATCGACACCTCGAAGCTGAATCTCGATTCGAGCGGCGCCTTCACCCTCGCCCAGCAGACGGCGGAGAAATCGCACGTCACTTTCGCGACCGCGGATTACAAGCTGCGGGTCGATGAACGGGGCAACCCGATCTGGATTATCGCGCTACAGCGGCAGGGCGGCGAACCGGCCGGAACAATTTATGTCGGCGCCAATCACGGCACGATCACACGCACGGAAGGGCTTTTCAGCGGCCGTGACCGCACTGCGGTGGTCGATGAACAAACCGAGGACTCGAATCACGATTCCGACGACGTCGACGATGATGGTGACCAGAACATCGTGAAGCGCCGGATCAAGCAGGCCTTTCGGCAGGCGCGCGATGAGGTGAAGCAGACTTTCTACAAAGTGCGGCGGTCCTTCGTGGATTTCTTTCAGGATAAATGAGGCGCGACGCGGCGAGACGATTCTTGCATTCTCCGGCTGACACCCGAAAATGACGGCGATGAAAGGCGAACTCCCGGCACCGGCCGCGTGGACTAACGTGCGTCATGGCTGGCAACAGCTTTACGGCAGCTTCGAGGAGATGGGCGTGAGCCTCGAGTGGCACGATTTCAAAACCAGCCGGCCGCTCGATTGGGCGGAAAGTTTCCGGCCGAGCAGCATCGAGTTTTGCCTGAATCTCGACGGACGCGGCGCGATCCGGCGCGGGAATGCGACCCACGATTACGGCCCGAGCAGCTCTGGCTATTACGCGATCGGTGATGAACCGTTGCGCGCGACGCGGCACGCGAACGATCGTCATCGCTTCGTCACCCTGGAATATTCGAGGGCCCATCTGCAAAGCCAACTGGCGGATTCCGAGGCCGATCTGACCCCGGCGATGCGCGCCGCGATTTTCCCGAAGCGCGAGCAAAGCATCGTCTCAGCGCCGCAGCCAATGTCGGCCGAGCAACGTGCGATCGTGGCCAGCCTGGCCGAGCCGCCGGTTCCGAAAGCGGCCCGCATCCTCTGGTATCAAAGCAAGGCGCTCGAGCTGATGTCGCATTTTCTCTTCGAGCCAAAAGACCCGGAATTCTTTTGCATGCGTCAAAAGAAAGTGGCGCGCGATCGCGTCATCCGGTCGAAGGAACTGATCGTCCGCGACCTGGCCAACCCGCCCACCCTGGAAATGCTCGGGCAGGAAGTTGGCTGCAGCCCGTTTTACCTGAGCCGAATTTTTTCGAAGGAAGTTGGCCTAACGATCCCGCAGTTCCTGCGCAACGCGCGGATGGAACGCGCGGCCGAGCTCCTGCGCAGCGGACGTTACAACGTGACCGAAGCCGCGACCGAGGTCGGTTATTCCAGCCTGAGCCATTTCAGCAAGGCGTTCTGCGAGACGATCGGCTGTTGCCCGGTCCTCTACCCGGCGGCGAAGCATATCGTGCTCGATCGTTAGGCCGGGAGATGAGTGTCGCGGCCATCAGCGCCGGAGGGAAACGCTCCGGCCTTTTTCTTTTACCCACCGCCACTCTCTGGCAGCGCGAGATCGTGCGCTTCTATCGGCAGCGCAACCGCATCATCGGGGCGCTCCTTTCGCCGCTCGTTTTCTGGTTCGTCATCGGCTCCGGGATCGGGCCATCGTTTCGCGTCGGCTCCACGCCTAACGGCGTCAGTTACCTCGAATATTTTTATCCGGGCACGCTTATCCTGATCATGCTTTTCACGGCGATCTTCTCGACCATTTCGATCATCGAGGATCGGCGGGAAGGTTTTCTTCAGTCGGTTCTTGTCGCGCCGATCTCGCCGGGCAGCATCGTCTGCGGCAAGATTCTCGGCGGCACCACGCTCGCCCTTTTGCAGGGGCTGATCTTTCTTTTGCTCGCGCCTTTTGTCGGGATTCATATCACGCCCGAGCGGATCCTGGTGTGCCTCGGCACGCTCTTCGTTGTCGGCTTTGGCCTGACGGGCCTCGGGTTTCTTGTTGCCTGGCCGATGGAATCGACCCAAGGCTTCCACGCCATCATGAATGTCTTCCTCATCCCACTCTGGCTCATGTCCGGCGCGCTCTTTCCCGCCACCAATCCGCACTCTTGGATCTACTGGGCTGTCCATTTGAATCCCGTTACCTATGGCGTCGCGGCCGTCAGGCGGGCGCTCTACGCCGGTGATCCCGGCGTTCTTCATCTGCCGAGCTTTGCTGTTTCGCTCGGTTTGTCGGCGGCCTTTGGCCTTGTCATGTATGCCGTCGCCTACCTTCTCGTGCAGCGAAAATCCTCATGAAAATTTCCCGTGCTCTCATTTCCGTTTCCGACAAAAACGGCGTCGCCGATTTCGCGCGCCAGCTCGAAAAGGAAGGCGTCGAAATCATTTCCACCGGCGGCACCGCCAGTCTTCTCCGGCAGGCTGGGATCAAAGTGCGCGGCATTTCCAGCTTCACCGGTTTTCCCGAAATGCTCGATGGCCGGGTCAAGACATTGCATCCCAAAGTCCACGGCGGGCTGCTCTACGTGCGCGGCAACAAGGAACACGAAGCGGCCGCGCGTGAGCACGGGATCGAACCGATCGATCTCCTCGTGGTGAATCTTTATCCCTTCGAGGCCACGATCGCGCAACCCGGAGTCAAACTCGCCGAGGCTATCGAGCAGATCGATATCGGCGGCCCCTCCATGCTGCGCAGCGCGTCGAAGAATTACCAGTCCGTGACCGTGGTGGTCGATCCGGCCGATTATTCCGCCGTGCTTAAAGAGATGCGCGATCGCGATGGCGAGACGACGCTGAAATTGCGCGAGCGGCTCGCGATCAAGGCGTTCCTCAAGACCTCTGATTACGACCGGGCGATCGCGACGTTCCTGAACGAGAAACAGGAAACCGAGACTTCGTTTTCGCTTTCCTTGCCGCTCGTTCGCCGGCTGCGCTACGGCGAGCACCCGCCTCAGACCGCCTCCCTTTACGGCAGCTTTACGGAGCATTTTGAAAAGCTGCACGGCAAGGAACTTTCCTTTAACAACATCATCGACATCACCGCCGCAGCCGATTTGATCGCGGAATTTGAGGGGCCAACAATCGCCATTCTGAAACACACCAACCCGTGCGGCGTTGGCAGCGATCCCGACCTGAAGGAAGCCTGGATGAAAGCCTTTGCCACCGACAAGCAGGCGCCCTTTGGCGGCATCATCATCTGCAATCGTCCGCTCGATCTGCCCGTCGCAAAAGCGATCAGCGAGATCTTCAGCGAGGTCATCATCGCGCCCGATTTCGCGAGCGACGCGCGCGCCTTGCTCCAGAAGAAAAAGAACCTGCGCCTCATGCGCGCCCTGGCCCCGGCGCAGACTAACGAAAAGCCGGAGATGGACCTGCGTTCCGTCCGCGGCGGCCTGCTCGTGCAACAGAAAGACTCCGCCGAGCTCGATCAAATCGAGACCAAGGTTGTGTCCAAGCGTCCGCCGACCAAACAGGAGATGGCCGCGATGATGTTTGGCTGGCGCGTGGTGAAACACGTGAAATCCAACGCCATAGTTTACGCCGGCCCCGACCGGACGCTCGGCATCGGTGCGGGCCAGATGTCGCGCGTCGATGCCTCGCGCATCGCCGTCTGGAAGGCGGCCGAGGCCGGCCTCTCTCTCGAGGGGAGCGCAGTGGCGAGCGACGCCTTCTTTCCTTTCCCCGATGGCTTGATTGCGGCCGCCGAAGCCGGCGCGACCGCCGCCATTCAGCCGGGCGGTTCAGTTCGCGACGAGGAAGTGATCACCGCCGCCGACGAGCGCAAAGTCGCCATGGTCTTCACCGGCGCTCGCCATTTCCGGCATTAGCCACCACGAAGGACGCGAAGAGCACGAAGCCCTGGAGGGAAGCGCTTTGTCGCTTCCGTAAACGTCGAGCGGACGCCGCGCGCCTCGTTGCGAACTACTCCGTCACTAGCGTGACGTGCCGGAAGGGGCGAAGAGTCCAGTAAGCGACCTCCTCCGGCATCTTCGCCTGTTTGCCGGTGAAATGGAGGCGCCAGTAGATCGCGACCAGATGCTCCTTCCCGCCGCGGAAACGGCTGAACGAGACCGTGACCGGCGCAAGTTTCTTGTAGCCGGCGTTCGCCCGCTTCAGGGTGTCCTCACGCGAAAGCAATACCATCCCGCCGCAGAGGAGCACCAGCACGAGCAATAGAGTAAGGAGCGCTTTCATAGGATAGGGAACGCTAAGCGCATCCAGGCTCCCGTCCAAACGGCAGCTCCTCGTTAGGCCGCGACGGCCGCGAGCATGTAAAGAGAATCGGTTTGCTCGGCCGGCTCTGCGCAAGTCTTTTTCGAGACTGGCTCTGAGGCTTTACGATTACAGCGTTGACGGGGGCGGCTTTTGAAATTTTCGGTGTCATTGCGAATGACTCGGGCGTGGAACAAAATTTTGTCTCGCTCAGCGATGTCACTCGCGCGGAAAGCCTTGGCCTTCGTGACGGCAGTGCCATAGTTACAACTGGGACGCTTAGATTGAGCGACGTCGCCGGAACATCATCGCCTGCATGATGATCCCGAAGACCGCCAGCACGATGAGCAGGATGCCCGTGCCGGTGCTCGGCAAGTGAACCGCAGCGGCAATCAGTCGCGCGCCTTCGATCGAGGAAAAGATGATCAGCGCCCAATCGAATAGGGCGAGGAGCAGGATGGCGCCGACGATTCCACCGATGACAAACGTGATGGCGGAATAATGCGCGTGATTGACCAGAAACGCGGCCGCGATCGCGACCGCGACGCGTCCGCCGACAAGGAAACCGGCGATGCCGATGGCGATCTTTTGCAGGAGAAGCGCGATGATGGCGCCGAGCAGGCCGAGACCGAGCGAGAGGACAAGGGAGAGCCAGAGGGGCGGATGCTGGCTAAGATAAGGCGCGAGCTGCAAGCCAATGGCAAAGCCCAGGGCTGCGACGAAAAGCCAGAAGAGCCGGCGCCCAAAAAGAAGAAGCGCGATCCCGACGACGACGCTGATGATTGGGAGTGAAGAATTCATTGTGTCATCATGGCGCCGTGTGACGAGGCGATAGAGTTACTTTTTTTGCGACATCATCGCGTCGCGCTTTGCCTTGAACTCGGAGTCAGGCATCCATGTCGGATAGCTATCGCCATTCGCGACCTGATAGCCGACGTCGAAGAGCAGTTGATTGTCCTGCACTGCGCCGGACAGATCCCACTTCGGGTTCACTTCGTCGGAGACCTGATGGTAGTGGTGCAGCGTGTAGTCATCGCTCTTCTGCTGGCCGTAACCGGCTGACTGTCCGATGAAGTCCTTTGGTTTGCTCCCGGGATAAAGCGCCGGCACGCCGAGCTTTGAAAACTCGAATTGATCGGCGCGATAAAAGCTGCCTTTCTCCGGCTCGCTGTTGGGCTTGGCGGTTCGGCCCTGCCGTTGCGCGGCGGCCGCGAACATCTGGTCGAGGGTGGAATTGCCGTAGCTGATATCCTCGATGTCGCGTGTCTTTCCCCACGGATTAACGACGTCGATGTTGATATCGGCCAGGGTGTGATCGAGCGGGTAAAGCGGGTTCTCGGCGTAATACTTCGCGCCTAACAATCCCGCTTCCTCCGCGGTCGTGGCGATGAAAAGGATGCTGCGCGGAGGCGGCTGTGGAAGTTTGGTGAAAGCCTGCGCGATCTCGAGGATGGAGGCGACCCCGGAGGCGTTGTCGAGCGCGCCATTGTAGATTTGGTCGCCTTGCAGCTGGGTGTCGCGGCCGAGGTGATCCCAATGCGCGCTGTAGATGACGTATTCATTTTTCAGCTTCGGGTCGCTCCCTTCGAATTTGCCGACCACGTTATGCGATTTGAAATGGGTGATCTCGTTCTGGAGAGAAAAACTGGCTTGCGCGCCTAACGATACCGGCTTGAAATCCTTGCTCAGCGCTTCCTTCTTCAGCTCGTCGAAATTTTTCCCGGCGGCGGCGAAAAGTTTCTTCGCGGTGTCGAGCGTGATCCAGGAACGGATGCCGATCGTGCTCATGTTTTTGTCCGGGGCGTCGATCACGAAATTGGTTTTGGCGTTGCTGTTCGCCACCACCGACCAGGGATACGCGGCGGGGATCGTCTCGTGCACAATAACGGCGGCAGCAGCGCCTTTCTCGGCGGCGATCTCGTATTTGTAGCTCCAGCGGCCGTAGTAGGTCATGGCTTTGCCCTTGAACATTTTGTCGTCGAGCTTTGAAGGGTCGTTAGGCGAAGGGATCGGCGGATCGTTGATCAGGAAGACGACCGTCCTGCCTTTGACGTCGGCGCCTTTGTAATCGTCCCAACCGTACTCGGGCGCGACCACGCCATAGCCGACGAAGATGATCTCGGAGCGCTCGACCTTGATCTCGGTGGTAATCTGTTGGGTGAAGGCGACGAAATCGTTAGGCGATCGCAACCCCATCTTTTTATCACCCACGGTGAACTCCGCGGTCGGCTTGCTCAGGATGCCGGCCATCGGCACTTCCTGAGTGTAGGCGCCGTTCGGGTTGCCCGGTTTCAAGCCGAGTTCCTTGAATTGCGCGGTGATGTAATTGACCGATTCCTCTTCGCCCTTCGAACCGGGCGCGCGGCCTTCAAATTTATCCGAGCCGAGGATTCTGATGTGCTGCAGCAGGCCGGCAGCATCGATCGCGTTCTCGGCTTCCTTCGGCGGTTCAACCGGAGCGGCGGCAGCGAGAAGTGAGACGGCGGAGATAGCGAGCGAGATGTAGGCGAGGTTTTTCATCAAGCCGATAACATAACGCAAGATGGACCGACCTTCACGTGCCCGGGCCTTGGCGCCTTCCCTGTGATCGGACTGAACTACGGCTTGGTTGGCGGCTTGGCCGCGCCGGCACCGTCCTCGCCTGACGGGCCGCTCTTCGCCTTCGCCGGAGTCTCGATGCCTAACGTTTTCAGGTAGGGCTGGATCGAGCGGTCGCGTCCGAGGAATTTATGGATCGAGATGTCGATGTCGCGCGAGCCGCCCGGCGCGTAGATTTCCTGGCGCAATTTCATTCCGGCCGATTTGTCGAGATATCCGTTAGGCGTTTTCTCGAAAACGGTCGCCATGTCGGCTGCGATCGCGTCCGCCCAGGCGTAGCCGTAGTAGCCGGCGTCGTAACCCGCGAGATGCCCAAAGAAGGCGACGAAGGCGGTGTTATCATCGATCGGGAGGAAATCTTTCTGAAAAATCGGGTTCGACATCGCGACGCAATCGTAGGGCTGACCCTCGGGATGGACGTCGTGTAGGGTGAGATCGATGTCGGCGAAGGTAAACTGGCGTCGATAATTGACGCCGACCGTCGCGAGCTTCGCCTCTTTCATTTTCGCAATCATCTCAGCCGGGATTTTCTTCGACGGGTCGCGATAATCAGCGGCGAACGTGTCGAGTACCTTCTTGTCCCAGACCCAGTTTTGCAGCATCTGCGACGACGCCTCGACGAAATCCGCGGGGACGCTCGTTCCGGAGAAGCGGACGTATTTGGCGGTCGTGACGATGGCGTGGAGGGCGTGGCCGAACTCGTGGAAGAGCGTCTCAACATCCTGATGGCTGAGAAGCGACGGCTTGTCCTTGGACGGAGGCGGGAAGTTGCAGATGAGGGCAACGGTCGGACGCTGATACTTTCCGTTAGGCAACAATTTTCCAGCGACGATTCCAAACTCGGCGAAGTGATTGAACTTCCCGTCGCGCGGGAACATGTCGAGGTAGAACATGCCTAACGGTTGTCCGCTGGCCGCGTCGGTCACCATGTAGAGCTGGAGATCGTCGATCCATTTATAGGGGGCGAGGATCTTGGTAAATTTCAGCCCGAAGATGCTCTGGTAGATGTTGAACATCCCGTCGAGCACGTGTTGGAACGGGAAGTAAACGCGCAGCGCGTCGGTATCGACGGTGTATTTGTCTTTCTTGAGCTCGTTCTGGAAATAGCGCCAATCCCAGAGGTTGATCTGGGCGTTGGAGTCCTTGGTCTGAGCGACCTTTAGTTTGCGCAGCTCCGCCACTTCGGCGTCGAACTTCGGCTGAATCCCGGCGACGAGGTCATTGATGAAGATCTTGGCCGCGGCGCCGCTCTTGGCCATTTTGATTTCGGTCTGGAAATCATCCCAGGATTTGTAGCCGAGCTTGAGCGCGAGCTGGTTGCGATGGGTGAGCATGTCGTTCAGGATCGGGACATTCTTCTCGCGCGCGAGATTGAAGCGCACTTCGTAAAGATGCTTGCGTGTTTCCTCTTTCTTGGCCGTCTCCTCGACCGTGTTGTAATGGAAGGTCACGTTCGCGAGGATGGTGTAGGAGTCGTCGCCGGTCTTGACGCCGGGTGAATCGAGAATCGTGTCCGGCACGCCTTCCAGCTCGGCCTTGCTGAAGACGACGGGCGCTTTCACGGCCACGATGTTGGCTTGGAAGTCCGTCTCGAGTTTGGCCAGTTCTTTGCGCAGTTTTTCGACTTCGGCGCGCTTGTCGGGCGCAAGAGCGAGTCCGGCACGGCGGTAATCGCGCAGGGTGTGCTCAAGAAGGAGCGCGTCCTCGCCTTCCAGCTTCGGCTTGGTGTCGGCGAAGGCTTTGACCGCCTTGTAAACGTCCTCGCGATAATCGATCCCGACCGCCCAATCCTGGAAAACCTTGATCGCTTTCTCGGCCGCATCGCGCATGGCGGCCTCCTGGTTGGTCTGCTGGATCACGACCACTTTCGAGACCGCAATCTGGGCTTCGTTCTGAATGTTATCGAGCGCCACGACCGTGCTTTGGAAGCTCGCCTTGCCCAGGTCCTGTTTGCCGATGACGTCGAGCGCGGCGTTCGCCTTGGCGATCGCAGTGTTGATTTCTCCCTGCACTTCAACCGGCGTTTTGGGCCACTCCTGAATGACTAGGGTTTCATTTGCCTTGTCGGCTGCGGCCTGGAAATCGGAGAGGCTTTTAACCGCGTCGGCGTGGACGGAAAAAGCGAAGGCGGATGACAGACTAACGAGCAGGAAGCGTTTCATAGATTGCAATTTCTAGTTTCCGATCGCCCATGAAGGTGGGGAAACGGCGATCGGTAGGGAACTCGACTCGTTTTCTCCGCAATTGGCAATTGGAAATTGGCGACGGGCAATCCACAGTCCGGGCGTGAGAGATTTCACCACCAAGTTTTTGATCGCGTTCATCCCGATTTTCGTCGCGATCGACGCCGTCGGGATGGTGGCGATTTTCATCGGCCTGGGGGCGAACGTGGAAAAAAAACGGCGCAACCAGGAGTCGCTCCTCGGGATCGGGACCGCCTTCGCGATATCTATCGGCTTTATGTTTCTCGGGAAACTGATCTTCAAGGCGCTCGGGATCACGGTGGCGGATTTCCAGGTGGCGGGCGGGTTGCTCCTGCTCGTCTTCGCGGTGCGCGATCTGCTCGACATCGGTGGCGAAAAAAAGACGACCACGGAATCCTTCGGAATTGTCCCGTTAGGCATGCCCTTGATCGCGGGACCCGCGCTACTGACTGCGCTGCTGGTTTTGACCGACTCGGTCGGCGTGTTTTACACGCTGCTCTCGTTGATCGTAAACCTAGTCATCGTAGCGGTGGTTTTTTGTTATGCCGATCGCCTGACGAAGATCATGGGCAAGCAGGGGATCAACGGCATTTCCAAACTGGTCTCGCTCCTCCTCGCCGCGATCGCGGTCAGCCTGATCCGGCGCGGCCTGGTCGGGCAGTAAGACCAGACGCGACAGCCCCCCCGCTTACAGCCGCGATCTAGAATAACCCGGTCCGCAGCATGACCAGGGTGCAGGCCTCGACCACTTCAATCCCGGCGCTGCTCGCGGCGGCGGCCAGCTCGTCGTTTTCCGCGCCGGGATTCAGGATGATTCGTTGCGGCTGGGCGGCGACGATCTCTTCGATCAACGGGGTGGAGCGCGCGG
>JBPCLI010000037.1:0-4669 GCA_051003415.1 Chthoniobacterales bacterium | reverse complement strand
GTCTCGATCTCGATGACCGTGTCGGTTTCGTATTCGTTAGGCGAAACCTGCGTGGCGATTCCCCAAACGGCGCGGAGGACGTTCGGCCGCTCCTTCAGGTCGCGGGTCCCAATGCCGTAACCGAGTTGTTCGATTTTCATCCGCGGCATTGCTCCGAACGATTCCGCAAACTCGCGCGCGATCGCCGCGCCAGGCGGAGTGATCGATTCCCAGTGTTCATCCACCAACTCCAGCTCGAGGCCGCGCAGAATTTCCAGGGGCGCGGGAGCCGGGAGCGGGAAACACCCGTGCGCACAATCAATCCAGCCGCGGCCTTCGCGCAGCGGCGAGACGATGACGCGCGGCCGGCCAAGCGCCTCGAGGGCGACACAGGCGCCGACGATATCGGCGATCGAATCAATCGCCCCGACTTCGTGAAAGCCGACCGTTTCCACCGGCACTCCGTGAATTTTCGCCTCCGCCACCGCGATTCGCTCAAAAACGGCGAGGGCTTTCTGCCTAACGAACTCAGAAAGCGCGCTCTGGCCGATCAACTCGCGGATCTCTACCCAGCGCCGGCCGTGCGCCTGCCCTTTTTCCCTGACGAGGAACTTTGTGCCGCTGATTCCCTGACGGCTTTGGCGCTCGAACCCGAAATGGACCTCGCCTAACGAGAGCTTGTTCAGCTCCGCTCGAATCGTTTCCGGTTCCACCCCGAGATCGCAGAGCGCTCCGACAGTCATGTCGCCGCTGATCCCGGAAAGACAGTCGAGATAAAGAAGGCGAGCCATCGGTTGCGAGAAAGGAGCCACAGGCTGGATCAGAAGCAAAGCGGCGCGTTGCCCACTCGGATTTTTGTTCTACTCTGCCCAATGAAATTCTCCGCGACCGCTCTCGCCCTGCTCGTTCTGGCCAGTCCCGCATTTCTGCGTGCCGAGGAATCGCCCAAGCAGATTGCCGATCAGGAACTGCCCTCCTTGCTTACCATTTACAAGGACGTGCACCAGCACCCCGAGCTCTCCGGCCAGGAAAAGCAGACCTCCGAGTTGGTCGCGAAAGAACTGAAGGCGGTCGGCTGCGAAGTGACCGATCACCTCGGCAAATACAGCGAGCCCGGTCCGGTCGGTTATGGCGTTGTCGGGGTAATGAAGAACGGCGATGGCCCGGTCGTCCTCGTCCGCACCGATATGGATGCTCTTCCGATCACGGAAGAAACCGGCCTGCCTTTCGCGAGCCAGGCGATGTCGAAAAACCGCGCCGGCGACGATGTGCACATCATGCACGCCTGCGGTCACGATATTCATATCGCCACCTTCATCGGTGTGGCCCGGGAAATGGCGAAGCTGAAAGAGCAATGGCACGGCACTATTCTCTTTGTCGGTCAGCCGGCGGAGGAAGCTTACGGTGGCGCCAAGGCGCTGCTGGCTGACGGACTCTACAAACGTTTCCCGAAACCTGATTTCGCCCTCGGTTTTCACGACAACTCTCAGCTGGAGACCGGCCACATTGGGATTACCTCCGGTTACACTTATGCGAACGTCGATTCCGTCGACGTGACCGTGCTCGGGGTGGGCGGCCACGGAGCTTACCCGCACAAAACCAAGGACCCGATCGTGGTCGCGGCCGAGATGATCAATATGTGGCAGACCATCGCCAGCCGGGAGAACAACCCCGTCGATCCTATCGTCGTCACCGTCGGCTCCATCCACGGCGGGACCAAACACAACATCATCCCTAACGAGGTTAAGATGCAATTGACCGTCCGCACTTATAAGTCAGACGTGCGCGAGCGCGTCCTCGCCGCGATCGCGCAGGTCGCCAAGGGTTGTGCCATCGCCGGCGGCTGGCCGGAGGATAAAATGCCCAAGGTGGAAGTGCTGAAGGGCGAGTTTGTCCCCGCGACCTACAACAATCCCGACCTGACCAAAAGGCTCGTCGGCGTCTGGAAAGAAGCGTTAGGCGAGAAGAATGTCGAGATGGTCGACCCGACCATGGGCGGGGAAGACTTCGCCGAGTACAGCCTGCCTGATCATTCCATCCCGGCCGTCGATTTCCATGTCGGCGCGGTCGCTCCGGAAAAGATTGCCGCCTCAAATAAACCCGGCGCCGCCCCGCTGCCCAGCCTGCACTCGAGCAAGTTCGCCCCGGTGCCCGAGCCGACCATCCGCACTGGTATTATCGCGATGACGAGCGCCGTGCTCGACTTGATGAAAAAATAGCGGCCAAGGCAGGCCTCCGACCGGCCACTGGCGCGGATGACTCAACCCAGATGACGGAGGAAACTAAAAGCGCCCTGCCGGCCGCGGAAGATTACGAATTGGTGTTGGCGGACTACTTCGCGCCGCTCGAGCTCGCGCAGATTTTTCCGAATCCCGCGCCACTCGAGGTGGATATCGGATGTGGCGACGGTGCATTTGTCGTCGCCCAGGCGGAACGATTTCCGGAGAGAAATTTTCTGGGACTCGAGAAACTCGGCGGACGTGTCTGGCGTGGCTGCAAGAAGGCCTCGCGCCTCCGCCTAACGAATGTCCGTTTTCTCCGGATCGATAGCAGCTACGCCATCCAATACCTGCTCCCGCCGGCCTCAGTCGAAATGGTGCACCTGCTTTTTCCTGATCCCTGGCCGAAGAGCAAACATCGTCGCCGCCGCATGGTGACGCCCGAGTTTCTCGCCCTGGTGCATCGGCTGCTCATGCTCGGCGGGCGCTTCCGCGTCGTGACGGACCAGCAAAATTATTTCGAAGCGATGCGCGCGCTCATTTCGGCGGACATGTTTCTGGAGGTCGCTCCAGCGGCGGACGAAATTTTCCCGATCACGACTTTCGAGAAACACTTCGTTGCGGACGGCGCGTCGATCTACCGGCTCGTGCTGCGCAAGGTTGGCTGATCGAGGAACGGCGTGGCCCGCCAGTGGTCGTGTAAAAATTTGATGGTAACGGCCCCGGTTTCGTCCTGGCGCAGCAACTTGATCCCGCGCGCCTGCACGATTCGCGCCCAATCGTCGGGTATCCGCTCGCGAGCCGGGAAATCGACCGAGCTGGCGACGATTAGCTGGGGGCGGACGGCGTCGAGGAATTCCACCGAGCCCGACTCGCCGGAGTAATGCTGGCCCTTGATCAGAATGTCGCTCCGCAGTTCGTTAGGCCGAGCGAGCAACGCCCGTTCGGTCGGCGCGCCGCTGTCGGAGACGAGGAGCACGCGGTGTTTTCCGGCGATCACCAATTGCACGACGAGCGCCTGGTCGTCCGCCGCTTTCGCCTTCAAAGCAAGGGGCGGATACAGGACCCGAGCCGTTACCTCGCTGCCGATCTGAAACGTACCGCCCTGCGCGGCAATTTCTCGATTCTTCAGCCTAACGAGCAAGGCGCGATGCACGCTCGAACGATCGGGAGCGCCGTTATCGATCACTCGCGGCGGCCGAAATTCGTCGAGCAGAGCACTGGCTCCCCCGATATGCAGGGAGTCGCCGTGACTGAGGACGAGGCCGTCGAGCTGGTTGATTCCGCGCGAATGCAGATAGTCGCGAAGGAAGCGCTCGTAATCGCGTGCACTCCCGGCGTCGAAAAGCCAGTCTTTCCCGCCGCTACGGAGATGTACGGCACCACCCGCCCCGGCATCGAGGACCGTGATTTCGGCGCGCGCACCGCTCGGCAAATGCGGACGCTCGAAATAAAAATGGCCGATCGGTAACTGCGCGAAAAGCTGCACGAGACCGAGAATGAGTTTCGCCAGGCTCCAGTTGGCGTTGTTGAAAACGAGCGAAAGCGCCGGTGAAAAAGGCGCGACGACTAACGACATCATCCCCACCGCGAGGACACAAAAGGCAACCGGAACAACCGTCAGGTTCGCCAGCAGCGAGATCGGGGTGATCAGATAAAAATACCAAATGATAAGAAGAAGCGACCCAACCCAGGCCGCGGCTGAAACCAAGATGCCGCCGGCGACCAGCCGGTAGATGCCTTCGCAAAAAAGACGCGCACGACTGACGAGACTGCGGGGCAGGAAGGGATCGGTCGCGGCGGGCCGGAGGAGAACGGTGAAGATCCGATTCTGCCCGAGAAGAATCGCTCCGACGACGGCAAACGAAAGTTGAAAACCGGAAGTGAAAAACTGGTTGGTATCGAAGGCGAGAATGACGAGCGCGGCGCCGGCCAGGCTATTGAGCGCGAGAACGGGACGATCGAAGAAAGTTCCGCCTAACAAAAAGCTGGCCATGGCCACGGCGCGCAGGCTGGAAACATGGAACCCGGTGATGGCGGAGTAAAAGAAGAGACACGGAATGATGAGCGCGGCCGCTGCCGTCCGCGGGAGGCGGAGGAGCGAAGCCAGGATCCAAAGCAATTGGGCAACGATCCCCACATGCAGACCGGCGACGGCGAAGAGGTGAAGCGTTCCGGTTTGTTGAAACGGGTCCTCGATGTCGTTAGGCGTTTCGTGGCGCAGGCCCAGCGCCATACCGGTGATTAGTGCCGTTGGATGGGGCGAATTTTCCAGGCCGCGGGTTAGATTGGTGCGCATCCACTCCCGGACCTGAGCAGCTACGCGCACCAACACATTCCCACCGCCAACACCCAGAATCGTCCCGTTCTCCGGGTAGCGGACGAAGATGTTCCGGTAGACGTCGCGCCGCGCGAGATAGGCGCGGAGATCGAAGACGCCCGGGTTGCGCGAGGGCGGTATGGCCTCGGCG
>JBPCLI010000036.1:0-6860 GCA_051003415.1 Chthoniobacterales bacterium | reverse complement strand
CGGCCAGTCAGGTAGCGCTCAATGTCGTCCGCGAAAGCGGCGGCGGAATTGTATCGCCGCTCGGGCTCCTTCCGCAGGGCCATGAGGACGATGTTGTCGAGATCGCCCCGCAACGATTTGTGGTTGCGGATCTGAAAGCCGGGCCGTTGCTCCGCATCCGTTCCGGCTGACCGCTGATACTCGGCCCGCCGCGCCGCAGCCGTGCTCGGCCGGGCCGGTTCCTGCTCGGCTATGGCGCGCGCCATCTCTTCGCTCGTGCCACTCTTGAGCCGATACGGCTTTTGGCCGCTCAGCATTTCGTAGAGGAGCACTCCTAACGAGTAAATGTCGCTCGCAGTCGTGATGCGATCGCCGCGAATCTGCTCCGGGCTCGCGTAACCGGGCGTGAGGACGCGCGCGGCTGGAGCGGTCAGAGCGAGATCCTCGTCTTCCGCCGTAAGGAGCCGGGCGATACCAAAGTCGAGCAGCTTCGGCTCGCCTTCCGCGATGACGAGAATGTTGGAGGGTTTGAGGTCGCGGTGGATGACCAGGTTTTGGTGGGCGTAAGTGACGGCCGCGCAAATTTTACAAAAGAGTTCCAACCGTTCCCTGATGGTGAGCCGATGCGCCTCGCAGTAGTCGAGGAGCGGCTCTCCCTTGACGAATTCCATCACGAAGAAGGGCAGCCCATCCTCGGTTGTTCCTCCATCGAGCAGGCGGGCGATGTTGGGATGCTCGAGCTGGGCGAGAATCTGGCGTTCGTTCCGGAAGCGACGCAAAATGTCTTCGGTGTCGAGACCGCGCCGGATGAGTTTGATCGCGACTTCCTTGTGAAAGGCTTCGTCCGCACGTTCCGCCAAATAAACCGTGCCGAGACCCCCCCGCCCGATCTCACGGATGATGCGGTAGTCGCCCAGCTGCTGCCCGACGACCTCGGTGGTCGCTTCCGGAAAGAGTCCCGGCGGGATGGAAAGGATGGGCTCTTCGATAAACTGGGACGCTTCTTCATCAGCCGCGAGAAGAGAATCACCTCGGCCCGCAACTCGCGATTGCCCACGCACCCGCGCTCGAGAAATTCGGCTCGTTCAGCCCCTGTGAGCTCTACGGCGGCATCGAAGAGGTCGTTGACCTGCTGCCGTTCAAACGACACCCGCGATCTCCTTTTCCCGCATGATTTCGCGGTGAAGCCACGCCCTCGCGCGTCGCCATTCCCGCTTGATCGTGCGGGGCGAGACATCCAGCACTTCGGCGGCCTCTTCTGTCGTTAGGCCGCCAAAAAACCGCAGTTCCACGACCTGGCTCTGACGCGGATCGACTTGGGCCAGATTTTGGAGCGCCTCGTCGAGCACGACCAGATCGAGGCTGCGGGGCAGCCCAGCGGCCAGCGCTTCATCGAATTCCAGTTTCTGCCACGTCCCGCCGCGTTTCTCGGCCCGATGCCGCCGCGCATGATCGAGCAATACCCGCCGCATGACGCACGCTGCCACACCGAAAAACTGGGCGCGATTCTGCCAGGAAGTGACAGTCTGATCGACCAGCCGGAGGTAGGCTTCATGCACGAGGCCGGTCGCCTGCAGGGTATGGTCGGCCCTTTCCCGGCGCAGGTAGCCGCGCGCGATCTGGCGCAGCTCGTCGTAGACCAGTGGCATGAGGCGACTGGCTGCCTCGGCGTCACCCTGGCCCCAGTCGATCAGCAGCCGGGTGGCTTCTTGCTTAGGAGGACTTGAAATCATGTCAGCGCGACCCGCGGCTAATCCTCGCAGGAGAAGTTCGCATCTTAAGCCAAGAGGGGAAAATTCCGCAAGCAGTAGTTGAAAAAAGTCTCGCGGCGGGGCGCTGAGAGCTGGCAAATCAAGCGGGTCTCCTCTTTCGCGTTTAAAGTGAGCAGCTATTCAACTTCCGCTCGAAACCGGAGTCGTCCACAGAGGCGTGATCGAGAAGCGCTCCAGCAAACCGAGATAAAAGCCTTGCCATAGCAGGTCGGAAATCCTCTGGTGACTAAAGTATCGGCGACGGCAACCTCAACAGTGCCGATATCGGGCTCGTCAAGTCCAAGTCGAGCACGGCTGTGCCGTAAGGGCGGACGACCAAACGAAGCCCCGATGTAGCGGCGCCCGTGTCGGGCGCAAGATCGGAAGAACCGCGCTGACTGTCTGTTGTCGCGGGGGTCGCTGACCCCGGTCCGCCTGGCGGAGAGCCACCGTTCCCCCCACCGGGGTTAACGACCCCGGCTACAACGGACGCTTTCCAGCGACCCCGGCGACACGGCCGTCCAACGTGATTTTTTTCTCGACCGAACAAACTTTGGGCAAAAGAGATGGCCCCATTGACCGACATTCCCCGCGTTAGCCCAGTAGAGACTATGAATACTTCAACCACGCTCATAAAATCCCTCGCCATCGTCCTCCTCGCTCTGGTCTCCTTGCTCACAGCGAGCATCACCGCTTCCGCGTCCACACTCTTCGTCAGCGCGGCCCTCGCTACCATCTTTTCGGCAACAGACGCGCCCGCGGCGCCGACCATGGACAAGAAAGTCGCGGACGTGAATGTCCGCGCCGCTTACGGAAAGATACCTCTCAGTTTCGAGGCGAATCACGGCCAGGCTCCGGAATCGATTAATTTTCTGGCGCGCGGGCCCGGCTACATGCTGGCACTCTCACCGGGTGAAGCGGTTTTTGCATCGGCGCGCCAGCCTCGAGAGACATCGGAATTCCTCTGCGCCATAGCCGGCTTCAGACCGGTGGAGTCTGCGTCCACGCTCCTGCGGATGACTCTGCGCGGGGCCAACCCGGTTGCCGCGGCGGCGGGTGAGGCCGAGCTGGAAGGCAAGGTCAACTACTTCACCGGCAACGATCCGGCGCGCTGGCGGAGGAACATCGCGACCTTCGAGCGCGTGCGCTACACGGAAGTGTATCCCGGGATCGACGTGGTCTATTACGGCAACCAAAAGCGTTTGGAGTATGACTTTGTGGTCGCGCCCGGCCGGGACGCGCGGGTGATTTCGCTCGAGTTTGCCGGCGCTACGAGCGTGTCAGTAGACCCGGCGACGGGGGATTTGCTGGTAGGTATGGGAGAGGAGACGGGCCGGCAGCATGCGCCTTTGACCTACCAAGAGACCGCGAAAGGGCGACGTGAAGTCCAGAGCCGTTATGCAATAAAGGAAGACGGGCGGGTTGGGATCGAGGTCGGCGAACATGATACCGGCGCGCCTCTCATCATTGATCCGGTGCTGGAATATTCCACTTTTCTTGGTGGCGGTCTTATAGATGCTGGCTCGGATATCGCGGTGGATTCTGGGGGCAACGCTTACCTCACCGGAACGACAACCTCGACCGACTTTCCGACCGCCGGTCCGATCCAGGTAATCAACAGAGGCAACGGGGACGCCTTCGTGACCAAAATCAACGCCGCCGGGACTGCCCTGGTCTATTCCACTTATCTCGGCGGGAGCGGTCAGGAGAACGGCCGAGGCATTGCGCTAGATTCCACGGGCAACGCCTACATCACCGGAAACACCACCTCCAGTGACTTCCCGACCGCTAATCCGTTCCAGACCACGACAGGCGGCTTCGGGGACGCCTTCGTGGCGAAGATCGACGCGACCGGGGCGAATCTGGTCTATTCCACCTATCTCGGCGGCACTCTTAGCGAGAATGGCCTGGGGATCGCGGTCGATTCTGCCGGCAACGCCTACGTCACCGGAACCACTGGCTCCACCAACTTCCCGACCGTCAATCCGATTCAACCCGCTACTAATGGCAACGGGGATGCCTTCGTGACGAAGCTCAATGCGGCGGGCAGCGCGCTGATTTATTCCTCCTACCTTGGCGGGACCAGCACGGATGAGGGCTTTGGTATTGCAGTCGATCCCCAGGGCAACGCTTACATCACGGGAAGCACATTTTCACTCGACTTCCCGATCGTTAATCCCATCTTGCCGCGGAGCGGCAACCGGGACGCCTTCGTGACGAAGATCAACCCGGCGGGGAGCGCGCTGGTTTATTCCTCCTACCTGGGCGGCGGCTTTTCGGAATATGGCGCAGCCATCGCGGTGGATGCCCAGGGCAATGCTTACGTCACTGGGACGACTGCCTCCTCGAACTTCCCGACCGTTAATCCGATTCAACCATTTTCCGGCGGCGGCGACGATGTTTTCGTGACGAAGGTTAATGCTGCGGGCTCGGCCCTGGTCTATTCCACCTACCTCGGCGGCAACGGTTCTGAGACGGCCGGCGGCGTCGCCATAGGCGGCATCGCGGTGGATTCGGCAGGCAACGCTTACGTTACCGGAAGCACAAATTCTACCAACTTTCCGACCGCTAATGCGATTCAGCCGACGTTCGGCGGCGGGACCAGAGATGCTTTCGTGACCAAGATAAACGCGGCCGGCTCCGCCCTGTCCTATTCCACTTACCTCGGTGGTAGTGGCGCCGATGGTGGCGCGGACCTCGCGCTGGATTCTGCGGGCAACGCCTACATCACTGGAAGCACAGATTCAGCCAACTTTCCCACCGTAGCCGGAAGCTTCGACGAAACGGTAAGCGGCACGGATGCGTTCATCACCAAGATCCATGCTGACACTGCGCCGCCCGAATCGTCGACATTGCTCAACATCTCCACCCGACTGCAGGTATTGACGGGTGATCAGGTGCTTATCGGTGGCTTTATTGTCACCGGCACAGATCCCAAGATGGTCATCCTGCGCGCCATTGGCCCTGCGCTGATCGACTTCGGCATCCCTGACGCGTTGGCCGATCCCGTGCTGGAGCTGCACGCCGCCGACGGCTCTCTCATCATGAGTAACGACAACTGGAAGATGGATCAGCAGAGTGAGATCGAGATGACCGGACTTGCGCCGACCAAAGACCTTGAATCAGCCATTGTGGCCACGCTCGATCCCGGCGCCTACACCGCGATCGTGAACGGCAAAGACGGCGGCACCGGCGTAGGGTTAGTCGAGGTCTATGATCTGGACGCAGCCGCTGCTTCCGAGCTGGCCAATATCAGCACCAGAGGTTTCGTCGACACGGGCAACAACGTCATGATTGGAGGCTTCATTCTTGGGGGCGACACGGCTACCAGTAACGTCCTGATCCGGGCAATTGGTCCCACATTGACCGATTTCGGCGTCGCGGGAGCATTGGAAGATCCGACCTTGGAACTACACGATGCCCAGGGCGCTGTGATCAGCAGCAACGATAACTGGATGGATGATCAAAAGGACGAAATCGAAGCCACCGGCCTCGCACCGCAGGATGAACTCGAATCGGCCTTCCTGAAGACCCTTCTTCCCGGTGCCTACACCGCGATCGTCGCCGGGCAAGCCGGCGGCACGGGCGTTGGCCTGGTCGAAGTCTACCGTCTGCCCTGATCCCACTGCCAGGCAACGGAACAGTCAGATGGGTTGCAGCCCCGAGAATTCGAGAAGGTTCTGTCCATTTTTTGATGCCGTTTTGCGCGTTATCTCAGGGAAAACCGAATGATCGATCGGACCTTAATTCAAACGCGCTGCTCGTGCTTTCGCCTTGGTCTTCTGGGTGGCGACGTTACTACTCAGGCCGGGCGAGCAGCCAAAAGATGCGGCGCGACGCAAGGCGCTGGTTTATCACGCCCAGCCCGCAGGTGCGTGACCACGAATCACACAATCCAAGCTCGCCGCCCGCTCCGGCGGCCCGTCGCGGGTCAGCAGACTAGAGTCACAGTTCCGGCGCCAATTATTCGACGACAACGCCCTTCCAGAAAGCGACGCGGCCCTTGATATTGGCGGCCGCCTCCTTGGGCTCGGGATAATACCAGGCCGCGCCTTCGTTCACCGCATCAGTCACAACGACGTCGTAATAACTCGCGTCGCCCTTCCACGGGCAGTGACTGTGTTTGTCGCTCTCCTGGAAATACTGGCGCCTGATTGAATCGGCGGGGAAGTAATGATTGCCTTCGACGACGACGGTGTCGTCGCTCTCCGCGATGGCGGTGCCTTGCCAGGTTGCTTTCATGATTGGTTTGGTAGCGCGAGCTTCCAGCTTGCGCGGTTGTCATCTGCAAGCTGGAAGCGTGCGCTACCCTTCCGCGATCCGGCGCACGCCGTCAATCAAACGCGCGACTTCTTCCTCCGTTGTGTAACAGGCGCAGCCGGCTCGCACCAGCCCGTCGGGCGCCAGGCCGAGGCGCTCGACCACCGTCGTCGCGTAAAAATCGCCGTTCGAAACAAAGACTGCCGCTTCGGCCAGGCGTTCCGCTACCTCGGTCGAGGAAACACCGGCAACGGTAAACCCGATCGTCGGTGTCCGGGGCTGGGAAGGTGCAGGTCCGAAGAGGGTGACGCCGTCGATCGCTTCCAAGCCTTCCCACAGCTGCCTAACGAGTTGATCGCCCCGCGCGTGCAGCCCTGCGAAACATTCGGCTAACGATTCCCGCCGGCCGGCGCGCGGTGCGAGCGAAGCGAGGAAATCGACCGCCGCCGCGGCGCCGGCAATGCCTTCGTGGTTCTGGGTGCCGGTCTCGATTCGTTCCGGCGCCTCGTTTGGCGAGGGCAGAAGCTTGGGCACATCGAGCGCCGCGAGGAGATCGTGGCGCCCGTAAAGAATGCCGATGTGCGGTCCGTAAAATTTATAGGCGGAACAGCTGAGAAAATCGCAGTCCATTTCCCGCACATCGACGAGCTGATGCGGCGCATAGTGCACCGCGTCGACGAAGACCTGTGCACCGGCGGCGTGCGCGAGTTCGGCCGCTCGTTGCACGTCGGTGATAGTGCCGAGGGCATTCGAAGCCACTCCGATCGCGACTAGTTTCGTCCGCGCGCTCAGTTGCCGCTCGAAGTCGTCCCAATCCAGCTGCCCGGTTTCGGGAAGCATCTTCGCCACCCGAATCGTGACGCCGCGGTC
>JBPCLI010000035.1:0-1977 GCA_051003415.1 Chthoniobacterales bacterium | reverse complement strand
CTGGCGATTCGCCGGTGAGCTAACGATCTTTCGCCGCTAGTTGTAGCCGGGGACGCTGTCCCCGGCCGCTCCAATATGACCTCCGCACACTCCTTGCGCTCCTTCTCATCAAGCTCCTCGGCCACCGCCGCTCGTGCCGTCGCAAAATATTATGGCCGCTTTCCGGTCGATCGCGTGGAAATCCGGATCCGCGAGGTCGCAGGCGATCGCATCGGTTCCGGAAGAACCTTCGGCACGCGCGACGGCGGCGTGATGTCGGTCGTTCCACGACCGCTGCGCACTTCGATTCCGAGTGGCTGATGACGCACGAAATGGTCCATCTCGCTTTCCCGAGCGTGCCCGACCAGCATCATTGGATCGAGGAGGGTCTGGCGACCTACGTGGAGCCAATCGCGCGCGCGCGCGCGTCGGAAATCTCCGCGCACAACATGCTTGGTTCGAGATCGTGAGCGAGATGCCGCAAGGCCTGCCTGAGCCCGGCGACCGCGGGCTCGATCACACGCCGACCTGGGGAAGAACCTACTGGGGCGGGGCTGATCTCCTGCCGGGAAGCTGCTCGGGAAGAGCCATGAGAAGCGCACAGCCCCGGAGAAATGATTGAGGTTCTCGGAATAGAAGGCCGATTCATCTCTCTCAATTGCATGAAGATGAGGCTGAGTTTGCTCCTCTGTTTTGCGCTTGCGGCGGCCGGCGGAGTGTCCGCGCAAATCGTTCCCGCCCCGGCAGAAAAGGCGGTTTTTGCCGGAGGATGTTTCTGGTGTATGCAGCCGCCGTTCGATCATGCTCCTGGGGTCATCTCCACCCTTGTTGGATTCGCCGGCGGCGCGGAACCCAATCCCACTTATGAGCAGGTCTCTTCGGGCGAGACGGGTCACCGCGAAGCGATCGAGGTTACCTTCGATCCAGCGAAGACCAGTTACGCCAAGCTGCTCGAGGTCTTCTGGCGCAATATCAGTCCCATCCAGCGCGACGGTCAGTTTCGCGACGTGGGCGAGCAATATACGAGCGCGATTCTTTACAATAATGAAGCGCAGCATGCGGCGGCCGAAGCGTCGAAGTCGGCGTTGCAAAGCTCGGGCAGATTTTCCAAGCCAATCGCCACCGTCGTTCTGCCGGCCGGCAAGTTTTGGCCCGCCGAGGAGTATCATCAGAAGTATTACCTGAAGAACCGGATGGCCTACGGGATGTATCATTTCGCATCCGGGCGCGCCGCGTTTCAGCAGCGCTACTGGGGAGCAGGCGAATAGAAGATTCCAAGTCTCGCTCGCTAATCGAGTCGTTAGGCACAAATATCCATGAGCGTCAGCCCCCTGCCAATCGCCGTATGTTTCGAACACCCGGATTGGTTTCGCCCGCTCTTCGCTGAATTCGATCGGCGCGGCACGCGCTGACCTGAAGCTGGAGGTCAGTTGCCACTCCTATGTGGTGAGCTCGCGCGAGGAGGTGTGTAATCCCTTCTCCTCAGCCGCATGAGTGCCTCCGCCTGGTTGCGCGGCCACGAGCAGGGCATTTTTTTACGCACGATTTCCTCGTCCACGTCGAGAGCACCGGCACTCGCGTGATCAATGGACCAGAGGCATTTGCGATCCAAAGGTTAAAGGCGGCGCAGCTTGCCTTGCGCCATCACTCGGGGTCGCGTTCCCGCGATCGCGGGTGGTCAACTTCCTCGACGAAACGAAACGCTGTGCCGAAGAGTTTGGCTTTCCGTTGTCGATCAAACCGAACGTCGGACGGCGCGGCGCGGGGATCGTGCGGGTGAATTCCATGGCCGAACTGGAGTCGGCAATCGCCCGCCAAGAGATCGATCTCGGTGTCGATCATACAGCGCTGATGCAGGAATTCATTCCCGCGCGGGGCGGACACATCACCCGGGCGCGGGACTGAGATCGGAGGTGCCGAGTCGTCAGGGCGCCCGTTGTAGCCGGGGTCGCTGACCCAGGTCGGTCTGGCGCGCGGCCACGCTTTACCACTCCGGGG
>JBPCLI010000034.1:0-16382 GCA_051003415.1 Chthoniobacterales bacterium | reverse complement strand
AGTGAAACTGCTCGGTCTCGGTCGAGCCTTCGAGCGCGGCAGTCGAAGTGGCACCGCCCGCGATCACTTTCGCGACTTCGTCGAAATAGCCGGTGCCGACTTCGTGCTGGTGCTTGGTCGCGGTGTAACCCTCCGGCTCGGCGGCGAACTCCGCTTCCTGCAATTCCGAATAGGCCGCCATGCCCCGGTCGCGGTAGCCGCGCGCGAGATGGAACATGCTGTAATTGAGGGCGTGGAATCCGGCCAGGGTGACAAATTGAAACTTGAAGCCCATCGCGCCGAGTTCGCGCTGGAATTTCGCGATCGTGGCCTGGTCGAGCTTGGCCTTCCAGTTGAAGGAGGGCGAACAATTGTAAGCGAGCAGTTTGCCCGGGAATTTGGCGTGCATCTTTTCGGCAAATTTCTTCGCCTCACCGAGATCCGGGGTCGCCGTGTCGAGCCAGAGCATGTCGACATATGGCGCGTAACTGAGCGCGCGCGCGATCGCCTGTTCGATCCCCGGTTTTACGCGAAAGAATCCTTCCGCCGTCCGCTCGCCGGTGAGGAATTCCTTGTCGCGTTCATCGATGTCGCTCGTTATCAAAGCCGCAGCATTGGCGTCGGTCCGCGCGATGATCACGGTCGGCACATTCGAGACGTCGGCGGCCAAGCGGCCGGCGGTGAGATGCGCGAGCGCAGTCCGGGTCGGGACGAGGACTTTGCCGCCCATGTGGCCGCATTTCTTCTCGCTCGCGAGCTGATCTTCAAGATGGACCCCGGCCGCGCCCGCTTCGATCATGGCCTTGATCAATTCGAAAACGTTGAGCGGACCGCCAAAGCCGGCTTCGGCATCTGCGACGATGGGCAGAAACCAATCGATGCTGGTGTCGCCTTCGCTATTCGCGATCTGGTCGGCGCGTTGCAGCGCCTGGTTGATCCGCTTCACAACCGCAGGCACGCTGTTCGCAGGATACAGGCTTTGGTCGGGATACATCTGGCCGGCGAGATTGGCGTCGGCCGCGACTTGCCAGCCGCTCAGGTAAATCGCTTTTAATCCAGCCCGCGCCTGTTGCACGGCCTGGTTGCCGGTCAGCGCGCCGAGCGAAGGCACGAAGTCCTCGCTCTGGAGCAGATCCCAAAGCTTCTCCGCCCCCCGGCGCGCGAGGGTGTGCTCGGGAACAACGCTGCCTTGCAGACGCTGGACTTCGCCTAACGAATACGTGCGGGTGACGCCTTTCCAGCGCGGGTTCTTGGACCAATCAGTTGAGTTTGTCATAGCCGGGCAGAGTCAGGAATTCGACGAAATGGTCGTCGGTGGTGATCTGGTCGAAAAGCTCCCGCGCGGTCTCGAATTGGTCGCCCTCGAAGCGTTTGACCTTCGCCAGCTCCTCCGTCAGCACGCTCCGGAAGAGTTCCTTCGTTACTTTGCGGCCGTCGCTCAGTTTTCCGTCGCGATGCCGGATCCATTGCCAGACTTGCGCGCGGGAAATTTCCGCGGTGGCCGCGTCTTCCATCAGGTTGAAAAGCGGGACCGCACCGCTGCCGCGCAGCCAGGCTTCCAGATATTGCACGCCGACACTGATGTTCTGGCGCAACCCCGCTTCGGTGATCGGACTGCTTGGGCCGAAATCCAACAGGTCGCTCGCGGCCACATGCACATCGTTGCGTTTGCGGTCGATCTGGTTCGGCTCCGGCATTTTTGCGTTAAAGGCATCGAGCGCGAGCTGCACCATGCCGGGGTGCGCGACCCATGTGCCATCGTGGCCGTCGCTCGCTTCGCGTTCCTTATCCGCGCGCACTTTGGCGAAGGCTTCTTCGTTCGCGGCCTCGTCACCCTTAACCGGGATCTGGGCCGCCATCCCGCCCATCGCGAAGATGTTTCGGCGATGGCAGGTTTTGATGCAGAGAAGCGAATAGGAGCGCATGAAATGGGTCGTCATCGTGATCAAGGCGCGATCGGCGAGGAGAAAATCGGGCTTGTTCCGGAAACGCTTGATACAGGAAAAAATGTAGTCCCAGCGCCCGCAATTCAGCCCCGCGGAATGTTCGCGCAGTTCATAAAGGATCTCATCCATTTCGAAGGCGGCCGGGATCGTCTCGATCAGGACGGTGGCGCGAATCGTGCCCTGCGGAATCCCGAACTCCTCCTGCGCCAGCTTGAAGGCATCGTTCCAGATGCGGGCCTCGAGATGGCTCTCCATTTTCGGGAGGTAAAAATATGGACCGCTCCCGCGCTTGATCAGCTCTTTCGCGTTGTGGAAAAAGTAGAGACCGAAATCAAACAGTCCGCCCGCTATCGGCTCGCCATCGATGAGGACGTGCTTCTCGACCAAGTGCCAGCCGCGCGGCCTAACGAGCAGGACAGCGACCTTCTCCTTGAGCTGATATTTCTTCCCGTCCGGATTGGTGAAGGTGATGGTGCGCTGGACCGCATCGCGCAGGTTGATCTGGCCCTCGATCATGTTGGCCCAGGTCGGCGAGTTCGCGTCCTCGAAATCGGCCATGAACATTTTCGCGCCGGAGTTGAGCGCGTTGATCACCATCTTGCGATCAGTCGGCCCGGTGATCTCAACGCGCCGATCGCGCAAATCCTCCGGAATCGGCGCGCAGGTCCAGTCGCCATCCCGAATCTGCTTTGTCCCCGGCAAAAAATCGAGCCTTCCCCCGCCATCGAGCATCGCCTGTCGTTCCTCACGGCGCCGCAGGCAATCTAACCGCCGAGCATTGAAGGTCCGGTGCAATTTCGCGACGAAAGCCAGCGCGTCGGAAGTGAGAATCTCGTCAAACCCGGGAGCCACTTCGCCGAGAACCCGGACGTCATTGGTTGTCCGGGTCTGAGCGGCTCTGGTCATAAGAAGTGAATGGGGTTTGTCGCAGCAGGTTCATCTGCGCCCGCTCATACGATCACGTTTTCGCGGGAGATTCAAACCTTCCATTCGCGTGCGCGTTTTGGAAGTTTGGATTTGCTCGCCAGCTATGGGCTGGGGAAATTCAATGATTATCCCGCTCTTTTTGAGTTCAGTATCGTCCGGAGCCGGCGTGATCAAGGTGTTCGATCCGCAATCGCCCCAGGCTCGCTCGATTTTTCACTTGGGGATCACCGCCGGAGTGATCTTCGCGCTCATCTTCGCCATCGTCGCCGGGATGATCCTCTTCGCCCTGATGCGTTACCGCTGGCGCGAGGGCGAACCCGATCCGAAGCAAGTGGCCGGCAACCGAATGGTGGAACTGGTCTGGACCGTCATTCCCTGCCTGATTGTGATCGCGCTCTTCATTCTCTCCGAGCGCACCATGGGCGTGGCCGATCCGCCGCCCGCACCCGAGCCGGATATTATTATCACCGGCCATCAATGGTGGTGGGAGGCGCGTTATCCGAAGTCGGGTGTGGTGACGGCAAATGAGATTCACATCCCGGCCGGCGCGCCGCTCTCCATTCGGCTGGAATCGGCCGACGTCCTGCATGAGTTTTGGGTCCCGCAGCTGGCCAGAAAAATGACGACGGTGCCGGGCCATCCGAATCATATCTGGATCCAATCGGACGAACCCGCGACGTATCTGGGAGTTTGTTCGGAATTCTGCGGGACGCAGCATGCCTGGATGCATTTCCTGATCGTGGCGGAATCGCCTAACGAGTTTCAGGCTTGGGAAAAGGCGCAGTTAATGCCGGCGGCCGCTCCGCCTAACGACAGCGCCAGGCGCGGGCTGGCGCTTTTCCAGCAGATGAGCTGCATGAATTGCCACGCCATTAATGGCACGGCGGCGAATGCGGGTGTCGGCCCCGACCTGACGCACTTCTCCAGCCGCCGCCAGCTCGGCGCCGGCATCGCCGAGAACACGCCGGCCAATCTCCACCGTTGGCTGGCCGATCCGCAGCAGGTCAAGCCCGGCGTGAAGATGCCGAATTTCAAATTCACCGAGCCTCAGCTCAACGAGCTGGTCGATTACTTTGAGGCCTTGAAATGAACGAGATCGTTAACGTTCTGGATCGCATCGGCATCTTGAGCCGAGAAGAGCGGGAGCATTGGAAGATGGCGTGGCTCTCGACGGTCGATCACAAACGCATCGGCATTCTTTACATGGGGACGGGGCTGGTCTTCTTCGTCGTCGGCGGAATCGAGGCGCTCCTCATCCGGATACAACTGGCTGTGCCTAACAACACCTTCGTGGCGCCCGACACTTACAACATGCTTTTCACGATGCACGGCACGACGATGATTTTTCTCGTCGCCATGCCGGTGCTGTTCGGGTTGGCCAACTACATCGTGCCGCTCCAGATCGGCGCGCGCGACATGGCTTTCCCCCGGCTCAATGCCTACAGCTTCTGGCTCGTGCCTTTCGGGGGCATCCTCCTCCACTTTAGTTTCCTCGCTGGCGGCGCTCCCGCCGTCGGCTGGTTTGCTTACGCGCCGCTCAGTGAGACGCCCTACTCGTCGCAACACGGGGTCGATTACTGGGCCCTCTCGCTCCTCGTCCTTGGCATCGGCTCGGTCGGCACTTCGATCAACTTTGTCGTCACCGTCCTGAGCAGTCGCGCGCCAAACATGACCCTGCGCCGACTGCCGCTCTTCACCTGGATGATCTTCGTGAACTCTTTCCTCGTCATCCTGGCCTTGCCCGTCCTGAACGCCGGCCTGGTCATGCTCCTGATCGACCGGTTACTCAACACTCACTTCTTTCTCATGCCGGGCGGCTCCGCCATCATGTGGCAGCACATCTCCTGGGCCTTCGGTCATCCGGAAGTCTATATCGTGGCCATCCCGGCGTGTGGGATTCTCTCAGAAGTCATTCCCGTCTTTGCGCGCAAACCGATCTTTGGTTACGAATTCGTCGCCGGCTCGACGGTGGCGATTGCCTTTCTCAGTCTCGGCGTTTGGGCCCACCACATGTTTACCAGCGGCCTCGGTCATGCGGTCGACTTGTTCTTCATCGCCTCCAGCATGCTGATCGCGATTCCGACCGGGGTGAAAGTGCTCAACTGGAGCGCGACCATGATCGGCGGCCGCATCCGCTTTTCAACCCCGATGCTCTTTTGCATTGCCGCGCTGGTGCAGTTTCTTCTCGCCGGCCTAACGGGTGTAAGTCATGCGGCCGCGCCGCTCGATTGGCAGACGAAGAACAGCTACTACCTGGTAGCGCATTTCCATTTTGTCTTCGTCGGCCTCATCGTCTTCGCCATCCTTGGTGCGCTCCATTACTGGTTTCCCAAGATGAGCGGCCGGATGCTTTCGGAACGGCTCGGGAAATGGAGTTTTTGGCTCATGGTCATCGGTTTCAACATGACCTTCCTTATCCAGCACTTCCTCGGACTCGCCGGTATGCCGCGGCGGGTTTATACCTACCCCGATTTGCCGGGCTGGGGTTGGATGAACATGCTCTCGACGGTGGGCGCCTTTATCATGGGGATTGCCTCGCTCCTCTTTGGCTGGAATCTGATCGTTAGTCTGCTGCGCGGTCGAAAAGCGAGGGACAATCCCTGGGACGGCTGGACCCTGGAGTGGGCTACGACCTCGCCGCCACCGCACGAGAACTTTCGATCGTTGCCACAAATTCACAGCCGCCGCCCGCTCTGGGACGTGGCTAATCCCGATCGTCCCGATCCCGTGGTCGGCACGAAGGGAGAAATTGATCGGGTGGCACCAGAGAAGAATCGCGCCGGCGTGATTGCGTTCATCCTTTCGGAAACCGGCTTCTTCGGCATCCTCATTCTGGCCTATCTCTACTACAACGCGACGCCGCAGCCCGGACCGAATGCGCACGGGCTAGATCTGGTCAAAACCGGCTTCTTCAGCCTCTGCCTTTTCGCCAGCAGCTTTACGATCTGGCGCTCCGAGAAAGGGTTGCACCACGGAGAGCAAGGCCGGATGATCGGCTGGCTCATCGCAACCATTGTGCTCGGAGGAATCTTTATCGCCGGCCAGGGCCTCGAGTATTGGCACTTATTTGAGAGCGGCGTGAGCGTGAATTCGAATCTCTTCGCAACGACGTTTTTCACCCTGACCGGTTTCCATGGGTTGCACGTCTGCGTCGGTCTGATTGCCTTGATGACCGTGCTCGGGCTGGCGCTGGCCGGCGATTTCCGGAAAGACGGCTCGCCCGCGCTGCCCGCCGTGGGATTATACTGGCACTTCGTGGATGTCGTCTGGGTGGGTGTGCTCACAGTCGTTTACATATTGCCTCGACTGCGATGAAGACCGGCCAATCACTTCCACGGGCCAGGTGTTGTCATTCTGCCGCAACGGTAATACCCTTTTCGCGATGAAGACGCTTACGATCAAAGTGCCCGATACCCTCTTTACGGAAATCGCTCACGCCGCGCTCGTGCGGAAGGTTCCGAAATCCGAAATTGTGCGCGAACGGCTGATGCAAAAATCTGCCACCGCTCAGGCGGCCGGGGCTTCGCTCTGGCGCCAGATGGAGGACCTGGTGATTCAGCGGGACTCCCTCCCGGCCGACCTTTCCTCAAACAAGCAGCATCTCAAGGGTTATGGCCAAAAGCGTCCTCATCATTGACACCGGGGTGACGTCGCTGCTTTGCGCCGCAAGGATCAACATCACGCCTGGGCTCGCGCGCATTTCGAGGCAAGCACTACCCCGTTTGTGACTTGTGAGGCGGTTGTCTCCGAGAGTTTTTTCCTGCTCGAGCGAGCCCGTGACGGCAAAGAAGCGCTCGCCGGGATCCTCGAGCGCGAGATCATCGTCGTGCGATTTTCCCTGCCGGATGAACTGGTCGAAACGCTCCGTCTCCTCCGGCGTTACCACGACACGCCGATGAGCTTTGCTGATGCTTGTCTCGTGCGAATGGCAGAGAAGACCGACGACACGGTCGTTTTCACGACCGACAGCGACTTTCGGACCTACCGTCGAAACGGCCGGCAGGTTATTCCGCTGATCCTTCCAGACTAACGAAATGACCACCGAACAATTCTTCACCTCGGCCTGGACCTGGAATCCGCTGGCGCTATTGACCTGTGCAGCGGCGCTCGGTGGCTACTTCGCCGCCTTTGGTTTTCATCCACGCATCGGGTGGTTCGCAGCGGGTCTTGGCGTGTTTCTGCTCGCCCTGCTTTCGCCCATCAACACGCTGGCCGATGGCTATCTCTTCAGCGCGCACATGGTGCAGCACATTCTTCTGCTCCTGCTCGTTCCGGCACTCTTGCTCCTTAGTCTGCCGCGATCTCTTTCCCCCACGCTGCGCCCGCGCTTTCTCGAGCATCCGGTGGTGGGATGGATGGCCGGCGTGGGCGCGATGTGGGTCTGGCATTGGCCCACGCTTTGCAACGCCGCGGTTTCTTCCCGGCCGATGTTTGCGCTGCAGACGGGGTCGCTGGTTGTTCTCGGCACGCTTTTCTGGCGGCAAATCCTGGCGCCGCGAGAGGCAGAGAGGCTTTCGCCGCCGGGCGCCGTTCTCTATCTCTTCAGCGCCTGCGTCGCCTGCAGTGTGCTGGGAATGATTCTCACTTTTTCGCCGGTAACGGTCTGCTCGATCTATTCGATGCCGCCGCCGGATCGCCTTGGCCTTCTGCCGATGATTCAAAATGTCTGGGGTTTTACGCCGGAGAAGGATCAGCAGGTCGGCGGGCTGCTGATGTGGGTGCCGATGTGCCTGATTTATTTAGGCGCGATATTTCTCCAGATCGCGCGCTGGTTCGGAGAAGTCGCGGTGCGTCCGGTGACGGAGAAACTTTCATGAACAACGAGCCCGATCCCGCGCATCCCGATTGGGAAGTGCTCCCGCACGAGAATCTCCCGCGACCGAATTATTTCCCAGCTGGTCTGGCCATGGGCACGGCGTTTTTCTTTTGGGGCTTTGTCACTTCAACGGTCATCCTCGCGGTCGGCGCCGGACTTTTCATCGCTTCGCTCGCGGGTTGGATTAGTGAGATGCGTCGTGGACGAAAACATGACTAACGAACCCAGCCCTGTCCTTCAAGCCACGCCGGAGAAGATGAATCGTCGGCGTTTTCTCGAAAAAGTTTGTCTCGGCCTGGGTGGCGTGTGCGCGGCACTTCTTGGAATCCCAGTCGTCGGGTTTGTCCTGGCCCCGCTCTTTCGCAAGGCGCCTTCAGAATGGGTCCCGGTCGGCAAGGTGGGTGATTTCGTCATTGGCTCGACGGTGAACGTGACTATTGTCGATCCCTCGTCGCTGCCCTGGGCGGGCATCACTGCAAAGACGGCGGCGTGGTTGCGCCGCGAGGACGAAGAGCACTTCATCGCGTTCGCGGTTAACTGCACCCACATGGGTTGTCCGGTGCGCTGGCTCTCGGACGCGAAGTTGTTCATGTGCCCGTGTCACGGCGGCGTCTATTACGGAGATGGGACCGTGGCCGCGGGGCCGCCGCCGAAGCCGCTGCAACGCCATGAAGTGCGAATCGCCGGCGGCAAAGTGGAGATCAAAGCGTCTCCAATTCCGATCATGCGCACGCTATGAAGCGCGTCTTCGTGACCGCCTGGCAGTGGCTCGATAATCGGCTCGGCATTGCTGATCTCATCGTCCCGTCGGCCAAACACCTCGTGCCGCATGACGCGAGGTGGTGGTACGTCTTCGGCAGCGCAACCATGATCGCGTTCATCGTTCAGGTTGTGACCGGTGTCGCGCTCGCCTTTTCCTACGTTCCCTCGGCTTCGCAAGCTTATCAGACACTGCAGTTCATCACCAACGACGCGCCCTTCGGAAACTTCCTCCGCGCCCTGCACTACTTCGGCGCCTCCGCCATGGTGTTGATGGTCGGCGCGCACATGGCGCAGACCTTTCTCTTCGGCTCCTACAAATTCCCGCGAGAGATGAATTGGACGACGGGCGTGTTACTTCTCGCGTTCACGCTCATCATGGGATTCACCGGCCAGCTTTTGCGATGGGACCAAAACGCCACCTGGTCGGTCGTGGTGGCGGCGGAACAGGCCGGACGCGTTCCCCTCATCGGGAACTGGCTCGCCCAATTCATTCTCGGCGGTACAACGATCGGCGGCGCTACCTTGAGCCGTTTTTTTGCCATCCATGTTTTTCTTGTGCCGGCGCTGCTTATCGCTTTTATCGCGCTCCATCTCCGGCTCGTCTTGCGCCACGGCATCGCGGAACCGCCCACCGCCGGCAAGCCGGTTCATCCCGAGACTTACGAAAAGGAATACCACGAGGTGCTCGAAAAAACGGGACATCCATTCTGGCCCGACGGCGCGTGGCGAGATTTCATCGTCGGCACTGGATTGATCATCGTGCTGGTGCTGCTCGCGCTCTATGTCGGCCCGCCTGCGCTGGACAAGCCACCCGATCCCAGCGTTCTGCAAGCCGACCCGCGCCCCGACTGGTATTTGCTCTGGTATTTCGCCGTTCTCGCACTCATCCCGCCCCAATTGGAAGGCTACGTTATGATCCTGGGCCCGGTCGTGATCGGCCTGCTCTTACTCGTCGTTCCAATCCTCAACAACCGGGGCGAACGCGCACCGTCGCGGCGGCCCTGGTCGATCGCGGTCGTCCTCCTCAGCGTCATCATGATCGGCTCGCTTTGGATCGCGGGCGCGCGCTCGCCCTGGTCGCCAAATTTCGATCCCGTCCCACTGACGCCAGAAATCATCGGCGCGACCAGCGGCCCAGTCTTCGAAGGCGCGCGTCTCTTCCAAAGCAAAGCGTGCCTCAATTGCCATCTCGTCCAAGGTCACGGCGGTCGGCGCGGCCCCGAGCTCACCTATGTCGGCGATCGCCTTACGCACGGCGACATCATCATTCGCATCGTCAATGGGGGCGTAAACATGCCCGCTTTTGGCAAATCGTTGAAACCCGAAGAGCTGGCCGATCTCAGCGCCTTTCTTGAGTCGCGCAAACGGCCGCTTCCCTCCGCGGCCGAACACTCGGCGCCATAAATCTGGAGCACACGCCGCCGATGCGAGACACATGAAACTAACTGCCGCCCGAATCCTGGCCATCAACGGCGGGTCGTCCAGCATCAAGTTCGCGATCTACCGGGCCGGTGGACGGCTGACGCGAGAGCTACACGGACAGATTGATCGCATCGGCCTGAAGGGAACCACTTTCACCTTGAATGCCGCCACCGGGAAAGAGCCAGAAAGCCGTAAACTCCCCGCCGCCGATCACAGGGCGGCAGTGAAGTTCCTGATAGATTGGCTCGAAGGTCAGAAGAGCTTCGAATCAGTCCGGGCGGTGGGACATCGGGTCGTCCATGGCATGCAACACACCGCGCCCGAGCTGGTGACAAAGGAATTGCTCGATGAACTGCGGCGTATCAGCCCCTGCGACCCGGACCATTTGCCGTACGAGATCGAACTGATTGAAGCGTTCCGCCAGCGACATCCGAAACCGCCACAGTTAGTCTGTTTCGATACGGCGTTTCACACCTCCATGCCGCGAGTGGCGAAGTTACTTCCAATCCCGCGTCGCTATGAAGCGAATGGAGTCCAACGCTACGGGTTTCACGGGTTGTCCTATGCCTATATGATGGAAGAACTGGTGCGCCTCGGCGATCCGGCGGCCACGAAAGGCCGCGTGATTCTCGCGCATCTCGGAAGCGGTGCGAGCATGGTCGCCGTTCGCGACGGCAAGAGCATCGACACCAGCATGGCTTTTACGCCGGCGGCGGGGTTGGTCATGAGCACGCGCTCAGGTGATCTGGATCCTGGACTGGTCGGCTATTTGGCACGCACCGAAAAAATGAGCCCGATGCAATTTGACGGGATGGTAAATCACGAATCTGGGCTGCTTGGCGTTTCCGAGATCAGTTCCGATATGAAGGACTTGCTCGACCGGGAAACAAACGACGTGCGAGCAACGGAAGCTGTGGCGCTGTTTTGTTATCAGGCGAAAAAGTGGATCGGAGCTTATGCCGCCGCGCTTGGCGGGCTCGACACGCTGGTCTTCGCCGGCGGCATCGGTGAAAACGCGCCGCTCGTTCGTGAGCGTATTTGCGGGGGGCTGAGTTTCCTCGGGATCGAACTAGACGAATCGCGCAATGCGCAGACGGCAGCAGTGATTTCCACCGAGGCAAGCCGAGTAAAAGTTCGCGTGATTCACACGGACGAGGAGCTGATGATTGCACGTTCGGTCTGTCGATTGTTAGAAATGGCTAATCTCTGAGGCGAACGGCAGTGCCCCATAGCCTGCGGCTATTGGCGGGTTGTTGACAAGGTATTAGACTCGGCCCGGTGTGGGGATTGATATAAAAAACAACCGCCCTCGCTGTTGATTGCCGGGTCGGCTCCATACTCCTTGCCAGCTACAGCGCCGTGAGCTAAACCCGTGTCCATCGATTCCATGATAACCGCAAGCAGAAAGACCTAACGAACCTTATGAAAGCCACACAAGAGCTGCACAACCTCGGCCAGAGTCTCTGGCTTGATAACATCACGCGCGACCTTCTGAAGAGCGGCACGCTCAAGCGTTATATCGAGGAACTGTCGGTCACTGGGCTGACTTCGAACCCAACCATTTTCGACCACGCCCTCAAGAAAGGTAACGCCTACGATGTTGCGATCCGCGAGGAGCTGGCGACGGGAAAAACCGGCGAAGCACTTTTCTTTGATCTGGCGCTGGAAGATCTCACCCGGGCAGCCGACCTCTTCCGGCCGATTCACGACCACACCAATGGCGTGGACGGATGGGTCTCGCTCGAGGTTTCGCCCTTGCTCGCGCATGACACGGCCGCCACCATCGCCGCCGCCAGGGAACTTTCCGCGCGGGCGGGACGGCCCAATTTGTTCATTAAAATCCCGGGTACAAAGGAAGGTCTGCCGGCGATCGAGGAGGCAATTTTTGCGGGTGTGCCGATCAACGTAACGCTTCTCTTTTCGCGCGAGCAATACGTCGCGGCGGCGGACGCTTACTTGCGCGGCGTCGAACGTCGGATCGATGCGGGACTGAATCCGCAAGTCGGTTCCGTCGCCTCGATGTTCATCAGCCGCTGGGATGTCGCGGTGGCGGACAAAGTCCCGCGAGCCTTGCGCAACCGGGTCGGGATAGCGATTGCCGGTCGTATCTACAAGGCTTACCTCGAACTCTTGAATCAATCGCCTTGGCAGCGCGCGTATAATGCCGGTGCTCGACCACAACGATTACTGTGGGCCAGCACCGGCACCAAGGACCCAGAAGCCTCCGAAATTCTCTACATCAAGGCCCTCGCCGCGCCGTTCACGGTGAACACGATGCCCGAGGAAACGTTGAAGGCTCTTGCCGATCACGGTGAACTCGGCCCTATCATGGCGCCCGATGGCGGCGATTGCGAAACGGTCTTGCAGGAGTTCGCCGAAGCCGGCGTAAACGTGGATGCACTGGCCGCTCAACTTCAAGAGGAAGGCGCGAAGTCGTTCGTGAAATCCTGGAACGAGCTACTGGGGGTGATAGCTTCGAAAAGCGAAGCGCTCAAGCACGCCGCTTAACCTAACGAGTAAAGTAATCGAAAGACGCATGCGTATGAAGACCAGCATCAAACCCCTCACCCAGCTACCGGCATGGAAGGCACTCGTCGCCCACCACAAGAAGATCCAAGATCTGCATCTGCGAAAACTGTTCGCCGATGATTCCAAACGCGGTGAGCGAATGACTGCTCGAGCCGCCGGACTCTTTCTCGATTTCTCGAAAAACCGAGTCACCGACCAGACGCTCAAACTGCTGATCCAGCTAGCCAAGGAATCTGATTTGAGCGGCCGGATCGCCGCCATGTTTAGTGGCGAGAAGATTAACGTGACGGAAGATCGCGCCGTCCTGCACGTGGCGCTGCGCGGGCCGAAAGGCGCGACCATCATGACGGATGGAAAAAATGTCGTGCCTGAAGTTCACTCCGTGCTCGAGAAGATGAGCGCTTTTTCCGAGCGCATTCGGAGCGGCGCGTGGAAGGGGCACACCGGCAAGCGAATCAAGAATGTGATCAATATCGGTATTGGCGGTTCCGATCTTGGCCCGGTCATGGCTTATGAAGCGCTCAAGCATTACAGCAAACAAAGCCTTACGTTCCGCTTCGTTTCCAACGTGGATGGAATTGATTTCGCGGGAGCGACTCGCGATCTCGAGCCGGCGGAAACGCTCTTCATCGTTTCGTCCAAAACCTTCACTACGCTGGAGACGATGACGAATGCGCAAAGCGCGCGTGACTGGTTGCTCAAAGGACTGGGTGGCAACGTGAAAGCCGTGGCCAAACATTTTGCGGCGGTTTCGACCAATGCGGAAAAGGTGGCCGCGTTCGGCATTGATCCCGTAAACATGTTCGGCTTCTGGGACTGGGTTGGCGGACGCTACTCGATGGATTCGGCCATCGGTCTTTCGACGATGCTGGCCATTGGACCCGACCATTTCCGTGCGCTGCTCAAAGGCTTTCATGAGATGGACGAGCATTTCCGCACCGCACCATTCGAGAAAAATCTGCCGGCGCTGATGGGACTGCTTTCGATTTGGAACAACGATTTTTTGGGCGCGCAAACCGTCGCGGTCCTACCCTACGAGCAATACCTGAAGCGCTTTCCCGCCTACCTGCAGCAGCTCACCATGGAGAGCAACGGTAAGCACGTCACGCTCGCCGGGAAGAAAGTCGATTATCAGACCGGACCGATTTATTGGGGCGAAACCGGCACCAACGGCCAGCATTCGTTCTATCAATTGATTCACCAAGGGACGCGGCTCATTCCCTGTGACTTTATCGCCTTTGGTCACGCGCTCACGCCGCTCGGTCGACACCACGACATTCTTTTGGCGAATGTTTTCGCGCAGGCCGAGGCCCTCGCTTTCGGCAAGACAGCCGCGGAAGTGAAAGCGGAAGGCACGCCGGCCTGGCTCGTGCCGCGTCGGTTCTTCGAGGGCAACCTTCCGTCCAACGTGATCCTGGCCGACCGGCTCACGCCCGAAGTTCTCGGCAAACTCGTCGCGCTTTACGAACACAGCGTCTTCACGCAGGGCGTGATTTGGAATATCGATTCCTTTGATCAGTGGGGCGTCGAACTGGGCAAGGTGCTCGCTCAGCGCATCGTTCCCGAACTGGAGAGCAAGACAACGCCGCGTCTCAAACACGACAGTTCGACGAACAATCTGATCCGCCATTATCGGAAACTGAAGGAAGCGAACTAGAGCTTCGGGTTTCGGGGGCAGCGGGCGCGACGAACCGCCATAGCTTTCGGCTATCACGCTCGCGCCCGGAAGGTATTAGCGGGAAAACCCCTGGTCCCGATGCTTTTCAAGGCGAACGGACGAGCGCCCATCGCCTGCGCGCCGGGTCCGACCGACCGAAAAGAAACATCACCATGAACATACCAATCGATTCCGAACGAAGCCATCTTACGAAACCGCAAAATGAATCGAACGAAAAGCTCTCGGTTGAAGGGGAGAAGACACTTCCATCCGACCTGCTCGAAAAGATCAACGCCTATTGGCGCGCGGCTAACTACCTCTCCGTCGGCCAGATTTATCTCTTCGATAACCCGCTCTTGAAACGCCCGCTTGCTCTCACGGACGTGAAGCACATGCTCCTGGGTCATTGGGGCACGACGCCGGGCCAGAACTTCATCTACGCGCACTTGAATCGGGTCATTAAGAAATACGACCTGGATATGATTTATGTTTCCGGCCCGGGGCACGGCGGACCCGCGGTTGTCGGCAACACTTACCTCGAAGGCACCTACAGCGAGGTTTACCCGAACATCAGCCAGGATGAGGCTGGGCTGCGAAAGCTCTTTCTCCAGTTTTCGTTTCCTGGCGGCATTCCCAGCCACGCCTCGCCGGAAACGCCCGGCTCGATCCATGAAGGCGGCGAGTTAGGCTACTCGCTGAGTCATTCCTTTGGCGCGGTGTTTGATAATCCCGATCTCATCGTCGCTTGTGTTGTCGGCGACGGAGAAGCGGAGACGGGTCCGCTGGCCACGGCCTGGCATTCGAACAAGTTTCTCGATCCGGCAACCGATGGCGTGGTTCTACCGATTCTTCATCTCAACGGCTACAAGATTTCCAATCCGACGGTCCTCGCCCGCATCACCCATGAGGAATTGGAGCAGTTACTTCACGGCTATGGGTGGGCGCCGATCTTTGTCGAAGGTCACGAGCCCGCGCTCATGCATGAAGCGATGGCCACGGCGCTGGATTCGGCAGTCGAACAGATCAAACAAATCCACGAGCGCGCCCGCACCAACGGCGACCTCACGCGTCCGCGCTGGCCAATGGTCGTGCTCAACTCGCCCAAGGGTTGGACCGGGCCGAAGGTGGTCGATGGGTTGCAGATCGAAGGAACGTTCCGCGCGCACCAAGTGCCGATCTCCGACCCGCGCACGCATCCTGAGCACCTTAAGTTGTTGGAGGATTGGCTAAGGAGTTATCGGCCGGAGGAACTCTTCGACGAGTCAGGCCGTTTGAAACCGGAGCTGGCCGAGCTCGCGCCCAACGGCGAACGGCGAATGGGCGCAAATCCTCACGCCAACGGTGGAATCCTGTTGCGCGATTTGCGGATGCCGGACTTCTGCGATTACGCGGTCGATGTGCCGACGCCGGGAATTCGCGGCATCGGCGACACCCATGTGCTCGGGCCTTTCCTGCGCGACGTCGCGAAGTTGAACCAGGACCAGAGAAACTTCCGCGTTTTCGGTCCGGACGAAACGCTCTCCAATGGTCTCGAAGCACTCTTCGGCGCGACCAATCGGCAATGGGACGCCGCCACCGTGCCTAACGACCAATGGCTCGCGCCCGCCGGACGCGTCATGGAGATGCTGAGCGAGCACCAATGCGAAGGCTGGCTCGAAGGTTACCTGCTCACCGGCCGCCACGGACTCTTCAATTGTTACGAAGCGTTCATCCACATCATCGACTCGATGTTCAACCAGCACGCAAAGTGGCTGAAGGTCACGGCGGGCCTGCCATGGCGGCGCAAGATTTCATCACTCAATTACCTGCTCGCTTCTCACGTCTGGCGTCAGGATCACAATGGCTTCACCCACCAGGATCCCGGGTTCATCGACCACGTCGTGAACAAGAAGGCGGAGGTCGTGCGCGTCTATCTCCCGCCGGACGCCAACTGTCTTCTCTCGGTCATCGATCACTGCCTGCGCAGCCGTCATTACGTCAACGTCGTCATCGCCGGCAAACATCCGGCACCGCAATGGCTCACGATGGACGCCGCAGTCAAACATTGCACAGAAGGCATCGGCATTTGGTCGTGGGCGAGCAGCGATCAGGACGTCGCGCCCGATGTTGTTATGGCCTGCTGCGGTGACGTCCCGACTCTCGAAACACTCGCCGCGGTTTCCATCATGCGCGAGCACCTGCCGGAGCTGAAGATCCGCGTGGTCAACGTCGTCGATCTCATGCGACTCCAGCCGCACAGCGAACATCCGCACGGCTTGAGCGAGCTCGATTTCGACGAACTTTTCACAAAAGACAAGCCGGTCATCTTCGCATTTCACGCTTACCCGTGGTTGATCCATCGGCT